>DATFDT010000366.1:0-27646 GCA_035251975.1 Pyrinomonadaceae bacterium | reverse complement strand
CCTTTCAGGGTTTAGCAACGAAATAAATTGGCTAACCCAGGGTTCTCGTTCCTCGAACCCTGGGCTGAAATTAGCGAACGAACGCCTCCGGCGTAGACGGAGACACTTCGGTTGCGGCTCTGCTGCGCGGTGTCTCTGCGGTAAAAGAAAACGAAAATGCAGGTAAACCGCAGAGGCGTAGAGGACGCTGAGCCTACGCAGAGTTGAAATTCAGCCGACGATCCAGCAACTATTGTTATATTAATGGGCGCGATTCTAAAATGACACGCTTTACTTCCAGCCGTTACTAAATATCAGCTCTAACACGTGCCACTAGCAGAAGGCATAAAACTCGGGCGTTACGAAATCCGTGGGCACATCGGTACGGGTGGGATGGGCCAGGTGTACCTCGCTCAGGATACGAGCGAGTTGAATCGCACGGTTGCTATCAAACTACTGCCTGCAGAAGTCGCTGCTGATCCGAAATGGATGCAGCGCTTCATCCGCGAAGCCCGGACGGTCTCCGGCCTGAATCATCCGAACGTTCTCACCATCTACGAGTTTGGCGTGCATGACTCAACACGTTTCATGGCGATGGAATATGTTGATGGCGTCACACTGCGCGAACACTTAAACAACAACCGTTTGAATCTTCACGAAGTGCTCGACATCGGCATCCAGGTCGCTGCCGCTCTGAATGCGGCGCACGAAGCGCACGTCATCCATCGGGATATCAAGCCTGAAAACATCATGCTGCGCCGGCGCGACAGCATCGTGAAGGTACTCGACTTCGGTCTGGCGAAACCCGTCAAGCAGGATGGCAACGCAACCACATCAAGCGAGTTGCTTCACACAGAGACAGGCATCGTGATGGGCACCGTGAGTTACATGTCTCCGGAGCAATCGCTGGCGGTGAAGACCATCGACTATCGCACTGACATTTGGAGTTTGGGTGCGGTGCTGTACGAGATGACTGCCGGGCGCGTTCCTTTCGAAGGGAAAGATCAGTTACAGCAGTTGATCGCCATTCAAGAACGACCGCACACGCCGCTATCAAAGCTTGTCGAGCACGTACCGGAACAGTTGGAACGGATCATCGACAAGGCGCTCGCAAAGAATCCGGACAAACGCTATCAGACGGCCACCGACATGTTGAACGACATGCGGAGCCTCAAGCGTCAACTGGAAAACCAGGCGGAGAACGATCGCACCGCTTTGTTTCAGCAGCCCGAGTTGGTTCGTCAAACGGCTACAACTCAAAGCGGGCGTTATCCAGTTTCGAGTGCGGAGTACATCGTCAATCAGGTGAAGCTGCACAAACGCGGTGCATTGATGCTTTTAGGAGTATTTGCACTCGCAGCATTCGCCACAGTGTTTTGGTATTTCAAGCACACGCGTGTTGCACCACTGACCGATAAAGACACGATCCTGCTCACTGAATTCGAGAACAAAACCGGCGAGGCCGTCTTTGATGACACGCTTCGTCAAGGTCTCGCAGTGCAGTTACAGCAATCGCCTTTTCTCGACATCTTCCCGGAGACACGCACGCGCGCAACGTTACAGCTCATGAGTCTTTCGCCTGACGAGCGTGTCACTCGTGAGCGGGCGCGCGAGATCTGTCAGCGACAGGGATTGAAGGCATTCATCGCCGGCACGATCGTGAAGTTTGAGCGCAACTATTCGATTACGCTCGAAGCGCTCAACGGGCAGACCGGTGATCAACTCGCCCTCGTACAGGTTGAAGCTGAAGGCAAAGATCAGGTGCTCAAAGCGCTCTCTCGTGCGACAACAGAGTTGCGCGAGAAACTTGGCGAGGAGTTGAGCTCGATTCAGAAGTTTGACGCTAAGTTGGAAGTAACCACTTCATCGCTGGAAGCGTTGAAGGAGTATGCGCTGGGAAGAAGCGAACAGGACAGAGGGCAATTCTTCAAGGCGATCGAATTCTACAAACGCGCCACCGAGATGGATCCCAACTTCGCCGTGGCCTGGCTCGGACTCGCACTCCAGTACGCCAACACGAGTCAGCCGGGGCTAGCCGCCGAGTGTTTGTCGAAGGCATTCGCTTTGAGCAACCGCGTCAGTGAAGATGAACGCGCGCGCATTACATATTTCTACTACCAGATCGTGACGGGTGAGTTGGAGAAGGCGATTGAGGGCCAGGAGGCGTATGTGCGAAGTTATCCGCGTGCCGCGCGTGGGCCAGGGAATCTCGGCAACCTCTATTCGATCACGGGTCAGTTCGAAAAAGCCGTTGCAGCCACGAGCGAAGCGCAGCGACTGAATCCAAACACGACGATCTGGCCCGGAAACCTGGCGGAGGCGTTGATCGGACTCAATCGTTTCGACGAAGCGCGAGACGTTTGCCAAAAGGCGTTGGGGCAAAAGTTGGATAGCACGAGTATTCGTGAGCGACTCTACACCGTGGCTTTCGTCAGTGGTGATGTTTCGGGATCACAGGAGCAGATCGCGTGGGCGAAGGGAAGAACTGACGAATACCGTGCGGTTTACTGGCTGGTCCAATCGTCAGCATTTGCGGGCAGGTGGCGCGAGTCAGGTGAAGATTTGCGCCGTGCGATTGAACTCGCGCTTCGGGCCGACGCGAAAGAAGTAATAGCCGGGTATACCGCGGATCAGGCGCTGCGTGCAGCGTGGTTGGGCCAGTTTGCGCAATCGTTGACGTTGGCGCAGTCGGCGCTGAATGTCGAACGTAATCGGAACGTTCTCACGCGCGTCGCCCTTGCATTCGCGCTTGCTGGTGAAGCAGGTAAAGCGCAAACGCTGATCGAGGAGATCGAGCAGAAGCATCCGAAAGACACGTTGGTGAATCAGGTCTGGCTGCCGGAAATCAAAGCGGCAATTCAACTACGCCGGAACAACGCCCAGGCCGCACTCGAGCTTCTGGAAACAACAAAACGGTACGAAGCTGCAGCACTGCTTTCACCACAAACATTACGCAGCATGGTTTATTTGAAGTTGGGCCAGGGCACACAAGCGGCGGCGGAAGCGCGCAGCATTTTGGACCATCGTGGTCAAGGTCCACTTTCGTTACTTTGGCCACTGGCGCACCTTACCCTCGCGCGAGGCTCAGCCATGCAGGGCGACGCGGCCCAGGCGTGGCAGTCGTATCAGGATTTCTTCACGCTCTGGAAAGATGCAGATCAGGACCTACCGATCCTGATCGAAGCGAAGCGCGAATTCGAGAAGGTGAAATAGGATCACATACAAACTCGGAGGTTAGGTGAAACCTCTAAAAACGACTCTTCGTGCTAAGGTTTTGCTTCCATGATTTTCCGGTACGAGACAAACAAATCCGACAGGCGGTCTGCGGAGGCAGGGTCGTTCCGCGCCAGCAGAGTAATGAGCTCGTCGCGACCGGCAAACAATGGCTGCATGCTGTTTCTTTGTGCCTCTGTGTAGTTCGAGTTGTCGGCAACGGATGTGAAGAACCTGCTGAGGGCCTGGCGCGCTGGCTCATAGTCTCCACGTCGCGCATCGATCGCTGCAGACGCAAGATCGTTCTGCGTTTTCGAAAGGACTAGCTGGTGCTCTGCCTCTGCGAGACTGTTTGCGGTGGTCCGACCCTTGAGCCACATCGGGATGAGGCCGAGCAAGAACACGATGAGCAACACGCCAGCATAAATCAGGTAACGGCGAATAGCAGGATTCATAATCTCTACCTCACATCAAAAATATTTAGACAGGATTTTTTAGTAAATCCTGTCGTACACTGACGCGTCCGCCAAAAACGATGCCGCCAAGTATACGCCACAACACTTATGAAATTCCTGTGCTCTGTCTCCTGCTGATTCTACTCAGCTTGCAATTGTTCTTTTCCGTGCGCAGAGAATCGCAGACTTGGGATGAGGCGAATCACATTTTTACCGGATATCGCTCGTGGACTCATGCTGATTTCGGCCTGAATCCGGAACATCCGCCACTCGTGAAACTGCTCGCGACGGTGCCTCTGTTATGGTGGCCGCTGAAGTCTCCCGCGCTTGAGGAACGCTTCTTTAAGGAGGACGCATTTCTGCGCGGCAAGGAATTTCTCTATCAGAACGATGCTGACAAGATTCTCGCGCGCACCCGCACGGCTGCAGCAATTCTGACATTGCTCACCGCGTTGGTCGTGTTCTTCGGAACGAGAGAGATGTTTGGAACCGGCGCCGCGTTCATTGCGCTCACGCTGCTTACTTTCGATCCAAATCTCCTGGCCCACGGCGCTCTGATCACAACTGACGTAGGACTCGCCTGCTTCATGTTTCTCAGCGTTTATTTGTACTACCGGTTTCTGAAGTCTCCGTCAGCTTTGCGACTGATCGTAGCCGGAATAGCGGTTGGACTTGTACTGGCGGTCAAACACACCGGACTCCTGGTCCTCCCGATCCTGTTCTTACTCTCCTTTGTCGAGATCCGTGGTCGTGCACTAAAAACCTTTGGTTCGTTTGTGCTCATCACGCTCATCGGTTGCCTCGTTCTATGGTCGTTCTACAGGTTTCGTTACGATGCACGACCCGGCGGTCTGCAACTGAATCCACCACTGGCCGAGTATGTGAAAGGGTTGGAACCTTACGAAGCCTGGCCCATCTCGACAGCGGCTCGATTCCACCTACTTCCTGAGTCGTATCTTTACGGGCTAGTCGATGTAAAACTCACGGCGAATTACTACACGAGCTACGTGCTCGGCAAAGTGTACGCACACGGCGTGTGGTTCTACTTTCCCGTCGCATTTCTGATCAAATCGACCGTCGGTGTCCTCGCGCTATTTCTGTTGAGTCTCGGTGTGGTTGCCACTCGTAGTTTGAATCACTGGCGAGAAATCGTGTTCCTCGTTGTGCCGGTAATCTTTTATCTGATGGTTGCAATGACGGTAGGAATGAACATCGGTGTGCGACACATTCTGGTCGTCTACGTGTTTCTGTATGTACTCATCGGCGGTGCGATGTGGGCGCTAGTGCAGAAGAGTCGAAAGTGGACGTACGCGCTTGTAGTGTTGCTGTTGGTCCATGTGGCTTCATCGATGATGGCGTTCCCAAACTACATCGCGTATGGAAACGAGCTGTGGGGCGGACCGTCGCAAACACATAAGTATTTAACCGATTCGAACGCCGATTGGGCTCAACAACTGAAGAGTGTCAAGCAGTATCTCGATGCGCGTGGTGTGAAAGAGTGTTGGTTCGTGTATTTCGCAGCCGGCGTCGCGGAGCCGAGTTATTACGGCATACCATGTAAGCCCCTGCCGACAATCAACACGCTTTGGCTAAACGAGCCGATTGGCGTTCCAGCTTCGATAGATGGACCAGTGCTGGTTAGCGCCAGCAACTTATCGGGTCTCGAATTCGGGCCGGGACCCCTTGATCCTTACGGGCAGTTCAAGCTTCTCAAACCAACAGCGGTGATCGATCGCGGTGTTTTTGTATTTGACGGGAAGTTTGATATGCCAATGGCGGCTGCGATCAGCAAGGTACAGAAGGCGCAAAACCTGGCCCAGGCAAACCAACTCGATCAAGCGTTGCAGGAAGCTCAGGCGGCGGTTGCGTTGGCGCCCGATTCCATACGCACGCAACTGGCGTTGGGAGATATTCTGCTCGCGATGGGTCAACCGCAACAGGCCCGTGCGAGTTATGAAAGAGCACTCGAACTCGCGAAGACTGTGGAGCCCGACTTTCAGATCCGGTCTGTTCCGGAGATCGAGCAGAGGCTTCAATCAGTACGCTGAACGGCTTTGCACAAAAAGTCCTTGTTCTGGGATTCTCTGTGCAACCTCTACGTCCTCTGTGTAGCAAGTTCGTAGAATCTCGTTTTTCTGAGAAGGTTTTCCCACTACGCCGGAGGCGTTCGCTAATTTCAGCCCAGGGTTCGAGGAACGAGAACCCTGGGTGAGCAAATTTATTTCGTGGTTAACCCTGAAAGGGTTTGGCGGTTGGCGAACCCTTTCAGGGTTAGAACGGCGGTGATGTGCTAGTCCCCAGGGTTCGAGGAACGAGAACCCTGGGCTGAAATTCGCTAACGCCTCCGGCGTAGTGGGAGCCACTTTGGTTGCGGCTCTGCTGCGCTGCGTTCTCTGTGTCTCTGTGGTTGTTTTTTCCTAAGCAATCTTCAACCACGGAGGCACAAAGAACGCAGAGGTTGCACAGAGAGAAGAGCATGTGTAACGACGCTTCGGGCAAAGCTACCGCGAGCTAAAAATCCCTTGACAGTTTCATGTAGCGTAAGTATATATGGCGATGCAACATATGAAGACGCCATCGATACTGGATCGCGAGGTTAAACGCGGCAGTGCGGAGATGTTGATTCTGGCGTTGGTCGAAGATAGGCCCCGCCATGGCTACGAGATCGCCAAGCTGATTGAGCAGCGTTCCGACGGTGTGCTTCAATTTCATGTGGCCTCGCTGTACCCGCTGCTCTATCGCCTGGAGAAGCGCGGACTGATCCACGGCCACTGGGTGGAAAAGCCCAGCCAGCGCCGCCGCCGCTTCTACAAATTGACCGCCGCCGGTCAAAAAATCCTGAAAGAACACCGCCTCACCTGGAAAGAGTTCTTTGCAGCGTTGGACCGCGTCGCCGGCATTAATCCCGCGTGAACGAGTAATACGATGCACGACTGGAAGAAGGAAATCCGTGAAGCTCTCTCTCAACTAACCTTACTGCCTCTCCGTGAGGCCGAAATCGTTGAGGAGTTGGGCCATCACCTCGAGGACCGTTATGAAGATCTGGTGCTCCAGGGTTACGCGGAAGACGAGGCCGTGCAAAAGACTCTGTCAGAGTTTCGACAGAACGAAATGATCCGCGATCTGCGCGGGCTTGAACGCACTTATTCAGAACCCATCGAATTAGGACAGGAACCCCAATCGAGCCAGACCGCCGGACTCTGGGAAGACTTACGTTATGCGTTTCGCATGCTCTTGAGGCAGCCTGGCGTGACCCTGATTGTGATTGTAACTATGGGTCTCGGCATCGGGGTGAACACAACTATTTTCAGCACCCTCGAGTTGCTTGCGTTTCGCCCTTTCGACTTTCCCAACCAGGACCGGCTGGTCCGCGTTTTTGAGCGCCAACCTGACACAAGCGTTACTCGCGGCTCAGTTGCGCCGGGCAATTTCGCCGATTGGCGAGAGCAGAACCAAACCTTTGAAGACCTCGTTGCTATCAAATCGAGTTACTTCGATCTGGCTAACGGCTCGCAACCGGAAAGTTTGCCGGGAAATTTTGTTTCCACCGGTTTCTTCACCACACTGGGAACGCGCGCCGCCCTCGGGCGAACCTTTTCCAGGGCAGATAACGAGCCCGGCAGAAACCACATCGTCGTTCTGAGCCACGCTCTCTGGCAAACTCGCTTCGCAGCCGATCCGCAAATCGTCGGACGTTTAATCAAACTCAACGAAGAAACCTACACCGTCGTCGGAGTGATGCCAAAACACTTCCGCTATCCGGTCGATGACGGCCAACTTTGGGTACCGCTCGTTTCTGATCCGAATGATCGTTCACGCCGAGAACATAATCTTCGTGTAGTGGGTTTGCCTCGCCGGGGGGTAAGTCTGACGCAGGCCACCGAAGACCTGAACCGAATTGCTATAAGACTTCAGTCTGAGTATCCCGACACTAATCGCGGCCGCGAGGTCCGCGTGGTGCCGCTGGTAGAGGACGCGACGCGCGTCGTGCGAGTCGCGGTCCCTTTCATGTTTATCTCAGTGTTGCTCGTTTTGCTGGTCGCGTGCGCCAACGTCGCCAATATCCTTCTCGTGCGCGCGGCGGCCCGGCAAAGAGATATCGTGATCAGACTCGCACTCGGCGCCAGTCGTGCTCGCGTGATGCGGCAACTGTTTGCTCACAGTCTTTTACTTTCAATTCTCGGGGGCTGCATCGGACTGGTCCTGGCTTATTTCGGGATCAAAGCACTGCAATCCATGCCGCAGGATTTCTCGATATTTATTCCCGGCTGGAGCAAGATGGGAATCGATCAGCCGGCCCTCGAATTCACTCTGACCGTCTCGGTTTTGACTGGAATTCTGTGCGGCTTGATTCCCGCGTTAATCGGAACCAGAGTCGAGATCAATCAACTGCTGAAGGATGATGGTCCAAGTGTCCTCGGCAAGGGCTCAGGTCGTGCGACGCGCTGGCTGGTGATCTCTGAAGTGGCTTTTTCCGTCATCCTGCTGGCGGGTGCTGGAACCATGTTCCGAAGCTTTCAAACCTTACTGCAAACGGATTTCGGAATCGACGCTACTAACGTCCTGACCATGCAGCTAACTCTTTCAGGTGAAAGATACCAGGCCGCGCAGTCTCGAAATAATTTTGCGGACGAGCTTACCGGGAGAGTTTCATCACTGCCGGGAATCGCCGATGTGGGCATAGCTACTTCAGTGCCGCTCGGGTACGTCTACCTGCGCCGTCAGGTCACCGGCGTCGCCAACACAGTGCTTGCCGACGAACGCCGGTTCTCTGTCACCTTCCGAGCCGTAACGCCGAGATACCTCGAAGCGATCGGCACACCCTTACGACAAGGCAGAGCATTTACAGAACAGGATCGTGAGGACGCACCACGAGTTGCATTGGTTAACGAAGCCTTCAGCAAACAGTTTTTGGCGGGTAGGCCGGCTATTGGCGAACACCTCTCCCTAAACAATGGTCAACGATATGAAATCGTCGGTCTGTTAGCGAATGTCATCAATGAAGACATGGAAGAACGAGCTGAGCCCGAAGTTCATGTGGCTTACGCGCAGGAACCTGTCCGCAATATTTTTCTGGTGACGCGTTCTGACTACATCTCGGATGATTTGGTCCAGGCCATCCGCGGGGAAGTCAGCGCCGCGGATCCCTCGGTGCCGCTCTTCAAGGTAAAGCCATTGCAGCAATATGTCGACGAACGGTTGTCTGCAAAGAAAATGACGGCGTACTGCTTAGCCGTAGGCGCGTTAATTGCTTTGATGTTGGCGGCCGTTGGAATTTATTCGGTCGTAGCTTATTCGGTAACGCAACGAACGCATGAGATTGGATTAAGGATGGCATTGGGGGCAAACAGCAGCGACATCCTCAGATTAGTAGTGGGAACAGGATTGCGCCTCGTGCTCATTGGCGGCGCGATCGGGCTTGCGGGAGCTCTCGTCCTGACGCAGTTGTTAAGCGGATTATTGTTCGGCGTCAGCGCTCGTGACCCGATTACTCTCGCCGGGATCATCACGATTTTCATTGCGGTGGCGCTGCTCGCCTGTTATCTCCCGGCCCGGAGAGCGATGAAACTGGATCCTTTGATCGCGCTTCGCTATCAATGACGATGATTTTATATATCGACATCAGCGAACTTGCACCTTCGCAAAACGATGGCGACCCGCACGAACAGAGTGTCGTCAGCTTAACTCTGTTGGACCCAAACAGATCTGGCTTACACCCTTCAGAGAGTAAATCGCTATCTTCCTTCGCCGTAACGCTTCCGGGAAATTCGCTACCTGAGCTGTTCCTGAGAATGTATTACAAGTTTCGTGAGATGGACGAAGAGTCATTGAAAGCACTCGAACAAGCATTGCTCGAGGGCCAATCAGTGACGAACTCAGGTCGTCGCTTTCCGCAATGGCTTGAAAGGGTCAGGAAGATCCTGGAACAGCGTTTCGCCGAACCATACAAGCTTTCAGAGATTGCCGCGGAAGCTGGTGTTCACCCAGTTCACTTGGCGCGCGAGTTTCGGAAACACTACGGCACTTCCGTCGGAGAATATCTGCGGAGGGTGCGGATCGAATATGCGTGTCGAGAACTAATGGATTCGAACGTAGCAGTTACAAACATCGCCTTCGCCGCAGGCTTTGCCGACCAGAGTCACTTTTCACGCACTTTCAAGCGCCTCTGTGGTACGACTCCCGGCAGATACCGGGCCTCTGTAGTACAAAGATGAGGTTCTAATTCCCGTAGGGAGAATGGGCCCCCCAGCGCGATCCCGACGCGCGACTTCTCGCTTAGCAGTCGGATTTACCGCTAAAAGTTACGAACCGAAGCGGTGGCGGTATTCCTCCGAATAGACAAAGCCGAAGATCATATGATTGAAGTTGCTCGGGTCTGCGGTCAGTGTGGCGACCCAGTTGTTATATCCAATCGCGTCTGGGTCGCGCCGCAGGTACCCGAAGTACTGCATTGCTACCGTCGCGCGCACCACAAACTTATCCGTGACTGATTGCAGCTCCACAATCTCACGCAGCACTTGTGCTCGCGTCTTCTGATTTGCATTCAGCGCGTTGACCAGTTCGGCCTTGTTTGTCAGCGTCACTTCCGCATTGGTCTCGAGGGCGTTTACATATGCACTGTTGGACAACGCATCGTAGCGATTCTTAAATTCCTGCTGTTGCACAAAGGCATTGGTGTAAATAGCCTTGCTGCGCGCTTCCGCCTCCGGCGACTGAGATCCCCCAATCTCGGCCATGTCAGGAACAAACTCAGCATAGGTCGGGCGGCGGTCGAGGCCTACTTCATAGAACTTGTAGGCAAAGTAGCCACGCCCCCGAAATTCTTCGGAAAGAAAGAAAGAGGAGGAGACGTGCACGCGACCGCAGTCTGAATTCTCTCCGAAGCCGTCGTTTGGGCAATTACGTAAGGTAGTGGTCCAATTCGCCAGCCCGACGGTATCGGGCAAGCGGCCGAGGAAGTCGATGTACTGTTGAGTGACGAAGAAGGGCACGTCATTGAGGGGGTTCGGCGCTGTGGCCGAAGTGTCGTTCTCGACAATAGTGACCGTGGCCGCATTCGCTGCACCGAGCCTGGCGCCAATCACATCGCTCAATTTCACGGTGAAAGTTTCATCACCTTCCACGAGCGCATCATTCACTATCGGAATCGTGGCAGTTTTGACCGACTCTCCAATCGCGAATTGCAATGTACCAACGGTGGTACCGTAATCGCACCGCTCAGATGCTTTGACGTTTGCGAGAGTGCAATTCTGCAATCCGGCCTCATCAGTAGTGGCGAAATGGACCATAGCTGGTTTCGAAGCATCTCCGACGCGAGTGACCGAGATGGTCGCAAAACCGGCTCCTTCATTCACCTTTAAGGCAGTGCTGGTTACTTGCACGACGGAATCCGAATTAAGCTTCGAGATGATCCACCAGTGCCCGCCCTGACTAATCACAGTGATACTCGCGTAGGGAGTGGTCATGAAATAGTTCGGCGCACCGTCAATATTGGCCTTATCCTTACTAAACGTGCTCGAATCCAGTTTTACGGCATTTGGAGAGGAGTCGATTTTCTTAATCGTGTACGTCTTTCCCACATTTGCTTCCGGGTTTGGCAGGTAGATGGTTCTTGTACCGGCAGTCGCGTTTGCCAGAACTATCGCATGCGAGGCGCCAAGCACGAGATCGGATTCTGCGGATACCACCGGCAAGATCGGACTTCCACCGAGGTTCACCTTACCCGAAAAGGCGGCAGTTCCCTCGAAAACTACCCCACCGGGGTTGGCGAAGGTGACCGTATTTCCGGTGAATTTCACGACACCATCTTCATCTGAGATTGAAGATGGTCCAAGATTGCTCGAGCTGGACCATTTAGCCAGTTTATTCTTTATACCGCTGCCTGTTACTTCACCGCCCTGGGAAGCAGCCCCGGCATAGCCGTCGGATACGCGACACGTCTGTGCAGAGCAGAGGCGAGAGGATGCTGATGACGCGACGATCTCTACGTTTTCGTTACTACTGTCTATCTCATAACGATCGACGCCCTGGCCAAACTTGATGCCGTACAGCGTTGCTTTCTTAATGCCGTGCAAGCGAAAAGCCGCTGTGCTTGCCGAAGTGTAACCAAACCACGAGTGCTTAAGATCAAATGTATCCACGTCTGATGCGAGCACCCCCAGCCCAATGGTGCCAGAGACGTTCGAATTGATATTTGAAAGTCGTGCCGAATGAATTCGTCGACCTGTTCCGCCGGCAGCGGGGTTAATAAAGATCTGAAAGACGGCTCCTTCGTCGCCCACGAAGTTTTCGATCACCACTGCCGAACCGTTCGTGGCTGCGTTTTGAACCGAGGAAACTGGATCTCTTACCTCTAACCAGGAATTCGTGGGCAAGCCAGGCAGTTTCGAATACAGGGTGCCGTTGTGAGTACCGTAATCAAGAAACGTTACATCCCGAACTACCACACCACGAAAACTGCTAAAGAGCACCACGGAACCTTGTGCGGACGCCGTACCGTAAAAGCCAACGCGTTCGAGAATTCCGAAGCTATTGAAAAACCAGATAGCCGAATGGCGGCCGTTCGATCCTGCAGTCCCGACGCCATAAAAGTTGCAGTCTTTGATGGTGGCAAACTTCGCGCCATCAATTCTGATAACGTGCTCAGCGTCAGCGGAGGTACTATTCCCGGCAACGAACGTTAATCTTTCGAAGATCACACTCTCGGCACTCGCGAGATAGAACGTTTTCAAGCCTGGTGTGTTAACAACGATCACGGAATCACTACCCATCCCAACGAGACGAATTGACTTTCCGGTGAGCAACGGCGCAGTGACCTCTGACGAAATCAACCAACGGCCGGGAGGAACAAGAATTGTTCCGCCTGAGCCTTCCTCACCACCAAGTTCCTGAAGAGCTTGTCTAAAAGCGGGAGCGTCGTCGATCGTATCTCCCGGTATAGCACCTTTATCGGCGATATTAATAGCGAGAGACTGACTGACTTGTGCGGCGACAGGATGTTTTATCACCACGGTAAAAGAAATGAATGCGGCAATTAGCAGCAACAAGAAGGGGCGAAGCGTAGGGGTGAACACTTTTAATCTCCTTTGGTTTTTCGATGGGGAGACGAGAGTAGAAAACAAGGTGTCAGGATCTGATCACGTCGTGAAGGTCCAGGTGAAGATCGACTGCGCAGGCTGAATTCCAAAAACTCACTCAAGTTTACTCAAGAACTCGGGTCTACTGGAGACGCGTCATTATGGAACGAGGAGTCGGGGGAAGCGTAAACAAACAGCTGAAAGGCACCATCACTGGCCCACGAAAGTTTATCATGGCGCCTACAATAACTGTCTATTAAATTTTGTGGTGGTCTAAGAGTCTGCGCGATAATGGAACTGCCCAAAGCCTGCAGAGGAAGGCGATGTTCCAAATCTCCCCAGGAAGAGTGGTGCCCCGGCGCGATCCCAACGCGCGACCTCTCGCTTAGGAGTCGGACTTACGAGCTTTATGTTTTCAACAATTACGAAAAAGCTTAACCCAAAAGCATATGCATGCGTTGTATGTTGTGCTTGAAGTGCTCAGTTGTAAGCATTTGACGTGCATCCCCATAAGCGATGCCAGGGACGATCAGCGACTCGGCTTTTTTTGCGCTCCGGCGTCCGGAAATGACTGCTGAAACCAGACGGACAAACTATTTTGGAGTGTCTTGCGATTCTTCGGCTTCTCGACGTATTCGAAATACGCATAAACGCCCTGGTTGGGTAATTTGGCCGTTACCTCCGGAGGCAACACAACTGCATAGTCCAGGTTAGCGATGCGAGTTATCATGAAAAATGCTACATCGCCGACCCTAGTGTCTTTATATCTGGGCGCCTGGCGAGGGTCAACCATCGGCGTTTCATCGGTTACTTTGTCGATCAGACAGGGTACTGCCCGCACGCCCGCAGTCATGAGACTGTCTACGGTTGCGTCTATGCCTTTCTCATCTTTCATTGGCAGTACCTTGATTTCTGCCACCCGATTGCAAAGGGCGCGGACATCATCGTCTGTTAGCTGCTGCACTTGGCCGATAGGTGCAGCAGACGTGGGACCTGAGGCTATGGTATGCGCTTTTCCCCGGCTATCACACGCCACCGAAACCAGTAGCGATAATAACAATGTAGCAATCATGTTCGTTTTCATAAGTATCTCCGTTACGGTCTAATCTGTACGAACCGAGTGCCCCGATCCTCAAGTAGGTACAACGGTCCGGTGTCCGGTGGCCGGGTTCCACCCGACCCGCGAACGGGATTGGGACTGCCATAAAATAAGGTGCCTCCGTCGAACGCAAATACCGGCAACCTGAAATGAGTAGCCATCGCTCCGGCGATCGAATCTAACCCCCCGGATCCAGCATAGCACGCATTCAGTTTGATGTAGGCGTCAGGAGCAAGCTTTGCGCCGGAGAGCGATGGGACATCCGAAATCATCAGATTTGTTTCGCGGCCAGGCCGCTCCCCTACGAAAAGCTGGTTCCAGCTCGCATGCCCTATATATTCGACCCCCGAGAGCAGACCATTATCAATCAGGGCAAAATTGAAATCTTCAATGGTAGAAGCCCGCTGTATAACTACCGAGAATCCCTGCGCCTCCAGTTCAGTCCGTTTAGTCTCAGCCACTCGTTCAAAGTTCCTGCCCACGCTGTGGTCGAGCAATCCCGCATCTCCCACAATTATCAAGATCCTTCTTGTCACTTGAGCCGTGACTGTCACATTGCTGTTCGAATGTCCCGTCCTTCGGTCAACCCCCGCATTTATTGCTCTGCCAAGCCACGCCATTGACGTCGCAGTTCTTATGTTAGTTGAAGTTTGTCGCTGCGCTACCCAGTTCTTGATACCTTGTTCGATGGCCCGCTCTATTTTGGCGGCCACTTCCGGATTGCTTGTTTGGTACACGCCAATATCAGAAAGCATTAGACCACTTGGGTCGACCTTATTAACCGGATCATTATTGACGTACGTGTAACGGTTGAGGGTCTGGGGACTACTTCTCTCGATACTTCCGTTGTAGGGATCAGGCGCGGTCCAGCGCGCGCTTAATGAATCGTACTGCCGCCACAGCGTGTGTGCCATGCCGGTCGCTTCGTTCGTCTCCATCCCGGCAAATTTCTGTCTAAGCGCGTCGGTTCCGCCATACCCTGAAACCGAGGTGCGCATCCCTACCGCATTCAATACGTCTTCGCCGAACGGCAGGTAATCATGACGCGCGACGACTACTCCCTGAGGGTTGCTAAGCAGCCGCGGAGAACCTTGCGCATCGTTCAATATATATTGCGTACCACCTGACACCGTCGCGGAGTTGTACTCTGCGACCAGTTTCCCCATAGCGTCGTAAACAAGCACGCTAGTTAACGAAACACCGATCTGTGTAGCGACACGTTGCCCACCAGCATCAAAAATGCTGTCGACGGGATTGGTGTCATTCAGATTTGTGCTCCGCTTTTGACGATTGTTGGCGTCATACTGAAACTTCCGATTGCGAAACTTGGAATCGGTTGTGACGTTGCCGGCGTTGTCGTAGATTGCACCCGTGCTGAGCCGGTTAGTGGCCTTGTCGATCTCGTTGTCTTCCACCCAAACCTGGACAAACGGATTATTGGCATTACGTGACTGCTTCTGATACCGATTGCCGAAGACATCGTAATCGTACTGGACCAGGTAACTCTGCTGGCCGTTGTCACCGCGAAACTCGCGGGCGGAGGAGAGGCGTCCCACACTGTCGTAAGCAAAGTCCTGCTGCCACTTTTTCTGTAAGCCGACAAATGATTCGACCTGCGCAAGCTGCCCGTTGTTCTTACTCTCATCCACCGTGTTTGTGGCAGAATTGTAGACGCCAAATTTGTAATCGTAATGTTGAAGTTGATTACCGTCTTTGGTCAGATCAAGACTCTGAAGCTGCATGCGCGAGTTGTAAACGTAACTCTCAACAGCGGAGTTACCCAGAGACAACGATTTCAACTGGCCGGTTGAGGAGGTGTAATCAAGCTGACTGGCATACATAGTCGTACCACTCGAAACCTCCAACAGTCGGGCTCCTTCGTCGTAAGCATAATTAACGACGCGGCCCGAGGGATACGTCTCGCTGGTTAAAGCACCTGCCAGGTTATAGCCATACGACATCGTGAACGTCTGCGCGTCAACTGTCTGCTCGCTACTGGCTATACGGCCCATTGAATCAAAGTTATAACGCTGACCGGTAGCTGGTATTGAGCCGGCAGCGGCTGTCAGCGCTTCAGTTAAATGCCCCTTGTTCAAGTAGTTCTGTCGAAACTGGTCGTACTTGTTGGTGATCGCCGGCGTATCGTCGGAATAGTTTATCTGGTAAGTGCGATTCAGATTGTCGTAACGGAACTTCGTCTGAACGTTGCGCGCGTCGGAAACGGTGGTGAGCAGACCTGAGTAGGTGACTGTGTCAAACGTTTCGTCGTAGACCAGCTTACGCGACCAGCTACTGTGTCCAGTGACGGGATCGGAAGCCGTAAACGCCGCTACTTGTTCGACCTGATGTTCATAGGTGAGTCGATTCAACGGATCGTATTTGAAGTAGCGTTCCTGGATTGGGCTGGAGCCCTGGATTACATGGACCAGGTTACCTTGCGTGTCATACTCGTAAGACGTGGGCTGAGTAGGAGCGTCGAATGTACCCAGTGAGCCACTGGAGTCCGGCTCATCAACGCGTATGATCCGCCCTAAAGCGTCTAATTTCTGACGCCTCTGCTTACCAGTCTGATCGGTGACTGTCGTGTAAACGCCATTATAATCTGTGTGGACCTTTGATCCGTCTTGAGCAGTGGTGATCGTTGTCCGGCCGAGTGGATCGTATTCTGAAGTAATCCAATAATCCGTATTTGATTGCTGAGCCACGCCGTTTAGGATTGTGGTCCTATAGGGATTCGAGACCATCGAGACGCGTCCCATCTGATCATACAATGTGTCGGTCACGATATAGCTGGAAGCGTTTTCGCTGACGAACGTCCGGCTCGGGCGCGCCATCGGATCTACATACTCATACATTTTTGTCGTGCGCTCGGCATCCTGGGCCTTTTCCGTCAGAATAAAAAGATTTCCGACAACATCATTGTAAGTGAACTTGGTCCAGCTTCCGTCTGGACGAGTCACCTTGCGCAGCCGGTTCAAAGAATCGTAGTTTGTCTGATCGTCCTGGTAACTGTACGAAGTCGTTTGTCCGTTGTGATCGGTCTTGGTGAGTAACAAACCAGTGCTCGCATCAAATGTGCTGGTCGAGACGAAAGCACTGTTTGAGCCGTGGGTACCACCCGGATCGGGTATGGCAGTAGTGGTCTGTGTAGCATAAGCGTGCTTGTAATCCGATGAGTATTCTGTTTCTGACAGGTTGCCCCGTTCATCCCAGCTCTTCCGGAGATTGCCGCACTGATCAAACTGGGCGTGAGTCTGTAAAAAGACCTCCGCACCAGGAGTGAGGGTGACAAAACGTTTGGTAGTAGTAACGTTGCCTCTGACATCCGTCAGTGGATTGGTGTAGTCCGCGCCTGTTAAATCTCCGTACGTCAGCAGCGGATAGGCCAACTCGTCATACGAATAGTCGGTTCGCGCAACGGTTTGAAGAGTTCCTTGAACAATCCCCTTGACTACAACCGACGTGGCCAGGCCAAGAATGTTCCGGTTGCGGTATGTGGCAGTGTTCAGATAGGTTGTCTCGACCTTGCTTGCCGTTGTTCCCGCCAGGATATCCGTAATCGCTCCTTCCTTCGCCGTGGTCTCGGGAACAGATTGAAAATTGGTCTCCGTGACAGAGTTTAGGTCTAGTCCTGTTGAGAACTGGAAGGTGTTGTCGATGTACCCGTAGATCGTCGTCTTTGCGAGAGCGTCACCGCC
Source organism: Pyrinomonadaceae bacterium (assembly GCA_035251975.1). Classification (GTDB taxonomy): domain Bacteria; phylum Acidobacteriota; class Blastocatellia; order Pyrinomonadales; family Pyrinomonadaceae; genus PSRF01. The sequence goes on along the minus strand of DATFDT010000366.1, from coordinate 10,125 downwards.
CGTATCGAGTATGATATCCACTCTCTTTTCGATCCGGGGGTTCCGATAAGCGGTATAGGTTCCGGGGTTAGAGATTCCATTAGGCGTCGGTTTAGCGGTGACCGAGGAGGTTTGCCCGTATTGGTAAAGCGTGCGGCGTAACATCGCGCCGCCTTGCAATTCGGGCGCGTACACGCGCTGCTCGGCTAACAATCCCTGACGCGAATCGCGGTAGCCAAATTGATTGTCAAAGTTGGTCAGTGGATAAAACAGATAGACTTCGGTACGAGTTTTGTCCGGGGCCGTCACTATCATCGGACTAAAGCTCTTCGAATACTCCCATTTCGACTCATCAGCTCCACCCGTCCCGTTAGGGCTGAGCGAGCGTGAAATCATGCCGCGATTACCTTCCGTATACGGATCTGTCATAAAGCTAACCGAAGGTACCATGTCATACTGGTAACGCTGATATCCTCCAGCTGGATAAATCACCTTATCCAGCTCGCCATAGACGTTGTAAGAGAACTTATAACTTTGACCCGTCGGCAACACGATTTCCGTAAGCACGGTAGGATTGAAGGTCGCGAAGGCTTGTTGCCCGCGGCCAACTACATACGTGAAACTTGACGATGTCTCCTCAGGATCACTATAGGTAGAAAAGAATAGCGCGCCACTCGAATTGGGTTGCGGAAAGTTGGTGCCACCCGTGCCCGTTGGGTTCTGGTCAGGAAACGACAGGTAATGACTCGCCAGTACTCTTAGAGCAGGAGTTCCTCCCTGAGCATCCGGCGTCAGCGCCGCGGAAAGTGATCGAAATTTAATCGTGTAGACGTTGGTGGATCCATTAACTCCCAACAGAGAGTACGTGTAATCGCCCGGACCCGGATTCGCTGGCCACGGCATGTTGAGTTCACGACCCATCGTATCCGTCCACTTCCGGGTGCTGTGGTCGAAGTTCAGCGTGTTGCCGTTGCGATCGATGTACTGAGAAGTAGGGGCGCCTATGATGTACCGCGTGCCGTCCGGCAGATACAGCGTCCCCGAATTCTGGCCGTTGCTGTCGTAGCGCATTCGCGAACCATCAACGGAGTAGAAAATTCCCACCATGTTAATGGATCCGTTGTCCTGGTAGACAGCATCCGACGTCTTGCGCATTTCATGCACCGACCCATCGGGCATATGCATGAAAAGCTGGGCCACACGATATGTAAAAGGCGACAATGTGCCCTGAGTGTATGTTTTGCCGGTGTACCAGTAGACATCATTCTGTCTGGGCCACTCAACTTTTGGTATATCCATGCTTGTGGTCCAACCAGCAGTCGAATGCTCTGCATAGATTGCTTCACTCACACTGCGCCGAATACTTGTTCCGAACGGCACCGAGTTGATGAAACCGATTCGCCACAGTCCTGCTGTGGAGTACGTCAATCTCACGGGTAGGCCACCGCCGCGTCCCGCGTAATTAACCAACGGAACGTCCAATGTGACATCGTGGCTTTGGGGCGTGTTCTGAGTGAATTCGGCCGACTGCGCCTTTACGGTTCTAGAGGCGTTTGCGAAGCAGAAGATTGCCAGGCAAACACAGCCGAGCTTGAACACGTCCGCGGAGATTCTTCGTACAGTAAGTCTTTTCATGTCGTTTAGCTCCAGTCACAAATCACTCTTGATGACATTAGTAATCGGTAATGGTCATTTCACGCGCTGGCGTTTCGTCCATATGGACGTCATTCCTTAATGGTGATCGTGCACAACCAGCTTTCATGATTTGCCTCAGATAACTTGTAAGTACCCGGGGACAATTCAAACAATTCACTCCAATCTCCCCCGCCTGCCGGCACATGAATCTCACGAATCTGAACACCATCACTTCGCGCCATTCGAAGAGTGAGTTCTTTCACCTCAGTGCGATTGTCTAAAGAGAGCAAAAACTTCTTGCCGTGCGGCCTCGCTTCAGCAGGAGCGAATCCGCTGCCGGTCAGCACTAGCAATACTTCCTCAATCGAATCCGGGTAGACAGCAGGCTGGCCCAACGCTAAATCTGTTTGCTGCCATGTGCTTTCTTGAACGGGGACATATGCAGCCTTTGCTACAACCAAAGCGGCTACTACCGAGCACAGAACTGGCGCAATTACCCATAAACGTTTTTTTATGAAACTCATCTCGTTCTCCTGTAGGCAGAAATCAAGGCAACACGTCGACGCTGAAAAAGAAGCGAAAACTTCCAGATTGTTGTACGCCAAGCAAGAACTGAACACTTATGCTTTGGCCGGGTGCAAGCGGTTGCGATAGAGAAATCACTCCAACTCCCAGGCTGGAATTCAATCCTCCGCCCATTCCTTGTGCGGGTGGAGTTTCTAATGTCGTACCGCGCACCAGAACCTGCTGACCTCCGGTAATCGTTGCAGTGAAATCACTGCAACTCAGGACCCGCATGTCTGCCTGAGGACCACCTGGCGAATAACCGGGCGTGTTGAGAGTAGTGATATCCGTGATCCTGAACCGCAAACGAGTCACATTTGCGCCGGTGTTATTTGTTATGGTTCGTCTAATGCTGAGTGTGCCGGCCGCGGCGTTGGGACCAATTGCCGTTGTATCTCGAACGCGATTGGGCGCGACCGCCGGGCCGACTGCGGGATCTAGATTCGTAACGGGCAAAGAGGCAGTGCGCGTGATCGGACTGGCGAGGTTTTCTGGCCCCGGGCCGCCGAGAATGGCGATGAGCGAACCATAGACACCAGCGTCTGTAGCTATGAAAGTGAAGTCCGCCGGATTGTCTCCGCTATCCTGCGGTGGGCCGGCGTTGAGCTTACGAAAGAAGCAGTACTGCCCAGTGTTGGCGCCGAGTAAGGCGAGACCGGCCCCCTCTCTGTAGAGGCTGTTCGATGAGGTGAAGCCAACCGCGTCAAATCTGTTTGCAAGCGTGAAGTTGCTCGAGTTCGAGGTGTTGAATAGCGCGAGACCGCTGTTTTCCGGAATGTCTGAAATGTAGCTCAGATCGCCGGGAGTTGAACCACTATACCCCGACAAACTGTAACCACCACCTACTGCCAGGTAGTGACTGCGGGCCGGGAACGTCGTACCGGCCGCGAGTACAAACCTCGTGATTCCCTCTGACGAAACGAGCGCCCAGCCGGGGGACCCATCAGCAGTACAGATGGTGATACCTGAATCGGTATTGTTATAAAGTTCAATGTACTCGTCGTGGGAGCCATTCGGTCCGCGCAAACGAAACTCACTGATTATCATCCCTGCCGGCGGAGTACATCCTGGATTAACCGTGATATTAATCGGAGCAGAAGGCGTCACTGCATTTCGATTGTCGATGGCTTTAGCAGTGAGCGAGTAACTACCAGCAGGAACACTATTCCAGGTGAAACTGTAGGGAGCACTCGTGTCGGTGTTCAGGAGCGTGGCGCCCTGATAGAACTCTACCTGCGTGATGGTCCCATCTGCATCACTGGCGCTGGCATTGATCGTGATGCTGGCCGGTGCCGTGAATACCGCATTATTTGCCGGGCTCGTGATGCTGACCGTCGGTGGCGCATTGAGCACGATCGTAACGGCAGCGGAAGGAGTCAACGCACCGTTGTTGTCGGTGGCTTTGGCAGTAAGTGAGTAGGTGCCGGCGGCAACATTGTTCCACGTAAAAGTGAATGGAGCGACCGTATCGGTGTTCAGTAAATTGGCGCCCTCGTAGAACTGCACCTGAGTGATGGTCCCATCTGCATCACTGGCGCTGGCGTTGATTGTGATGCTGGCCGGTGCTGTGAACACCGCATTATTGGCCGGGCTCGTGATGCTGACCGTCGGCGCCGTATTTGGCTCTTCCGTCGCAATCAATTTGCTCCCAGCGTAAATATATTCCTTCGCTAACGGCAGCGGACTCGATGGGGCGACAGCGATTGGACCGGAACTGTTTCCGGTACGATTGAAGTCATGATTAGTCGGCTTCAAAGGATTCCATGTCGCAACAGCCGCGCTGAAGAGCGAAAGGCACAAGATCCCGCAACCAATAAAAAGATTGCGTCTTCTATTCGGGGAGGCCGAGTTCCGTTTTACTCTTTTCTTTTGTGCAGACATAAGCTCCTCGCTGTCGCAACTGCGCTTTCGTCATCGGTTGGCGTGGACTCGTTCGAGACAATTCCGTGGACGTGCGTAGATCGAAAGCACACATCCGTCTCATAACGGTGGTCCACCGTAATTTCAAAACCGCACGGGGTTTACTCGTGATATCGAACTGTGATCAGAGTTAGCCCATGAGTTTCAATTGATCTTTGATTTTGAGTCTCTGAGAGTTTGCGTTAAGATGGGATTGCAGACGCATCCTTTGCACAAACTGCTGCAGAGTCAATGTGTTCTCTATGGGCTCCGTAGTCAGCTACAACTGATTACGGGGCCTTCAGTTTTTTGTATGAATCCGAAAACACTAACCGAATGTTCTTGCAAAACACGAGGCTGTAGAGGTTCAACGAGTCGACGCCGGAGGGGAGTGGAGTTGGCCGTGAACGAGTACAAAATTCGTCACGCAATTTACACGCGGCCCACAAAGCTGTCAACAGAAATTATTTTTTTGTAAACCCAAAGTTGAAATGTCACCTTCTACTTGCGCACCATACAGACTTCTCCATGGCGCTCTTTTGCTTGCATTGAGTTCTGGCTGAAGTGGAAGCGGCGCCAGGGAGGTGATGGTACAGGACCAGGTTGCTGTTCTTGTTCTTGGTAGATCGTGTATTGCAGTGGCTGGTGCTTGGATTCAATCGTGATCTCGCCGCTGTGCCGCTCCCGCACTTCCACCTGTACCTGACGCATGGTGTAGGCGGAGCGCTCGGTTTTGATCTGATAGATCATGTTGTTGTAGGAGAGGGTCAGGTTTTTCGATAACGTGCGTCGTTCGCAAAGCGCGCATTGCAAGCCGCGATGAACTCCGGCAAGTACACGTTGGCCTGCGCAAGTGGTCCTGAAGTTCCGTCTTTGGTTGCCAATGAGTGGCGGCACTCTTGGAAACGCCTTTGCGCTTTCCCTTGTCATAGTAAGTGAGTCTAGCGATGTACTCCGTGCGGGTACCGCGCTTCCGTCGTTGAATGCTGCTCGAGTAATTTTTCATGTAGCCTCCGGTACGAATTCGCGGCTCGTGCCACAGACCTAAGAAAAATTGCAGGACAAATTGCGGGATAAAGGCTGCAGGAAGGTCAGGTTCCTAATTCCTTAGGAAAAATGGTGCCCCCGGCGCGATTCCAACGCGCGACCTCTCGCTTAGGAGGCGAGCGCTCTATGCAGCTGAGCTACGGGAGCACATGTCAGGAAATCGTATCACGTATGTCTAGTAGATCGTGTAATCCTGAATGATTTCAAACTTACGACTTTTGGGCCACCTCCAGCCGAACGATACGACCGTCGACGTGCGTAATTCTCACTCTTAAGCCCTCGGTGATGGGTCCACCGCGGGCTCGCGTTTGATGAAAACCTGGATCTGAGTCGTACTCTGAGTATGATTCTTGACTCCCATCTTTTGACCAGGTCGCTACCGCTCTCTGTACTGACCCGGTCCAAGCACGATTCCTACTTTTGAGGAAAAGTTTCTTCAATGACAGCGTGAGGCTTTGATCACGATTGGTATTTGATCAGAGAACGTACATCGTAGCCTGCAAGCTTCTCACGGCCGGGAAGGAATTCGAGTTCCACAACAAACACTAGTCCAACCACAACGCCGCCAAGTTGCTCGACCAGATCGACAACAGCGCGTGCAGTGCCGCCAGTGGCAAGCAAATCGTCGGCTATGATTACGCGATGTCCATCGCCAACAGCGTCGCGATGGATCTGCAGCGTGTCCTGGCCGTACTCGAGATCGTAAGAAATTGACGCGCACTCGGCCGGCAATTTGCGCGGCTTGCGAACCGGAACAAAGCCTGCGCCGAGGTGATACGCGAGGGCCGGTGCGAAGATAAATCCACGCGCCTCGATGCCGATCACGGAATCAACCTTCTCGCCTTCAAACTCCGAGGCAAGCGCGTCGACCGTGTTGCGCAATCCCTCGGGATGCTTCAATAGCGTCGTGATGTCATAAAAATTGATGCCGGGCTTGGGAAAGTCCGGCACTTCGCGAATCAAAGATTTTAGATGGTCCATCGTTTCAGTTATCTCTCAATCCTAAACGCAGAATAAGTGCCCGTCGGCTCCAGAACTATCTCCTCAACCTGATCGACTACGGCCCACTGTGGTCCAGTTGCCAGATCGTGTTTGAAAGCTTCAACGCTGCCTGCCGGTCCCTCCGCGAACGCTTCAACACTGCCATCAGCACAGTTGCGCACGTAGCCAACAACCTGATGCCGCGCCGCTGCTCGTTGCGCGAAGAAACGATACCCGACCCCCTGAACATCGCCTTTGATAAAAAACTTTCTCGCCTGCATCTACTTACACCTGAAAAGCTCGCCCTCTTTTCCCTTCTCCAACGTAAACGTCTCCTCGTCTGAATCGCCGATCTTGAGATGGAGCGTCATCGTGTTGCCCTTGATCGAACCAGTGTAAGTCGCGGGATGATCGTTTGGAGTCTCATCAGCACGCGTGGGTCCGCCGCGTTGCATGCGATGCGTACCGCGCAGGTTGAAATTGCCATCACCATCAACTACGAGCGGTCCTGTGATCGTGCCACTCGCACAGTCGTATTCAATCGTCGCCGACTTCGCGCCAACTTTCATATTGATGTGCTGGCCGCCCCAGTTTCCGGTGGGAATGTGCTGCATCTTCTGACTCCTCGCGAAAACAGAGACCAGGAGCAACAAACCAACAAACAGTACGCCGATGCAATTCTTCAAAAACATAGCGTAGCATTGTAGGGCCCAACGAAAGTTTCGCGCAAAGGCGCAAAAGAAACTTTCTGACAAATCATCGCGTAGTACGCTACACTGCGGGTGAGAACGACCTTTCATCCAAATCTGCGTAGCTCATGTCAGTTTTTCGGGTTTTGATCTCCGGATCAAGGCCTCGTCTCTATTTCTATCGCTCAAAGTGAGGACTGCCAAAATATGCGACGCTTACTCGTGACCTGCCTATCAATGCTCCTGCTGATAGCCACGGTCTCCACCGTCAATCAAGCTAAACCGCTCAACATCCCTGTCGTCTACTACAAACTTCCGAACGGTCTGAAGGTCGTGATCTCAGAAGATCACAACGCTCCAGTCGTGACCGTCGCTGTTTATTACAACGTCGGCATGCGTCTCGAGCCCAAAGGCCGCACCGGCTTCGCACACCTCTTCGAACACATGATGTTTCAGGGTTCTGCGAACGTGAAGAAGTTTGAGCACGCGAAGTTCGTCGAGGCAAACGGCGGCAGTCTGAACGGCCACACGGATTTTGATTACACAAACTACTACCAGACGATGCCCAGCAATCGCGTGGAGCTCGGTATCTGGCTTGAATCCGATCGCATGCGCTCGCTCGACGTCAGCGAGGAGAACCTCAAGAACCAACAGGCAGTCGTGAGTGAAGAAGTGCGCGTAAATGTGCTGAACCAGCCTTACCAGTTCTTCGAATGGATCAGCCTTTGGGAGAACGCATTCACAAACTGGAATAACTCGCACAACGGTTACGGAGATCTCGCGGAGATCAACGCCGCAACGATCGCCGACGTTCGTAACTTCTTCAAGACTTACTACGCACCAAACAATGCGGTTTTAACTGTTGTCGGCGACGTTGATGTGAACGAAGTGAAGAAGATGGTCGAGAAACACTTCGCGAACATTCCCAGCCAGCCGATGCCGGCACGCGCCGATCTGACGGAGCCGCTGCAAACGAAAGAGAAAAGAGTCTCGCAAACTGACAAACTCGCGAAGCTGCCCGCGCTCGCAACCGGCTATCATCTGCCGCCCCAAAATTCGCCGGACTTTCCCGCGATGGCCCTCCTGGTCCGAATCCTTCAAGCCGGCGAAAGCTCGCGCTGGTACCAGCGTCTAGTGAAAGAGAAAGAGCTGACACTCGATCTCTCAGGCGGGCTCAACTACTTCGGTAACGAGTTTGACTACACCGGTCCGATGATCATGACCACGCGCACGACGTACAAACCAGGTCATACCGCAGACGAAGTGATCAAGGAGATGGACGCGGTGATCGCTGACATCACGTCGAAAGGCATAACTGGTAAAGAGCTGGCCGACGCAAAGGTCAGTTACCGCTCGAACTTCTACGATCAGCTCGAGGGCAGCATGGGCAAAGCACACTTGCTGTCAGCGCTGGCTATCTTTCGTGACGAACCGCAGCAGATCAACTCGTTGTTGACGCCGTTTGAGAACGTCACCGCCGCGCAAATCAAAGCTGCGGCCGCGAAGTATCTCGTTGCCACGAATCGCACCGTGATCGATCGTGTTCCCGGTAACGCGGATAAACGCGGATTGTAAAACGGATTTCTCCGAGAGGATTGAGATGAAAAAACTACTTGCGATCATATTGTTTACAACCACTGCATTCGCACAACAGAAGACGCCGCCAGCTCCCGGCGCGGCGCGGCCTCTGAATCTCCCAAAGATCACGGAAAAAAAACTCTCCAACGGACTAACGGTCGTGCTGGCGCCGCTGTCAAACGTGCCGAAGGTCTCAGCAATGCTCACGTTTCGATCCGCAACTACCGCCAGCGATCGTGATGCACATCCCGGCATCGCGCAGATCGCTGCATCTGTCGCAAACGAAGGCACTGACACGCGCACCAGCAAACAACTTAAGGAAGAGCTACGCTCGATCGGCGGCTCACTCGGGCTCGGCAGCGACGCCGACTCGACAACGATGACAGCCACGTCGCTGTCAGAGTTTTCCGCGAAACTATTTGAGTTGATGAGCGACGTGGCCCAACACCCGTCGTTCCCTGAAACGGAAGTTAAGCTGGCCCAGGAAAACACGATCCAGCAGATTCGCGCCGGCCGTGCCGATCCGGGTTTTCTCGTCAACGAGCGTTTTCAAAAGGCGGTCTTCGGAAATCACCCGTACAGCTTCGTCGTGCCGGATGAGAAGTCGATCAGCGCGCTCACGCGAAACGATCTACGCGCGTTTGTCGCGAAGTATTACATCCCGAACGCCGCTTATCTCGTTGTCGTCGGCGATATCGACGTTGATAAGACGTTCGCGGAAATCGAGAAGGCTTTTGGCAGTTGGAAGAGCGGCACAGTACCGCCGGACGATAATCCGCCGGTGCCGCAGCGAGATAAGCGTCAAATTTATTTCGTGAACCGGCCGGGCTCGATCCAGTCAGCCATTTACATCGGCAACGTGAGTATTCCCCGTAAAGACAAAGACTATTTCGCGATTCGCACTGCCAGCACGATCTACGGCGGCTCGTTTTATTCGCGACTGACGCGCAACATACGCGAGTCGAAGGGCTACACGTATGCGCCGTTCAGCTCGTCAAACACACAGGCGAAAACAGGATCGTTTTTAGCGGGCGCTTTCGTGCGCAACGAAGTGACTGGTCCAACGTTGCTCGAGGTCTTTTACGAGCTCGATCGGATGCGCGTGCTGCCCGTGACTGATGAGGAGTTGAGCGCGGCGAAGGAATACAGCACTGGAAACTTCTCGGTCGAGTTGGCGAGCCAGCTTGGACTCGCGGGCCGTATCAGCACGATCTACACGTATGATCTCGACAAGAACTTCATCAACGATTTTCGACCGAAGATTGAAGCGCTGACGACAGCGGATATTCAAAAGGTCGCGGCGAAGTATTTCGATACTTACCGTGCGGCGATCGTGATTGTCGGCGATTGGGAGAAGGTGAAGGACCAGGTCACGCCGTTTGGTGACGTGACGATCTACGATTCGGAGGGCAATGTCGTAAGCAAGTCGTAGACAGGTTTGCCGCCATAGGCGGGGTTAAGAGATTAGCCAGCTCACGTAGTTGCCGAACTGGTCGATCATGACCCCGCCTTCTTTCATTAAGCCCGTCACGATCAGGATCAGGCGGTCGCCCAGCAGGAATGGTGCGAGTGCGAGCGAGACTGAGCCGAAGATCAGCAGGTTCGAAGCAATCTCTGAGAATTCATTCTTCTTCATAGTCGAGTTCTCCAATACATTTGCTCGGGGAGAGCAAGAGGAGGGGCACACATGCGGCAGCAAGCGATATGCCGCCGATGCACGTGATCTGAAATTACTCTGCAACTGTTGGAATAA
>DATFDT010000365.1:0-39095 GCA_035251975.1 Pyrinomonadaceae bacterium | reverse complement strand
CGGGGGCAAGCCCCTCTTCCTGACTTGTTCTATTTACTGTCTGTTGTTAGTCCTGAACAGTTTTGCAATCCTGTCCAAAACCATCGCCTGAAAAGCGTCCGCGTCGTCAATAGCGATTTCGATCTCCAAGACGTAACACGGTAGCGAGAAGGCCATACCCTTCAACTTAACCGCATCCTTCGCCGTCGTGATCAACGCGTTCGCTCCAGTCTGCCTCGCAAGCTGATCCAACTCATCAACATCACTCTGCGTGTAAGCATGATGATCGGCAAATGCTCTCTCAAACCCGAACTCATACCCCAAACTCCTCAAACTCTCAAAAAACGACGACGGATTACCAACCGCACAGAACGCCCCAACACGCCCCGGCAACGCAATCGTCTCCGGTCCATTTTTCAACGACGTCACACGCAGCGGCCGCATCCGCGACTCAAAGATCGGACGCCCACCTGTCAACTCAACGATCTCCGCGCGCAACGCCTCGACGCTTTCAACCTGATCGCACCTCGTCAACACAAAACAATCAGCTCGAGTTAGTCCATCGAGCGACTCGCGCAAACGCCCGTAAGGAAGCAGCCTTCCGCCGCCCCACGGATTAGTGGCATCGATGCACACGATATTCAGATCGCGCGCGAGTCGCAGGTGCTGAAACCCGTCGTCTAGCACGAAAACCTCAGTACCGAAGTCTTTGATTGCTTCCTGTCCGGCTGCGATCCGATCGGCGCTACTGATCACGGCTGCCTGTCCGGTGAGTTTCGTCGCGAGCAGGTACGGTTCATCGCCTGCTTCGCTGGGCGATGCGAGCACGCCGTAACCATCGGAAACGATCACCTGAAGATGCGGATCCTTTCGACCATAACCGCGCGTCAGTATGCACACCTTTTTGCCCTGCGACGCGATCGTCCTCGCGACGTACTCGACAAGCGGAGTTTTCCCGGTGCCGCCGGTTGTGATGTTGCCGATGCTGATCACCGGCCGGTCGAGTTTTGTAGTCTGAAAAGTTCCACGACGATACAACGACAGACGCGTGCGCGTGACGGCGCCGTACAGCAAACTCAATGGGGGAAGGACGATTGATTTCATGAAGTGGCGGCGAGAATAGGCGGCGTGATCAATTGCATCGTGCGATCGGCGGCGCCCTGGTTAGCGGTGATCAGTTGTTTTGCGCGTCGCCCGAGTTCCTCACGCTCTGCGGGGCTGGCAAGAAGCTTCTCGAAAACGTATGCAAGCTCGTCGCTGGCGGCGGCGTCTTCGAGCGCGGGCAGTTGCACGAGTGCGCCGGCTTCATTCATGAGCTCGACGATCGCGTGGAAGTTATGCGTGTGTGCTCCGGTCACGACGGTCGCGCCTGCGACGGCGGGTTCGAGCACGTTGTGTCCGCCTTTATCGACGATGCTGCCGCCGACGAAGACGATCTCGGCGAGCGCGTAGGTGGCTGGAAGCTCACCGATCGTGTCGAGCAGGATCACGCTCGCATCGGCGTCGTTCGGGTTGGGCGGGTTCGTTCGTCTTGTCCAACTCAATCCGGATTTTTGCAGTAAACCCGCGACTTCGTTGAAGCGCTCGGGATGTCTGGGCGCGAGCATCAGTCGCACCGGTTGTTTCTGTCTGAGTTTCTGAATGCTTTCGAGAATGATTGCTTCTTCCGGCGCGTGTGTGCTGGCGGCGAGAATGAGTGGAACATTTGAATCCACTGCAAATCGCCGCCTGATCTCTTCGGTTTTACTGGTCAACTCACTTCCGAGCTCCGCGTCAAACTTGAGATTGCCTGCATTGAAAAGCCTGTCGCTCGGCATTCCGAGCGCTTCCAGCCGCTCAGCATCGGTCTCCGATTGCATCACGGCGATGCTTAAGGACGACAGCACGCGACGAAGAAAGAACTTAATCAGCCTGTACCTCCGAAACGACTGCCGCGAGATGCGGCCATTCACGAGCGCTACTGGAATCCGTCGCGTCTTGCACTCGCGCAAAAAATTGGGCCAGAGCTCAGTCTCCATAATCAGCACGACAGCCGGATTCACTGCCTTAAGTGCCCGACGAACGGTCCAGCGCCAGTCAAATGGAAAGTAAAAGACGCTCGCCGCCTGGTTCCGAAAGACATCGCGTGCGAGAGTTTGTCCCGTGAGCGTGATAGTGGAGACTACGAGATCGTGTTGAGTAAACTGTTGCTTCAAACGTTTGGCTAACGGCCGTGCAGCCTGAGTCTCACCAACTGAGACGCAATGCAGCCAGATGACCGGCTTTCCATTAACGGGAGGAACAGAGCCGAGCCGCTGGCGCAATCCGGCGATATATTTCCCGTGCGCCAGCGCTTGAAAAAGGAAGTGAGGAATCAGAACGATCAGGCCGAGTGATAGCAGCAGGCTATAGCCTTGGTACATAAGCCCTCACTTCGCTCGCTCGATATACCGCCCTTCCGTAGGATCCACACGAATGCGGTCGCCTTCATTGATGAAAGGAGGCACCGTGATGGTCACTCCGTTTTCGAGAGTGGCCGGCTTGTTAACGTTTGAGACTGTCGCGCTCTTCAATGTGGGTTCGGTTTGAGTGACGGTCAACTCCATTGACGGTGGCAGATCGATGCCGATCGGCGAGCCTTCGTAAAACTCCGCCTGGATTCTCATGCCCGGCATAAGCCATTGGGCCGCGTCGCCCAGGTCGTCTTCACTCAGCGCCGTCTGCTCGTAGTTTTCAGTGTTCATGAAATGGTGGTGCGAGCCGTCTGAGTAGAGATATTCCATGTCGTGCTGTTCGAGTGACGCGCGATCGACTGTGTCGGCAGAGCGGAAGCGATGTTCAAATGAAGCGCCGGTACGAATATTTCGCAGCTTGGTCTGGATCATGGCCCGGAGGTTGCCGGGCGTGTGGTGCCTGAATTCAAGAACTTTGCACGGCTGGCCCTCAAAAACGATAACCATACCGCGGCGAATCTGTGTAGCAGGAATAGCCATATAACTGAAGTCTCCGTCTAAAGGTAGGGCTTTAGCAAAATGCGTAGTTTAAGGGGCGGGATTGTGGGTTGTCTAGTCGTCGGGTAATAGGTCGGTAGTGATGCAGTTTGAATTAACGCCGAAGGCGTTGGCCAATTTGAGCCCGGGGTTCGAGCTAGCGAGAACCCTGGGGAACGATTAAAAAATTGTTATTAACCCTGAAAGGGTTCGGTGGTGGGCGAACCCTTTCAGGGTTAGGACGCCTTAGATGTGGGGTCCCCAGGGTTGTCGCAAGCTCCAACCCTGGGCTCGAATTAGCCTACGCCTTTGGCGTTAATTCAAACTGCGTCACTACGAATAGGTCCTATAGGACGAATAGGACCTATAACTAATTTAGCTCTGTGCCTGGAAAGAAGAAGGGCGGTCTCCTGAAAACCACTCCAGAGAAACCGCCCTTTTTGAGGAGCCCACCTACCTCGATTATTAGAACGCTATTGACCCAAAATAGTTCCAAGACTTACGCCGCGCGAGCCCGCGGGACGCGGCGCAGTCGTGCGAGTCGCTCGAGCCACTTCTGCGACTGTTCGTAGTATGGAAACTTGCGCTCATCCTGACGAAATGCGCTCGTATGGTAGTAACGCCGCCCGTTGATCAAACGTGCCGGGTGCTTGATGTGCAGCATCTCGTGATAAAGAATGTACTCGACGAACCACTCCGGAATTTCCTTCGAATCAAGCGTCTTGCTGATGGTGATGCTGTCGTAGATGTGATCGTGATGACCGAGAATGCTCCTCGTCCGCCGCTGTGACCACGTAATCGTAGGTTTTGGGATCGCACCATCAAAATATCGTCGATTCAACTTGGTAAACATTCGATCAAGATCGTAAACCTCGCCCTGCGCCGTCGAGATCATTTTTCGTCCGCGACCGCGACGCGCCAAATCAGAGGAACGCATCACCGACGGCTCAAGCGAATAATCTCGATAAACCCGATCGTGAATCGTCGGCACTCGCTTGCCGAGCAGTCGCGCCACAAGAATCCACGCAAGCGCGCGCAATACTTCAGGCGGCGAGTCTTTACAGATATCCGAGAGCCGCACGTACACTCGTCCCGACCGCAAACGAATGGTGTGACGCAGTCCAGCGTAAGGATAAAAGCGGACTTCAATCGCGGGCACACCACGATTCCCGCCCATATGTCGAAATGCGTCGGCGAAATATTTTCTAACTTCATTCATGGCGGCAACTCGGAGGCAAACAGCGGTTCGGGTGACTAATCTTAAGGATGGTAGATGCAGCCCGTCAACCTTTGGCGGGAGACGACAATAAACCCTCAAATATCAGTAACTTACATCTCTCCACAGATTGCACAGATTACACAGAAAGGGGCTAATCTGTGCAATCTGTGGATAAGTTTGTATACTGCCCGCAATGCCCCGGAGAGCCTCAAATCTGCAAACTACTGAGAAGGCCGGCTTAGACTCCCGCGCGGAGGTACTACTCGCCGCCCTGATCAAAGAACACCTCGTCACTGGCGAGGCAGTGGGCTCGCGTGTGCTCTCCGATCGCTTCTCGCATGGCTTTGGCTGGAGTCCGGCGACGATCCGCAACGTCATGGCCGATCTCGAAGAGGCAGGTTTCGTCGAACAGCCACACACTTCCGCCGGACGCGTGCCGACTGACAAGGGTTATCGTTACTACGTTGACAACATGCTCGGCGAGGCGCGACTGTCACGCACTGATTTGAAAGCGATCGACCATCTTTTCGAATCGATCGACGCCGGTTCCTCGCCTGATCGGCTGATGGAAACAGCGTCGCACGTGCTTTCAGCGCTCTCGCAGAACGTCGGTATCGTCGTGTCGCCGTCGCTCGCAGACAACCGGCTCAATCACATCGAGTTTATGCTGCTGCCGGACAAGCGCATCCTCGTGGTGCTCGTCTCAACGGCAAACATCATCCACAACAAGGTGATCCGTATCACAGATGATCTGGCTCAGGACGACTTGGATCGCACCGCCCGTTATTTAAATTCGGAGTTCAGCGGTAAGAGCCTGCTCGCGATCCGGACCGAAATCGTCGAGCTGATGAAAGAAGAGAAGGCGCTGTACGATCGACTGCTGCAAAACGCGATTTTGTTGTGCGAGCGAAGCCTAGAAGGTGAGGATACGAGCGCCGGAGTCTATATCGACGGCACGTCAAACATCCTCACGAAACCCGAATTTGTCGACATTGAGCGTATGCGCGAGTTGTTCCGGACGTTTGAAGAGAAGTCGCGCCTGATCAAGATACTCAACGAGTGCGTTCACGATGCTGCTGGCTACCCGGGCGATGTACACGTCATCATCGGCCGCGAACATCCCGCCAGCTCGATGCGCGACTGCGCCTTGATCACTGCGCCGTATCGCGTCGGATCTAACGACAACATCGGCTCCCTCAGCGTTGTTGGCCCGATGAGAATTGAATATGCACGAATAATGGCTATGGTAAACTACATGGCGCGGTTGATTGAACATCGACTGGGCGAACAAACTGCACGTTAGTCCGAGAATCGATCCTACCTAATGACATCAGACAGACGCGACAAGGGTTCGCACCGCATCCCGATCAAGTTCACCGACGCTGACGATATGGCGCCTGAAGATCCGAATTACGAAGGCGAGGAGATTGACCTTTCCGACGAGAGTCTCAATGAAGAAGACCTCTTCGGAGCCGGCGACGTCGAGCCGGAAGGTGCTGGACCCGACAAAGCCGAGCTGGTAGCAACGCGCTCGGAGCTGAAGCGGATCGAAACTGAAAACGCCGAGCTCAAGGACCTCATCGCGCGACGCCAGGCAGACTTCGAGAATTATCGAAAGCGCGTCGAACGGGAACGAAGCGAGACGTACAATCGCGTGGTTGCCGACGTCGCCGCTAAACTCCTGCCGGTGGTGGACAATCTCAAGCGAGCGCTGGAGGCCGAGGCGTCGGTCGAAGCCGCGGAGTCAGACGAGTTTCGTCATTTTCTCAGCGGCGTGGATCTTATCAACAAGCAACTCATCGGCGTGCTCGACGCGCTCGGCATCAAGCCGGTTGCGGCGGTTGGTGAACAGTTCAATCCCCATGTTCACGAGGCTGTAGTAACTGAACCGACTGACGACTATGCGCCCGACACCGTGATGCAGGAGTTAGTCACGGGTTACCGCCTCGGCGACAAACTCATTCGACCCGCGCTCGTGAAGGTTTCAACACGCAAATAACGTTTGTGCCTTTTCGTGGCTAAACTAAACAATGGGAAAATCGATCGGAATTGATTTAGGGACGACCAACTGCTGTGTCGCCGTGCTCGAAGGCGGCACGGTGCAGATCGTCCCGAACAAAGAAGGTGGGCGCACGACTCCGACCGTCGTGGGTTTCACTGAAAAAGGCGAGCGGCTCGTGGGCCAGATCGCCAAGCGCCAGGCAGTCACAAACGCCGCCAACACCGTTCACGCCGTCAAGCGACTCATCGGCCGGAAGTTCAGCTCGCCGGAAGTCGCGAAGATGCGCGAGAGCGCGCCATTCGAGATCGTGGATTCTCCCAACGGCGACGCGCGTGTGCGCGTGCAGGGCCGTAACTACAGCCCGCCCGAGTTGCAGGGCATCGTTCTCCAACGTCTCAAAGCAGCGGCTGAAGAGTTTCTGGGTGAATCGGTGACTGACGCGATCATCACTGTTCCCGCGTATTTCGACGACACGCAGCGACAGGCGACCAAAGACGCCGGCAAGATCGCGGGCCTGAAGATCGAGCGCATCATTAACGAGCCGACCGCGGCAGCTCTCGCGTATGGACTCGGCAAGTCGTCCGTCGAAAGGATTGCAGTTTACGATCTGGGCGGCGGCACGTTCGATATCTCGATCCTTGAAATGAACGACGGTGTGTTCGAAGTCCTCTCGACTTCCGGAAACACGTTTCTCGGTGGCGAGGATTTCGACGAGCGCATCATGAGCTGGATGGCAGGACAGTTCCTTTCCGACACGGAAATCGATTTGCGACAGGACCGCCTCGCCTTGCAGCGATTGAAAGAAGTCGCTGAGCGTGCGAAGTGCGATCTGTCGACCTCAAACGAAACGGTAATCAACCTGCCGTTCATTGCTGCTGATACGACCGGTCCGAAACACTTCAACAAAACGCTGACGCGCGAACAGTTTGAAACACTCGTTTCCGATCTAGTCGAACAGACGATCGATCCGTGCCAGACGGCGCTGAAAGACGCGAAGCTACAGGCGTCAGACATTCACAAAGTGATTCTTGTCGGTGGCCAAACGAGATCTCCGATCGTCGAGCGTACAGTTGAAAAGATCTTCGGTCGCAAGCCGTCGTCTGAGATCAATCCTGATGAAGTCGTCGCGATGGGCGCGGCGATCCAGGGCGGCGTGTTGAATGGCGACGTGAAAGACATCGTGCTGCTCGACGTGTTGCCGCTGAGTTTGGGACTCGCGACGCGCGGCGGCTTGTTCACGAAGATCATCGAGCGAAACTCGACGATTCCTTTGCGCGAGAGCCGGACGTTCACGACGGTCGTCGATAACCAGTCGTCAGTCGAGATTCACGTGTTGCAAGGTGAGCGCGAAGTCGCGGAAGGCAATCGTTCCCTCGGAAAATTCGAGCTCGTCGGGATTCCGCCGAACCCGCGCGGCGTGCCGCAGATCGAGGTCTCGTTTGAAGTTGACGCGAATGGTATCGTGTCAGTTTCCGCGCAGGACAAAGCTACCGGACGTGAGCAGCAGATGCGGATCACGCCGACGTCGGGCCTGACGCCCGAGGAGATCGACAGGCTGATTCATGAAGCGGAAAGTTTCGCGGAAACCGACAAGAACACGAAAGAGGTACTGGTATTGCGGACCAGACTCGATTCGTTGCTGCGAAACACGCAGAAGTCGTTTTCGAAGTTTGGTGGCTTACTGCCGGAGATTGACCAGGAGGGCGCCGACAAGGCGTTCACGGAAGCGGAGACCGCGCTTAAGTCAGACAAGTTGGACGAGATGAAAATCGCTATGAGCAAGGTGGAGCGCATCGCCGGGCAACTCACATCCGCAATGTTGGATCCAGAGGCAGACGCAGTTAATAGTGAATAACTCTGAGTAACCTCTGCGCTCTCTGCGCCTTCTGCGGTAAACGACTAATATCACCGTAGAGACGCAGAGAACGCAGAGGTTACGCAGAGAAGAGGTTTTTAATGAGCAAAAGAGATTATTACGAAATTTTAGCCTGTAGCCGCACCGCTACTGACCAGGAAATTAAGAGCGCTTACCGGCGTCTCGCAGTCAAATATCACCCGGATAAAAATCCGAACGACGCCACAGCGGAAGAGAAGTTCAAGGAAGCAGCAGAAGCCTACAGCGTCCTCTCCAATCCCGAGCAGCGTCAGCGTTACGACCGTTTTGGTCATGCAGGTGTTTCGAGCGGCGCGGCTGGTGCAGGCTCGTGGGGCGCGCCGGGTTTTGGTGGAATCGAAGACATTCTCGGCGACCTGTTTGGTTTTGGAGACGTGTTTGGCGGACGCGGTGGTACGCGTCGCAGTTCAGCGCAACGCGGCGCCGATCTACGTTACGACCTCGAGATCACGCTCGAAGAAGCCGCGAACGGAATGACGGCACAACTCCGCATTCCACGTCTTGAGTCATGTGAAACGTGTAAAGGCTCGGGCGCAGCATCAGGCAGTCATCCGGAAAACTGTACGACTTGCGCGGGCACGGGCCAGGTGCGTTACCAGCAGGGATTCTTCTCGGTCGCGCGCACGTGTCACGTTTGTCGCGGAACGGGGAAAGTGATCAAGAACCCTTGTCTCGATTGCAAAGGCACGGGCCGGGTCGAGCGCGAGAAACAGTTGGAAGTAAAAGTTCCGGCAGGAGTCGAAACGGGCTCGCGTTTACGCGTTACTGGAGAAGGCGAAGCTGGCGCTCAGGGTGGCGCGACGGGTGACCTTTATGTGGTTATCCACGTAGCCGAGCACGACCAGTTTGAGCGACAAGGTAGCAACCTGTACGAAGCGATCCCGATCACCTTTGCGCAGGCCGCGTTGGGCGCCGATGTCATGGTGAAGACGCTCATCGATGGTGAAGAGAAGTTGAAAATCCCGATGGGCACTCAAACCGGCACCGTCTTTCGATTACGCGGAAAGGGCATGCCGGCATTAGGTGGACGTGGTCGAGGCGACCTGTTTGTTTCAGTGACGCTCATCACGCCGACCACGCTGACGCGCGAACAGCGTCGACTGCTCGAGCAGTTAGCCGAAGTTGAAAATAAAGATCTTGAAAGCAAAGGCCTGGTCGACAAAGTCAGAGATATATTTGGTTGAGGTAAAACTCAATGATTAACTCCCGACACGTTTTACTCCTCGCATTTATCGCTTTAATGTCCATCAACGTGTTCGCCCAGAACCCGATGGACCCACTCAAAGACCTCGATTTCAGCAAGACTTCGCTCAAACAAACCCAGATTCAACCACTGGAAATGTACGAGCTGAAGCTGCTGCGTGGCATCATCTTCGGCCGCCACGGTCGGGTCTTCAAAGATAGCGAGATCAAGATTTATCTCGAAGAACAGTCTTGGTACAAGGCCAATCCCGATTTCAAAAACTCCATGCTTAACGACATGGAGAGACGGAATCTCGATCTGATCCGCATCGCCGAAGCTTCCAAACACGAGTTCATTCAACCCGGCGACATGCGTTACTGGCGCGATCGACAGATCACGCTGCGCAAACTCGGCAAGCACAGTGGCGCTGAGTGGAAAGTGTTGCAGGCGGAAGTCGAAGCGATTCACGGAAAACGTTTTGACGATGAGCCGTGGCTACAGCAGTATTTCGAAGAGCGTTACTGGTACTTTCCGGATGAGAAGTACGACGCGAAAAAGCTTTCGGCAATCGAGCGTAAGAACCTCCAGGTATTGAGCGACGCGCAGAAGAAGCAGCGCAACGTGGCGGTGCTGCCCGGCGACATGGAGTTCTTCAAAAACAAGGCGATCACCGAGCAGATGCTGCGTGGGTTGAGCCTGCACGAGTTGCGACTGTTGCGAAACGAGGTCTACGCGCGTCATGGTCGGATGTTTAAGGCCGAGTGGTTGCAGCAGTATTTCTTCTTTCAACCGTGGTACGCGCCTGATGAGAATTTCAAGGACGAGGAGCTCTCCGGCAACGACAAGCTGAACGTCGAGACGATCGTTAAATTCGAGAACACGATTCACCAGGATTTGAGTTCGAAGCCGATCACGCGCGCGCTGCTCGAAGGCTTGTTCATCGAAGACGCGAGCCAGATGCGACAGGAGATTTACGCGCGTCACGGCAAGGTCTTTAAAGAGCCGTGGCTCCAGAAGTACTTCTCGAGTTTTGATTGGTACAAGGCCGATCCAAACTTCACCGAGGCGTCGTTAACGGACATTGAGAGGAAGAACATCGCCACTATTGCGGCGTACGAAAAACGCGCCGTAACGGCGATGAGTACGATAGAGGGTTGATAAGGCTACTCGGATCCCGCGTGACGGGATCACAAAAACACAGATAACACGGATTGGTTAACGGATTAAATCCGTAATCAATCCGTGTTTATCTGTGGCTATAAAAGCTGAGAGCAGAATCGCCCTGTTTAAGTATTCGAGTTCGTTGGAGATCGCTGATCGTATCAGGCAATTCGGTTTTGTGATGATGCTCGGCAATAACGAGACTGTTGTTCCCGAGTAGTTCGAGCGTCCGCAAATAATCATCTTTATACGGCGGATCGAAGTACACGATGTCCCAGTGTTCGTCTTTAGATTGCCGTAAAAACTCATTCGCCTCAGAACAATAAATATCCCACTGCTCCTCCGGTATCCGGCACAACTGCACATTCGCTTCAATCAACTTACACATCCGTCGCGAGCGATCGACAAACGTCGCATGGCTCGCGCCACGTGAAAGCGCCTCAATCCCAACCGCGCCCGACCCCGCGCAGAGATCAAGAAATCGAGCATCCTCGATGCGCGGCGCGATCACATTGAAGAGCGTCTCGCGTAACCGATCCGACGTCGGCCGCACATTCATTGACGGCGGACTCTTCAGATTCCGTCCTTTGTAAAGCCCTGCAATAACGCGCATCTATTTAAGCAGCGGGGGCAAGCCCCTCTTCCTGACTTGTTCTATTCTTTGATTTCAAGTTCCATTAGATGATTTGAGCAACTGAGAATAGAACAAGTCAGGAAGAGGGGCTTGCCCCCGCTCATCCGATCGCTGCGAGGCCGAAGCGTGGATCCTGCTTAATGCGCGCGGTCATTCTCGCCGTCACCACTGCTTTCGGTTTCGCCAGATAAAACTCAGCTTCCTTTTTCGCCTGCTCCAGTATCTCGTGGTCGCGCACGATGTTTCCGATGCGAAACTCCGGCAACCCGGATTGCTTCGTTCCCAACAACTCGCCGGGCCCACGCAGCTCGAGATCCTTCTCAGCGATGATGAATCCGTTACTGGTCTGCGCCATGATGCCCAGCCGCTCTTCGGCAACCGCGGTTTTCTTGTCGCTCGTCAGCAGTATGCAGTAGCTCTTCTCCGCCCCACGACCAACACGCCCACGCAACTGGTGCAACTGCGACAATCCAAAACGCTCGGCATGTTCCACGATCATCACCGAGGCATTCGGAACGTCCACACCGACTTCGATCACGGTCGTCGAAACCAGAATCTTAATCTCGCCCGCGACAAACGCGCTCATCACCTTCTCTTTCTCCGCCGGCTTCATCTTTCCGTGCAACAAACCGACGGCGAGTTTCGGAAAAACCGTGTCGCGCAGGTACTCGTATCGACGCGTCGCATCCTTTAGATCCATCTTCTCCGACTCTTCGACGAGCGGGTAAACGACATAAACCTGCCGGCCTGCCTTCACCTCGCGCGTGATCAAACGTTTCACTTCCTGTCGCTGATCTTCACCGAAGACGAGTGTCTCGATCGGCGTGCGTCCTGGCGGTAGCTCATCGATGATCGATACGTCGAGATCGCCGTAAACAGTCATCGCGAGTGAACGCGGGATCGGCGTCGCAGTCATCACGAGCACATCGGGATTGAGCCCACGCGCACGCAGCTCCGCCCGCTGCATCACACCGAAGCGATGCTGTTCGTCGATCACGACGAGCCCGAGCTTCTCAAACGCGACCGCTTCCTGAATCAGCGCTTGTGTGCCGATGCACGCGTGTATCTCGCCTTCCCTCAGTGAATTTTGCAGGTGTCGTTTCTCAGCCGCGCGAAGCGATCCGGTCAGCAGCTCGACGCGATATGGCGTCTTCGCAAGCAGGCGCTTGATGCTGCGCGCGTGTTGCTCGGCGAGGATTTCGGTCGGCGCCATGAGAGCAGTTTGCAGGTTGTTTTCCATCGCCGCCATCATCGCGACGACGGCGACGATCGTTTTACCGCTGCCGACGTCGCCTTGCAGCAGGCGATTCATCGGTGCGCGCGACTGCATGTCGGTAAAGATCTGCTTTGTGACTTTAACCTGCGCATTGGTTAGCTTGAACGGCATCACCGAGGCGATGTGAGCTTTAACGTTTTTGTCGATGAGCAGAGGCGCGGCTTTGATTTCCTTTTCCCGCTGACCGCGCTTCAAACCGATCGCGAACGTCACCCAGAAGAAGTCTTCGAAGATCATCCGCACGTGCGCCGGACTCTTCGACTGTTCGTATTCAGCCATCGACACGTCTGGCGGTGGAAAATGAATCTCACGCACTGCTTCAGCGCGACCGATCAACTTCGCGCGGTGTCGCAGATCTGCTGGAAGCGTTTCCTCGATCGCTTTGTCGTTCAGGAGCGAGAGAACGGCGTGGACGATCTCTCGCACACGCTTTGAATTAAAGTCGCCGAGTTTGCGATAGACGGGCACGCGGCGTCCGACGTGAATAGCAGCAAGCGAGGGATCGGGCTGGTTTTCTTCTGACTGCTCGGGATCATCGGTTGTTGTTGGAGACAATATCTCGAGCTCGTCGGCAGCGCTGTTCAGTCGCAGCTTGAAAGTGCTGCGGCGTCCTTCCCATTCCCAGCGGCCGAACGTAATAAAGCGGACTCCGCGCGCAAGCTTCGCGGTGTAATACTTGACGATGTCGTAAGCGCGGCGGCCGGAGACAAACCACCAGACAATCACTTCGCGCCCGGTCATTGGACCATCGATGCCGTAGACTTCGAAGATGTAAAGTTGTGGGCGGCCGTAGCCGCGCGGATTTCTCACCGCATAGCCATTTGTTTTGGTGACGGTGAGATCGAGCGAGGCTTCGACGCCCTCGTGCAGGTCTTTGATCAAAGCCGGACGGGATCTATCCTCGTAACGCATCGGGAAGTAGTTGAGCAGATCCTCGACCGTGGCTTCGGCGGAATTTTTCTTGTGCGTCTGCGTAGCGAGTGCTTTCGCCAGTTTTTGAGAGAGAATCTGACCTAAACGAGCGATCTTGAAACTGTGAAGATCCTCAATCGGAGTGTTGAGGGAGATGGCGCCAGGCATCGGCGGGATCATAACATAGCGAGCTGAGAGGCAAGGTTTATGGACAACGAACGAGCATCGGATGAAACAAGGAATAGTTTGAAGGTGTTGCGGACCGGGTTGTTGCGGCTGCACAAGACGCTGCTGGATCTCGAGCGCCGGGATTATGAGCGTGCGCGCGGAAGGATTGGGAATAGTTATGAGTTTTTGCAGCTAGTGTTGAAGGACCCGTGGTTCGACTGGTTACATCGTCTTTCCGAGTTGATCGTGCAGATCGATGAGACGCTCGATCCGCACGCCGAGACCCCCGCGACTGAGGACGACGCGAAGGCGTTCATAGAACGGGCAAAAACGTTGCTGGCGCCGTCGGAAAGCGGGAGTGAGTTTCAGAAGAATTACTTTCTCGCGTTGCAGCAGTCGCCGGATGTGGTGCTGTTGCATTCCGAGGTGATCAAGTTGTTGGGAAGGTAAAACCTTAGACAGGATTTACAAGATTTTTCAGGATTCACATACAATCCTGTAAATTCTGAAAGAATCCTGTTAATCCTATCTAACAATACTCTTCAAATGCGCGCGTTAGCTCACCCGCGATCTGCTGTGCATCGCGACCTTCGATCTGGTATCGCTCGAGCATGTAGACGAGCTTTCCATCTTTCAACAAGGCGATGGACGGCGATGATGGTCCATAACCCGTGAAGTAGCTGCGTGCTCTTTCGGTCGCCTCGATATCTGCACCCGCAAAAACTGTCGCGACTTTGTCAGGCTTGACCTCATTCTGAAGCGCGAGCGCCACGCCGGGGCGCGCCTTTCCCGCTGCACAACCACAGATCGAATTAACCACGACCATCAGCGTGCCGTGGCTATTCTGAATCGTGTCATCAACTGCATCCGCAGTCTTCATTTCTTCAACTCCGAGCCGCGTCAGATCCTCGCGCATCGGACGTATCATGATTTCCGGATATGGCATTTAATGAGTCTCCTTTTAGGCGACTGATTATACATCAGGGTCGAGGAAGCGTATGGCATCGGTGAAGTTTTCGCGGATATCAGACGCGACCATTGCGCGCATACCCAGTCTTTTTGCGGCGAAATCGCCTGCGAGGCCTCCGACGTACAGTGCGGCGACTGTGGCTCTGACTGCATTCGCACGATCTTTGAGCGTGCCGTAGGCTTGCGCGAGGAAGCCGGAGATTAAACCGGTGAGAGTGTCGCCCGCGCCTGCCGTGCCTAGACCAGCATTGCCGGTCGGGTTAATAAAGACACGGCCGCCGGGTGTGGCTATGAGCGGGCGCGCGCCTTTGAGAACAAGGATGACGTGATGTGAAGTCGCAAACTCGCGCGCGGCAGCAACACGATCGTCGAGTGCGGATATGCCTTCCGCACCCATCAGTCGCAGCATCTCGCCGGGATGCGGCGTCAAAATTAAGGGATGCTGATCTGAGCCTTTGAGCGTGGTAGGCCATGGGGCGAGCGAGTTGAGACCGTCGGCATCGATCACGCACGGCGTCGTGCGTTGCTCGACGACTGTGCGAACAAAGCGACGCGTGCGGTCATCATCGGACGTCAGCCCTGGTCCAATCGCCACCACTGTCGCCTTCTCCGCGAGTTTCAAGAAGTGCGGCGCGGCGTCATCGCATATGGCACCACGATCTGTTTCGGCTAACGCCGTCGTGATCACTTCCGGCATCGCACTGCTCGCAACAGACACTTGCGCCGAAGCGGGCGTCGCGATGGTCACCAACCCGGCGCCAGATCTCATCGCGGCATTTCCGCAGAGCGCCGCCGCACCCGAGTAGCCACGCGAGCCGGCGGCTATCAAAACGTGCCCGTGTGTGTTTTTGTAAGAGTCAGGCGTGTAACGAGTGCTCACCAGCCACGTACGCGCATCCTCGGCTTCGGTGACAAATAACCGCGGTTTCGCGGCAGCGATTAAGGAAGCTGGCGAACCAATGTCAGCGACGATCAACTCACCGCCAAACTCGCATACGGGTGAGAGCACATTCGCCGCTTTGGCTGCTGTGAACGTCACCGTGAGATCGGCCTGTACTGCCGGTCCAATCGGGTTTGCTTTGTCGGCATTGAGCCCTGAAGGAATGTCGATCGAAAAGAAAAGGGGGCACACGCCTGAGGCACGCTCACGGGCCTCGCGCAGCATCGACAAGTGTTCGATAACTGTGAGTGAAACGCCCTCAAGCGGACGTGTCAGCCCGGTGCCGAAAAGCGCGTCAACGATGACGTCGTAAGCGCGACGCGGTTTCGCAATCTGTTCCCACGCCGCGACGCCCTCACACTCGATAAACGTCATTGGCGGCGGTGCTTCCGGCGATCCTGCCCCAAAGCTAGCCAATCGAGCGACCGCGTCGAAGTTTGTGCGCGCGTCGCCTACGGTCTCCGAAAGCTTGCCGAAGAGTACGACGCTACAGTGCATGCCGGCGCGTGACATCGCTCGCGCGAGGGCTGCGCCGTCGCCGCCGTTATTGCCTTTTCCACAGAGAATCAGGGCTTTGCGGTCTGCCAAGTCGCCGTCGAACCGTATACGGACAGCCTCCAGGCACGCCGCGCTGGCGGCTTCCATCAGTAGCAGGGAAGGCGTGTGGTAGTTCTCAACGGTAAGACGGTCGATCTCGCGGATCTGTTCAGCGGAGAGTACTGCTCGCACGTTTGGGATAATAGCAGAGCCACAAGTGAATATTTCACGCGTCTTTGCGTGAAATATTATTGCGGAACAGCCGCCCCGCCTGCCTGCCGCTGCTCCAACCGTCCGTATTTTCCAGGATGTCTAAGATATATATTCAATGGCCCAGCGTCTCCAGAAATTTTTAAAAAAAGATTCTGGAACAAACCTTGGTCTGTTCCAGAATCGAAGGAGCAACTTTTACTACGGTTTAGATGGTGATCGCAGCACGAACATTGCTGCGGGCATTGGCCTGCGTGTTTTCACTTGCGCGCGACAAGCCGGCGCGCATCATGTACATCAGGGTCTCGCAAACTTCGCGCGAGCCCGTTCCCACAACCTGACCTTTTTCATCTTCGAGCACGTAAATCCGGCCAGTCCAATCAAGGGGAAGAATGATGGGGGCACTGTACATCGCTTTTTAAGTCTCCTGTTAAAGGAATCGCGTTGCCATTGATTAATATCCTGAAACGTCGTTCCGTTCAAGGCCCACAAAGAGGAGAATGGTAATTCGACTGGATTTTCAGGATTTACAAGAGGTTGTAGTCCTTAATTTTGTTCAGAAGGGTCTTGTAACTGACGCCCAGATCCTCGGCGGTCCGGCTCTTGTTGCCCTGGTTGGACTCGAGTGCCGCGAGGATTTTTTTGCGCTCGACGAGGCGGAGAGCGCGGTGGGCCACGTCGGAGAGTGTGCCCGAAAGATCGAGTTGTTCGAGGGTTTCGTTCTCGCGTGAGGGCATCAGCCCGAGGTCGCCCGGTTGGAGTACGAGCGAATCGGAGATGATGCAGGCGCGCTCGATCGCATTCTCGAGCTCGCGAACATTCCCGGGCCAGTCATGCTGTTGCAGCGCCGAGATTGCTTCCGGACTGAGTTGCGCTTCACGACCGCGCAATTCGCGTCCGATCTCCGAAGCGAAGTGACGGGCCAAAAGCAAGATATCCTCACCACGCTCGCGCAACGGCGGCACTTCAATCGGAAAGACCGCGAGCCGGAAGAACAAGTCACCACGAAACTGCCCGTTATCGACAGCCGTCTTCAAGTCTTTATTCGTTGCAGCGACGACGCGCACGTCCACTGCAACGGGCGCGCGTCCACCGATTCGATCTACGACCTTCTCCTCGATTGCCCGCAGCAGTTTTCCCTGCACAGCCAGCGGCAACTCACCAATCTCGTCGAGAAACACAGTGCCACCTGAAGCGAGCTCAAACTTGCCCTGCCGCCGATCACTCGCGCCTGTAAAAGCGCCACGCTCGTGACCGAAGAGCTCGTTTTCGATCAGCGTCTCGGGAATGGCGGCGCAGTTGATTGCCACAAAAGGCTGGTCGCGGCGGGCTGAAAGATGATGGACCGCGCGTGCGAAAAGCTCCTTGCCGGTGCCAGATTCGCCAAGCAGCAAGACTGTGGCTTCCGTTTGGGCCACGCGCTGAGTTTCGCCGACGGTACGCTTGAGCGCTTCCGACTCGCCGAGTATTCGCGGAAAGCCGTAACGACGCGACCACTCTTCACGCAACAGCACGTTCTCAGTTCGGAGTCTCGCTTGTTCGAGCGCGCGCTCGACGAGCAGTAGCAAATGGTTCGAATCGACTGGTTTCTGGAGGAAGTCGTGGGCGCCGTCTTTCATTGCCTGCACGGCTTCGTCGATCGAGCCGAATGCAGTCATGACGATCACCGGGACGTCAGCATCGGCGGCACGCGCGGCGCGCAGTACGTCGAGACCCGAGCCGTTTGGCATGCGCAGGTCAGTGAGTACGAGGCGATGTCTGCCGTTTGCGATTTCGTTGAGGGCCGCGCGGGCGTCGATCGCTTCGGCAACGGTGTATCCGGCATTCTCGAGGGTCAATCGCAGTACGCGACGTAGGCTGTCTTTATCTTCGACGAGTAGGATATCGCCCATTAGCCTCGGATTATAATCCGTAATCCATCCGTGTCATCCTGTTTAATAGGAAGCTGGCTTCTCACGCCCGTAACTAAAAGTGACACGTAACCGCTTCCAGCCGCTGAAAACCTTCACTAAACCCATGAATTCCGACGTAATTCTCCCCGGAACGGCGCTTGCCAAAGCTGGATCAGGATTGGCCCGTCGGAGGTAATCGCGTAAATGAAACCCAATAGCAGAACAACGACGCAACAGCGCGGATTCACCATCACGCAGATGGTTGTCACGCTCTCGATCATCGCAGTCGTCTCGACTGGCGGCGTGCTCGGGATCAAAACCGCGCGCGCGGAATTCCGGCTTCAGAACTCCGCCCGCCTGTTTGCGACCTACATCGAAAAGGCACGCGCGGACGCAATCCGGCGCCATGCCGCCACGGGCCAGGAATCGTCGGTCGAGACCTTTGGACCAGGCTCAACCTTGTATGCGATCACCATGGATTTCGGCGCGGGCGTAGTAGAGACGCGCACCTTCGATCTCGAATCCGGATTGAATTTCGCCACCGCCGCTAAAAAAATGACTTTCGATTGGCGCGGCAGAATCGCGGAAGCATGGGTGTTTCAGATACGTAGTGAATATCTCGATCGCAGTCTTCCGGTTGACGTTTCAGGCTCAGGCGACATCACCGTCGGCGAGCAACATTTTCCCGATCAGCTTATTCCGCCAGTCGAGATAGCTGAGGTTACCGGCGACGTCGATGCGACTGCGACTCCAACGCCTTACCCAACTGCAACTCCGCCTCAGGACCCTGGAGGAGATCCGGACGCAACACCAACACCCACACCGGTACCGACGCCAACACCGACGCCGACACCCAGTAACAATGGCAATGGCAACGGTACTGGTGACAATAATGGAAACGGCAACCCAACGCCCACACCAACGCCGGGTGTAACTCCGACTCCGACGCCGACACCGACGCCTGATGCGCAGTGCACTTCAGCGATCAGTCCGGCCGAGTTGAACTTGAGCCAGAGTGACTCAAGCAATCACACCGGAAGTGCGGTGTTTACGATGGTGAACGCAACCGGGACTCGGACCATCAGCGCCTCAATTGCCGGAAACGGAAACAGTCTCGTTCTCGGAGTATCGCTGTTGCGCATTGACGGCAGCGGCTCGAGCGTGATCACCGTCACGACGAAGAACGGCGCGGGAAATCGCGGTGTGTTCATCGTCAATGTTGCGGCAAGCCCTTCCTGCGGAGCGACGCAACAGCTCAAAGTGTCAGTAAGCAACTGAGGTGACGGAACTCATGCATCGTCAAATTGCCAAGCATAGAACTGCCAAACCTGGAACTGATAGCGCGCAGCGAGGGTTTACGCTTCTCGAAGCTGCGATCGCGCTCGTTGTACTCATGATCATCGGACTCGGAATCGCTTCGCTATTCACGTACGCGATCCAGGCGAATAGCCGTGCCGACGATCGCGAGCTCGCGATGGCGATCGCGCAGAAGCGAATGGAATGGCTGCGGACCATTCCGTTCACTACCCAAACACGAACCGTAAACTATTCATATCCAAACGGTGGTCTTGCACAAACGAGCGTTCCGGTTAACGAGACAGTAACGAACGCAGGACGTCCGTACGTGATAACCACAATCATCACCGACTTGAGCGTAGTGCCGGCGGGAAATCCGGACGAAGGCGCGCCCACTGTGAAACGTCTTCAGGTTAACGTGACGCCACTCGGAGCGGTTACTGCATTCGAAACAGTCACCATTACCACTCAACGATCGACACAGGTGCCCGGCATCTATTAACGAGGAATTTTATGAGTTCGTTGAACAACAAGAACACGAGCGGCGGTTTCTCTCTCCTCGAACTTCTGATCGCGATGGTGATCACGATGGCGTTGATGACTGCCGCCTCGACTCTACTCGCGAATGCGTTGCGCGTGCGTAGTCGTGAAAATCAAAAGTCTGACGCACTCGCAGACACCCAACGTGCGCTCAACATCATGTCGCGCGAAATCGCGAATGCCGGATTCAACATGACGGGCAACGGCCTCGTCGCCGCGGATTCCGGAATAAACGAAATTCGCGTCCGCGCAAATCTCAACCGTTACGACTACGACCCGTCAGTTAGTGACGACTCGCGAAGCAACGTGCAGGACGCAAACGAAGACATCACCTACTTCATTAATACAGCCGATAACACGATGTACCTGGCCCGCCACGATGCGTTTGGAACCGGCAGCACGGTGCTGGCGAACCGCATCGACAGTATGAACATTCATTACTTCGATCAGAAAGTGACTTACGTTGCGCCCCCAGGCGGACAGGACATCACCGGCGCGTCGGCGACTGAAGTGAATCCGGCAAATGCGAAATACATCGTCATAGCCGTCTCAGTTACGTTGGACGCGATCGGAACTCCGAATCAGCCCGGTTATCAACCGCCTTACTCAGTTCTGCTGTGTTCAGACGTCGCACTGCGCAATTCAGATCTTTGGAGCTACTAGAATCATGAAAACACAAAAGCAAAGCCGCACCGGCGAACGTGGCGCCGCGCTGATCACGGCGGTCCTTCTTTCACTGCTGTTGTTGGCTGCCGGTGGAATCCTGATTCTGACTTCGACGATGACGGGCATCACCGCGCGCGACTCCACTGCTGAGATGCAGGCTTACTACGCGGCAGAAGCAGGCGTTGCCAAGACGCTGGAAGTCTTGCGTGGAAACGTTGATTCAAGCCCTTCCGGCACGCGCGCTTCGTTTCGCAATGTCGTGTGTTCACCGGCGCTATGGACCACTACGGCCACGTCGACGAATGGCGGCTACGTCAACGTCACTTCCGAGGGCGGCACACGTTTCCAGGTCACTTCCATCCTGGACCCGGATAATCAGAACAGTGCCTCGTGGTGTACCGACCCGGCGTTTGCCAACTATAAGCCGGAACGTCTCCGGATTCGTATAACGGGATTAGGACCGCGAGACAGTCGCAAAAACATGGAGGTCGTGGTTAATCGTTATACGCTCGAGTATGACGTGAAGGCGACGGTCACATTGCCGAACGAATCGGGAACTCCGATCAATTTTAATCTCGGTGGTAGTAATGTGACGTCGACCTCTGGTGTTGATGTCTCGGGTGGCGGTTCGATTGATGCATTTGCGATCAGTGATCCGGACAAGCAGCGAGTGAACAACGTGATCGATGGTTGTGATGCGGACGGAAGCAACTGCAACACCAGCGGACCGAATGTGGAGCCGGGCGACCCGGGGGTCCTGGGCACCGGTAACACGCCGAGTTTTCTTAAGGATGTCGCGAGCGCGCGAGAATTTTTGTACGGCAGCGAAGGCCTGAAGCAGGCGGCCATCAACCAGGGACGATACTTCAACAGCGGTGCAGCCGCGATCGCCAGCGACGCTGGGTTGGGCGCCAGCAATCCGGATGGTGTTTTTACGTTTGTTGACGGAGATCTCACACTTGGCCCAGGCAGTCCCACGGGTCAGGGAACTATAATCGTGACCGGCAAACTCACTCTCGATGGAAACTTCCAGTGGAACGGTGTGATCATGGTGCTCGGTACCGGCGAGGTTTACCGCAGCGGCGGCGGCCACGGAGACATCTACGGCGCGATGTTCGTCGCGAAATTTCCTACGAGCGGCGCAGATTCGGACAAGTTTGGCGCGCCGATCTTCGACACGTCCGGCGGCGGTACGTCGAACATCCAGTACAGCAGTGACGCGATTGATAAAGCGAAGTCGGTCGGCGGCCACTCGGTCAAAGGCGTCAGAGAGTATTGATACGTTCGAGTCCGCGAAGCGGACGGCAGCATAAAGCCTGGGGCGCCAGCCCCAGGATCACGAACCCAAAAAACAATTTGAAGCCCGCGTAGCGGGCTACAGCCTGATATGGTTCACGCTGTCGCCCGCTTCGCGGGCTCCCGCCGCTTTCTTTGATCGCAATCCTGGGGCTTGCGCCCCAGGCTTTATGCTGTCGCTCGCTTCGCGAGCTTTGGAATCTGGTCGGCTTTAATCCTTTAACTAAATCCGGACAACGAGAATCGTCCGCCGTGGTTGCGGTGCCGCACGCCGTGACCATAGTTGGACGGTAAAGCGCCCCGCCATCTTCGGATGACGGGGCGCACTTCTTAATAGAACAAGTCAGGAAGAGGGGCTTGCCCCCGCCGCTACTTGGATTGGTCGAGCGGGGCAAGCCCCTCTTCCTGACTTGTTCTATTTCAACTAACTCGTTCTAGTTATCGGAGCGTGAGGGTGGCTCGTATTCCTCACTGCCTGCAACCGTGCTTTCAGTGTGAGAGAGTTGCATTGTGAGCATCAACGGTTTGTAGGTGAATGGCTTTGGCCCGCCACGCGTGTTCTGCGTGAGCATTACGAGATAATCCTGATTCTCCCGGAAACGCCAGACGCTGCCTCGCTGATTCATGATCACAAACAAGAGTATCTCGCCGTTAGCTGCCTGCATCTGACCGACTAAAGAGCTTGCGCCGCCGTCTGTCCGTGCCAAGGTGCCCGTTTTAGCGATGACGCTTCCGCGCCATGTCAGTCCGGTAAAGCGATCCTCGAGTGTGCCCGGATCGATGCCAGCCACCGGAAGGATCGATGACGGCACCAGCCCGTGTTTATTTAACTCCACACGCAGCGCACGATAGATCTTCATCATCACGCGCGGCGAGATGCGGTTGACGCCGAGTCCACTCAGCGAAGCAATCCGGAGCTCGTCAGGTCCGAGACCGAGCTGAATCGTTAGCTGTTGCCGGACGGATTCAGGCCCGCCGAGTGCTTCACCGATCCGGTCGGCCATGAAGTTGTTCGAATAGCACAAGAGCACTTTAAGAATGTCGACCAGCTTGCTCGACCTCTGCGTCAATAGAAGCTTTGCGGTCGACGGAACCGGCGCGACATCGACTCCACCCAGCACGGCCACGCTCGGCACTGTTTCCAAGCTGGCCCGATCGTTGAGCAGGGTTCGTTCGTAGTTCCACGAGCGCATGGCTTCGGCGCTGCGGAGTGTTGAATCGAGCGTGTCGTAGAGACGTTCTCCCGAGCGTGTTGCGGAAGCGCTGAAGTTCATCGTAAAGCCTGGCGCAACGAACAGATCGCCGCTGACCTGCTTGATGCCGAGTTTGTTCAGCTCACGCGCGAGCAGCACGCCGTGCTCGTAGTGAAACGAAGGGTCGCGACCGGAGATGTAGAGATTGCCGTTGATGACGCCAGTTGCTTTGTCGAGAAGGCCGTCAGTCCAAACGCCGGTGGCGAAGCGGTGGTCGGGACCGAGAGTTCGGAGCGCCACGAGTGCAGTGGCGAGTTTCATTGTCGACGCAGGATTAAACTGCTCGTTCTCCGATTGCGAAGCGACGATCTTGCCGTCGAGAGTTTCGATCAGCACGCCCTGCAAGCCGTAGAGCGGGCGCGCTGTTGGCGATGGTGATGGACTTGGTGATAGTGATGGGCTCTCGACCGGAACCTGCGCGAACGCAGCCGAAGCTACGAAAAGGACAACGCCGATCAGCCAACTCACTCTTAAATTGAATACAGATCTCAACGTCATAGTTCTTATCGCGAGGAGAGCAAGCTTTGATGCACAACAACTGTATGAGGGATGTAAAGTCACGGCGGGGCCACCGCAAAGCATCATATCAGAATTTAGCCATCTCGTTGACAATGTTTCCGGCAGGCTCATAGAATCGCCGTATTGACAAACTACAGTGCAACGCAATCAAGAACCCGTCACAGTTGAACGCGTAGTCGCCACTCACAGAGCGCGACGCAAAGAGATTCGGAAAAGGCTCCGTGAGTTTCAGGATGTTTGGCGCAACGGATCGGACGCCAGGCTCTGGGAAGAACTCGCGTACTGCATTTTCACTGCCGGTGCTTCGGCGCGCATGGGACTTAATTCAGTCAACGCCGTGCGACCACTGTTGCTCAAAGGCGACTCGGACGCGATGACCGCCGCGTTGAAGAAAGCAGGTGCGCATCGTTTCCCAGCAGCGCGACCGCGTTACATTGTCAGTACAAGAAACTACTTTCACGCCGACTGCGGCATGCGACTGCGAAAACGTTTGCGCTCGTTCTCAGATCCGTTGGAACGTCGCGACTGGCTGGCGCAGGACAAGCAGGTCAAAGGACTGGGTTACAAAGAGGCCAGCCACTTTCTCCGAAACATCGGCGTCAAAGGTCACGCGATTCTTGATAAACACGTGATGCGATGTCTGGCTGAAATCGGAGTGATCGACTCAGCGAAGCCACCTTCAACGCGAAGGAAGTACCTCGAAGTTGAGCAGCAACTGATTGGCTTCGCTCGCGAGGTCGGTATAGATTTCGACGAGCTCGACCTGGTTCTCTGGTCCATGAAGACAGGTGAAGTTTTAAAATAGACTCCCGCCGCGGCGCAACGGCGCAGCGCTCTTCCGTTGCGCCGCCGCGTCGCCGCGGGAGTGATCTCTTAGTAAGGTGTGAATCATGCAAGGTAATCACAAGAAGCGTTGTTTGCGGATGGCGGCCTTCAGTGTGGCCGCCTTCGTGCTTTGTTTTGCCTTTGCCGGTATGACTGCCCCTGCGAAGGCTGACAAGAAGGCTTATAACAAAGGCTATCGTGCCGTACGCAAAGGCGACTACACCGAGGCCGAGAAGATCTTTCGCGACCTGCTCGGCAAAGACGCGCACGATCACGACGCCCGCCTGGGTTTGAGCTTTGCCTTGCTGAAGCAGCGAAATCTGCAAGGCGCTTACGACAACGCTGCACGCGTGCTCATGGCCGATCCACTCTCTGCGCGCGCCCACGCACTGCTTGGCTCGGCGATTCTCGGCGCCGGAGAGTTTCGCCTGTCAGTGGAAGAGTTCAAAACGGCGCTCGCGCTCGATGAGAATGAAGCACTCGCAGTCGCGGGCCTCGCGATGGTCGACCTTTACGAGAACCGCCTGCCACTCGCACTACCCGCACTCCGCAGAGCATCCAGTATGGATCCCGACGAGCCCGACTACGTTTTCAATTTGGGCCAGGCTGCGGCGCGTAGTGAGAAATACAAAGAAGCTGCCGATGCATACGAGCGCTTTCTTGTGATCGCACCGAAGACTGATTTTGATCGCCGCGCTCGCATCGTCGGGCTGATCGACTTCCTCCGTTACCTCGGCCGCCAGGGCTCACTCTACGTGCCGAGTGGTGAGTATCGTTCCAGTGTTGCGTTTGAAGCGACTGACAATCGTCCCGTGATGGAAGTGAGAGTTAACGGGCAGAAGGAGCCGCTCAAGTTCGTGCTCGACACCGGCTCGGGTATGTCGGTAGTTTCAGAACAGACTGCAAAACGGCTCGGCATCAAGCCGGTGGCGAAGGGCGGTCTTGCGCGTGCGGTCGGCGGCGGTGGCAAGTTTGAAATCGTCTACGGCTTTTTGGATTCGATCGAGATCGGTAATGCGAAGATCTCGAACGTGCCGGTTTATATTCGCAAGTTCTTCGACAGTCACATTCCGGTTGACGGGTATCTCGGGTTGTCGGTAGTCGCGAAGTTTCTAACCTCGATCGACTACGGCACCAGACGCATGTCGCTCGTGCGACAACAGCAGACTGAAGAAGTTGAAGCATGGACCACAGTGCGTCCACAGCAACCTTACCAGGCGCTGATTCCGGTCTCGCCCAACGATGGCTCCGTTGAAGTTCCACTGCGAACAACGTCGAGCGGGTTTCTGAGTGGCGAAGTCGGACTTGACGGTTTCGATAAGAACGTTAATTTTATAATTGACACAGCGGCGAGCATCACCGTGATTTCGGAGAAGTTCTCGCAAGAGGAGAAGCTTCTCGATCTGTTGCAGCCTTCGAAGATGCGCGTCTTTGGAGCTGCGGGTGTGACGGAAGACGTGAAGCTGTTGCAACTGCCGCGACTGAGTTTGGGTTTGAGCAGGATGGAAAAGATCAACGCGGCGGTGCTCGATCTGGAACCGGTGAATGAGACTGCCGGATTCACGCAGAGCGGCATCTTAGGTGGTAACTTTCTGCGGCACTTCCGCCTCTATTTTGACTTTGCAAGAGGAGCAATGCGTTTGGAACCTTTGAATCAGAAACCGAAGAGCGTCGAGATTCTCAATCCGGAAGTGGTAGTAACTCCATGAAGCAAGCTCTTTATCTGGAGACATCCGTGATTGGCGCTTACCTCGATAACGGTGAGCCGTTTCGGCGCGACTTGACGATCAGATGGTGGGAGCACGAGATGCCTGACTATCGTGCGGTAGTTTCGCCGCTCGTGTCGTCGGAGTTGTCGCGTTTGAAAGAACCGCATCGCACGTCGTACTTGAAACTGATCAGCAATCTCGAACAGGTTGATTTGACGGAAGAGGCGGCGATTCTCGCGGAAGGTTACATCGCGCGCGGCATCTTTCATCGCAAGTACATTGCTGACGCGCTGCACGTTGCGATTGCATCATTTCACAAGATCGATTATCTCGTAACATGGAACTTCGGACATCTCGCGAACGTTCGACGCCAGGCGCGCATCCGGTTGTTCAATACGGCCGCGGGATTTTATGTGCCGATGATCGTGACGCCGGAGTTTTTGGTTTCTGAAGCAACCGAGCAAGTTAGTTGATTGAGTAAGTCTAGACAGGATTTACACGATGTTTACAGGATTGACATGTAAATCTTGCTGAATCTTGTAAATCCTGTCCAACAATCGTTTATATGTATCGTCGCCCTAAATTTTTAGAAGTGCTACACAACATTCGCGAAGAGATGTCGCGTGAGGCTGACTACGACGTCGACCTTTTCGCCGAGATGGTCCGCTCCGGAGTGCAGCCGTCGCATGGCCCACAACGAGTCATCCGCGGCTTCAGAACACGCGCGCCGCGAGCTGAGACCAGTAACGGCAAACCCGTGAAGCATAGACAGCGAAAGCGCAGCGCGTAATAATGTGCGCGTACCAGTATTCGATAACTGATGATGAATCCAACTTTTGAAACGATCGGTTTGGAAGTTTCCAGCGAGAAGGCTTTCAACTATCTCGCCGAACGAGCAGGTGATCAGGGTGAGCCCACGCAGCTCAGCAGACGCGGCGCTGTCTTGCACGGTCGCTGCTGGAAACTGGGAGAAGGGCTCGAAGTTTGGACCGTCCTCTACGAGTCGGGCAGTGGCGATCTCTTCTACGCCGACTGCCGTCCGGGATTTCGCGCGCGTTACGTTCAGAAGATCGCGCCGTGGGCGTTGACGGAATACGACGAAGAAGGCGAGGCAGTTATTCACGGCTACCGTGAGGGAACTGACTGCGAAGTGCTCTTCGAATTACAAAACCTGACCGAGGTTGGGCCATCGGGTTTCGGCGAGCAGGAGTTGCACATCGGTCTTTGCGGTCTAGCTTATCGTGCGCGTGTGTTGCGAGGGAAGGGAAAGACGCGTTGGACGCCGCTCGAGAAAGCTGCGCCCGCGAGAGCCGCACATGAGAACGACTGGAGTTTGTCTGGACGTGTGATCGCGTTCAAGCCGCTGCGGAATCCGCTGTCCGGCGGCGAGCTCTTCTGGATTCATCTCGATCTAGAGCGCATCAAACTCGAAGTTCTCGTCAACCGTCGCGCGCTGCGTGGTGAGTTGAGTGTGGGCGCGATGCTCGAAGCGGAAGTTTGGCTTCAGGGACACGTGATCGACGAGCACGCCCTGCGTTCACGATACGAGGGCGTCGATTTTTCCTGCACGCGCGCCAGTTTCTGGAGTGGATTGAGAAGAAGAAACTAGTGAGACGTGTCATTGTCGTTATTCTCTTAGCCCTCACGATCCTGCTTGCCGTCTACTTTTTCAATAGCTACTGGATTCATCGCTACGACGCCTTAATCAGAACT
The DNA here is from genome assembly GCA_035251975.1 of Pyrinomonadaceae bacterium. GTDB lineage: Bacteria > Acidobacteriota > Blastocatellia > Pyrinomonadales > Pyrinomonadaceae > PSRF01. The sequence continues at coordinate 11,333 of DATFDT010000365.1, read as the reverse complement.
CAGGCATCGATCTATCGCGTCGATCCGGATCTCGTCTGGAGCATCATCTACGAAGAAACCTATTTCAGCCCGTGGAAGACCGGTAGAGACGGTGAGATCGGTCTGATGCAGGTGATGCCGGCCGTGGGGCGCGAGTGGGCCGCCGAAACAGGCATCCGCGATTTGCAAAATCAGATGCAGGCCGATCCGCAAAACTTCCTCAAGGATCCCGAACGAAACATCCAGATTGGTTGCTGGTATCTCGAAAAGATCTACGCGCAGTTTCGCGACGTGCCTGAAGTCGAGACGCGCATGGTCGCTGCTTACAACGCTGGTCCAAGTCGCGCGGTCGAGTGGAGTCGGTCCGATCCGCCCGGCAACACACAAACGGGCGCGGAGTTCATCAATCGCATCGACATTCCTTCGACGCGCGCTTATGTGATCTCAATTATGGAACGCTATCGGCAGCTCAAAAGCGCGAAGAGCTCGAGCAAATGACGACTATCTATTCGGCACGCTGGGTCGTTCCCGTGTCGGCGGCGCCGATCGAGAACGGTGCTGTCGCGGTGGAGGGACAACGCATCGCGGCTGTTGGTCCACGCGCGGAGATCGTCGAGCGGTTTCCTGAGTCCAGGGTTGAATCCTTCGGCGATGCGATCATTCTTCCCGGTCTCGTCAATCTTCACACGCATCTCGAGCTCACGGCGATGCGCAGCTATCTCGAAAACGAGGAGACTGATTTCTTTGCGTGGCTGCGAAAGCTGACGGTGGCGCGGATCGAGTTGATGACCGCCGATGACATTCGCGTCTCAGCGACGTGGGGCGCGTGTGAAGCCGTGCGAGCGGGAATCACGTGCGTTGGTGATGCAAGCGATGCGGGAATGATGAGCATGATGGCGCTGCGCGATGTCGGATTGCGTGGCGTTGTTTACCAGGAGTCGTTTGGTCCCGACGCGCGTCTCGCTCAGGAAAATTTTGAAAAGCTGCAGTCGAAGGTGGACCAACTCCGCACCCTCCAAAGCGATTTACTTCGCCCCGGGGTCTCGCCACATGCGCCGTACACAGTCTGCGGGGCACAGCTCGAATTGATCGCTGAATACGCGAGCACGGAAGGTTTGCCGTTGATGATGCATGCGGCTGAGTCGGCAGCCGAAGAGCAGTTTGTGCGTGACGGTTGTGGGGCGTTTGCAGAAGGTTTGGCGCGGCGCGAGATCGAGTGGAAAGCGCGCGGTGTTTCCACCGTTCAATATTTGAAGCAGGTCGGGGTGCTCGAGGTTAAGCCGTTGCTGGCGCACTGCATTCGTGTCGACGATCGTGATATCGAGACATTGCTGGCGACTGAGTCGAAGGTGGCGCACTGTCCCAAGTCGAATGCGAAGCTTGGGCACGGGCGCGCGCCGTTTGCGAGGTTTTTGGAGGCGGGGATCGCGATGGGGTTGGGTAGTGATTCGGTGGCGAGCAACAACACGTGCGACATTCTCGACGAGGCGCGTTTTGCGACGCTGATGGCCCGGGCTGATGGCGGACTTGTACCGGGCGCGGACGCGCTGCGCGTGGCGACGTTTGGTCGCGGATTGAGTGACGGCGCGCTGGCCGATCTAGCGGTGGTCTCGCTAACGGGCGTGCATCAACTCCCGAGCTACGATCCGATCGCGACGTTGATCTTCGCGTCATCGGGGCGAGATGTGATCTTGACTGTGGTTGCGGGTCGTGAGGTTTATCGCGATGGACATGTAACGACGGTAGACGAGGATCGAATTCGATCTCGCATGCACGAAATCACCGAAAAACTTAACCACAGATAACACGGATAAAAATCCGGATTTCATCCGTGTTATCCGTGGCTAAATTAGACCGAGGCAGTAATTGCTTCGTCGAAGATTTCAAGCGCCACGTCGACGTTTTCTTTCGTCAGTATCAACGGTGGGGACCAGCGGATCGCTTGAGATCCGGCGCCGAGGATGATCAGGCCGCGTTCGAAACACGCCGTTTCAACCCGATCCCGGAGCTCCGCAGTCTCAAACTCAACACCGATCATCATTCCGTACCCACGCACGTCGACGATGCAGTCATGCTTCTGCTGAAGCTTCACGAGACCCTCCTTCAGATAAGCCCCGACTTCTTCCGAGTTCTTTACTAACCCGCCTTCTAGCAACTCGATCGTCTTCAACGCCGCCGCAATGCACACCGGATTGCCACCAAACGTCGACGCGTGTGCGCCGGGCTTCCAGTTCATTAAATCAGCGCGCGCGACGCACGCACCGATCGGCAATCCCGAACCAATGCCTTTCGCGATACAGACAATGTCCGGCTGAACATCGTAATGCTCACACGCAAACATCTTCCCGGTGCGGCCCATTCCCGATTGCACTTCGTCCACGACCAGCAGTATCCCATGCTCATCACAGATGCGCCGGAGTCCATTCAAAAAACCTTTAGGCGCAGGCACGTAACCACCTTCCCCTTGCACGGCCTCAACGATGATCGCCGCCACTTCTTCAGGCGGCGTCGTGGTCTTGAACAAACGCTCCTCGATCCAGTTGAGCGCGCCCTGTCCCGCTCCGCCATCGCCACAGTCAGCCGCGCTGAACGGATTGCGAAACTCGTTCGGGTAAGGCACATGCACAACGTCGAGGGCCTGGCGCTTGAAACCCTTGCGCTGCGCTGCTTTCGAAGATGTCAACGAGAGCGAGCCGAGTGTGCGTCCGTGAAAACTGTTGAAGAACGCGATGAACTTCTCACGACCAGTCGCGTGCATCGCGAGCTTCAGTGCAGTCTCGACTGCCTCAGTGCCGCTGTTTGCGAAGTGCGTTCGCGTCGGCGACTTCACCGGCACGATTGCATCGAGCTTCTCGGCGAGTTGCGGCATGTGACGGTAGTAGTAATCAGTGCCGCACATGTGGATCAGTTGTGCCGCCTGTTCCTGAATCGCTTTCACGACTTCCGGATGGCAATGACCAGTCGAGCAGACAGCGACGCCGGCGTTACAGTCGAGAAAGATATTTCCGTCAACGTCTTCGACCCAAACTCCGCTGGCACGCTCGGCGACGAGCTTAAACGACGGCCGCGGGTAGGAAGGGTTAACAAACTGTGCATCAGCTTCGACGATCTTTTTGCCTTTTGGACCGGGCAGTTCGGTCTTGATCTCGGGGCGCTTGGGTGTTGCGAGTACTGTGGTAGACATTTTTTCACTCCCTTGAAGAAAGGCCAATAACGATATGGAAATCGACGATGAAAAACGATAGGAAGCTAATCAGCGAAAAGGTTCGCGCGTGATTCGAGCGGGCGATAATGTAAGGGCTGCGGACTGAGCATTGGACTTGGATTCTAACATAGGTCCCATGTGTCCTATAGGACCTATATCGAGATTTGAACTTCGGCCCTACGTTTATTAAGATTTCCCTTCAAATCCTGCCTGCGGAGATAAGAAAATATGAATAAGCCCAGAATCTTTTTGGCGGTGTTGTTTGTCGCGGCTGCCCTTTCGCTGCCGTTTTTCGCGCCTTCGAGCGCGCAGAGCCTGGTGCCCAGCGCGCCCACCCGCTCGCCTACAAATGATCCCAAGATCGTTTATCCCGTAACTAAGAAAGTCGAGCAAGTCGACGACTATTTCGGGACGAAGGTTTACGATCCGTATCGCTGGCTCGAAGACGAGACTTCCGCCGAGACGAAAGCCTGGGTCGACGAGCAGAACCGCCTGACTTTCAGCTATCTCGACAAGATCCCGTTTCGCGAGAAACTGAAAGCACGTCTGACCGAGCTCTACAACTACCCGCGTTACACCGCGCCTTTTCATCGCGGCGACACTTACTTTTTCACGAAGAACGACGGCCTTCAGAACCAGAACGTCTACTACATTCAAAAAGGCGAAAACGGTAAGCCCGAAGTCTTCATCGATCCGAACAAGTTCTCCGCGGATGGTACATCAGTGCTGAGAACCTTTTCGCTTTCACAGGACGGCAAGTATCTCGCTTACGGCATCGCGCAGGGCGGTTCTGACTGGGTCACGCTCAACGTCATGGAAGTCGGCACGCGCAATAAACTCGCCGACGAAATCAAGTGGATGAAGTCTTCAGGAGTCTCGTGGCAGGGCGAAGGCTTCTATTATAGCCGCTATCCCGAGCCGGCAAAGGGCAAGGAACTCACCACCAAAAACGAATTTCATACTGTCTATTTCCACAAAGTCGGCACGCCACAGGCTGACGACGTTCTGGTTTATGAAGACAAGGAGAACCCGCAACGTTTCCATAACGTCGACACCACTGAAGACGAGCGCTTCCTAACGCTTTCGATTTCCGAACGCGGCAAGGGTAAGAATGGAAATGCGCTCTTCTATAAAGATCTGTTAAAAGGTGAGAAGGAATTCTCTCCAATCGTCTCGGAGATCGGTAACGATAGTTTCGACGTCATTGACAACGTCGGCGACAAGCTCCTGATCAGCACAAATCATAACGCGCCGAACGAGCGCGTCGTCCTCGTCGATCCAAAGAATCCTGACGAGAAAAACTGGAAGACCGTGTTGCCGGAAAGAGCTGAGCCGCTTCAGGGAGTCGGTACCGCCGGTGGCAAACTCTTCGCTTCATGGCGCAAAGACGTCGCCTCGCGCGCGTATGTGTTTAGTCTCGATGGCAAGCTTGAAAATGAGATCGTTTTGCCGGGTCTGGGAAGCGTCACCGGCCTCGGTGGTTTGAAAGATGACAAGTACGTTTACTACAGCTTCGCGTCGTTCAATTTCCCGTCGACGATTTACAAGTACGACATCGCGACGAAGAAATCGACTGTCTTTCGCACCATCGATATTCCCGGATTCAAACCCGAGAACTTCGAGACCAAACAGGTCTTTTACAACAGCAAAGACGGCACGCGCGTGCCGATGTTCCTGGTCTACAAGAAAGGCCTGAAACTCAACGGCAACAATCCGACACTGCTTTATGGTTATGGTGGTTTCAACGTTGTGCAGGCGCCGTCGTTCAACTCGCTGCGACTCGCGCTGCTCGAACAGGGCGTGGTCTATGCGTCAGCGAACATGCGTGGCGGTGGCGAGTACGGCGAGAAGTGGCATGAAGCTGGCACGAAGCTGAAGAAGCAGAATGTTTTTGACGACTTCATCGCCGCAGCCGAATGGTTGATCGCGAACAAGTACACGTCATCGAGCAAGCTTGCGATTCAGGGTGGCTCGAATGGTGGATTGCTTGTCGGCGCAGTTTCGAATCAACGTCCCGAGTTGTTTCGCGCCGTGATCGAACAGGCAGGTGTGATGGACATGCTGCGTTTCCAGAAGTTCACGATTGGTTGGAACTGGATCGCCGATTACGGTTCGAGTGAAGCGAATGAGGCTGAGTTCAAGGCGCTCTATGCTTACTCGCCGATACACAACGTGCGGCCGGGTGTGAAGTATCCGTCAACATTGATCACGACTGCCGATCACGACGACCGCGTTGTTCCCGCGCACAACTACAAGTATGCGGCGGCGTTGCAGGCGGCGCAGGGTGGACCAAACCCGATCCTGATTCGCGTCGACACGAACTCCGCGCACGGCGCCAGCAACACGACCAAATCGATCGAGCAGACGCGAGATATTTATGCCTTTCTGTTTGAGAATCTAGGGGTGGAGTACAAGTAAGCCACAAAAAAGCAGATCACAAAAAGCACACAACAGATCATAAAAAGCACAAATAGTTTTTTCAGTTTGGCTTCGTTGTGAGGGGATCTATTTTGTACCTTTTGTGATCTGTTGTGTGCTTTTTGTGATCCTCTTATTGTGGCAGTTGGATATCGATCACCAAACCGCCTTCACGTGCGTTGTAAGCCTGGATCGTGCCTTCGTGCATTCGCACGACGCGATCGGCGATTGCGAGCCCGAGTCCCGAACCGTTGGCGCCAGCCTTCACTCGGTGAAAAGGCAAAAATATATCTTGTAGCATCGCGTCCGGCACGCCTGGTCCATGATCACGGACGCGCAAAAGGATCGATTTGCTCTGTCGCTCCAGTGTGACCTCGACCGTTGTTCCCGGCTCAGTGTGACGTACTGCGTTTCGTATAACATTCTCGATTGCGCTGCGTATAAGCTCAGCAACACCCGTTATCGTACAACTGTCATTCGCAATGAACCGTACGGATCGGTCTTGCGCGCGCGCTTCGAAGTCGCCATCGGCTACGACTTCCTGCACGAGGTCTGCGAGGTCAAACGTCTCGCGCAGGTTCGAATCAACACTGCTGTCGATTCGCGTCAACGTCAACAGTTGTCCGATCAGCTTGTCGAGACGCTCGGCCTCGATCCCGATCCGGCTTTGATACTCGATCGCTTCCTCGCCTTGTCCATGTTTCAAAAGACTCAGCGCAACGATCAGCCGTGCGAGCGGTGAGCGAAGCTCGTGTGAAACGTCGCCAAGGAGATTTCGCTGCGCTGTAACGAGCCGCTCGATCTGCTCCGCCATGCGATCGAAGTCTTCGCCGAGCAGTGCGATCTCATCGTGTCGTCTACCGATCGCGGGTTTGACTCGCGTTTTCAAGCGACCTTCAGCGATGTCGCTCGTGGCTTGTCGTAGTTTGCCGAGTGGGCGCGTGATGTGCAGCGTCAACACCAAACACAAACCGATCGCAATCAAAGTGATCACACCGAGACGCAGGTACGGATGACTGCCAATCGCTTCCGAGAGCGGCACGAGATGACTCGGCGAGGTTTGAAACGCGAGACTGTACTTGCGGCCACTCGGCGCCGTGACTTGTCGCACTGCGATACCCTGCCGAACACTCACTGCCGAAAGACCCTGCGCTGTCGTTCTCGCCATCGTTTCCTTGTTTCTTGCGATCGATTGCACGATGGGTGGCGCCGGACGATCGAGTAGCGCGGAACCTTCCTCGTCGAAAAAGTAGAACCTGACAGTCTTTCTGCTCTGTAGATCGTCGAGGTAGTCGCGCAGTTTGTCCGGACCTTCAGCTTCGTACATGCGCGCCGCTTTCTCTGCTTCCATCGGCATGATGCTGTGCAGCGTCACCTGCCAGCGATCTTCGTAAAAGCGCGCGAGCAGCGCCGATGTTTCCAGCGACGTGCCCACGAGCACGATGATCACCAGAAAGCAGAAGAAGATTTTTAGAAACAGAGTACGCATCTGCGTGTCAGGCCCGTGGGCGATGCGGGAGCGCGTAAAGATAACCGATGCCGCGCACGCCTTTGATCCGATCGGTGCCGTCGGGCAATGGACCAATCTTTTTGCGCAGGTTGCAGACGTGCGTGTCGATGCTGCGATCGAATGGTGAAAACTCGCGGCCGAGTATGTCGCGCGTGAGCTTTTCACGATTGAGCACCTGGCCCGCGCCGCGCATCAAGGCTTCGAGCAGATCGAATTCGACAGTCGTGAGGTTGATGAGCTGGTGTCCGTGACGGACCACGCGAGCGCCGGAGTCGAGTTCAATCTCACCGATGGCGATCGTGGTGCTTCCTTGCGTTACGGGAACTCCGGGTTTAGCGCGTCGCAGGATCGCTCTGATGCGTGCAGCGAGTTCAGGTGGACTGAATGGTTTTGGGAGGTAATCGTCAGCGCCCATCTCGAGTCCGAGAACGCGATCGAGCGCGTCGCCACGAGCAGTCAGCATCAGTACCGGCAACGGCGACTCGGCGCGGATGCGGCGCAACACGTCGAAGCCACTCATCTCCGGCATCATCACGTCGAGGACGACGAGAGCGTAGTCGCCTGAGAGGGCGCGCTCGATACCCTGGGCGCCGCCGTTGACGGCGTCGATCTGAAACCCCTCCCGCACTAAGAAGCGCGACACGAGATTGCATAGCTCGACGTCATCGTCGATGACTAGGACGTGTTCGGAGGTTTGAGCGGCTTGCGGCTCCATGCGAAGAGGTCATTGTAAGACGCTTGAAGAAATTGCGCAGTCAAGAAATGTTAAGCCGCGTAGATCCGCGGCTAGAATTTCCGTATGGGATGCGCCTCGGTATTGAAGATGACCCGATCGAAGTCGAGCGTGCCTGGCGGCGCGAAGAGCAAATAGAAATATTTAAATGTCTCGGCAAAGAGAAAGCTCTGCATCGAGTCAGTCTTCTCTTTCGTTTCAACATTCTTCAGCGCCGCATAACCATCCTCGGTACGGCAGTGCTTCACGAAGTCGCGCCAGAGTCGCTCGCCCATATACCTGTACTTCTCATCCTTCGTGTAGCGGTAAAGGTAATAAGTCGACTCGATGATCTCCGGCCGCAGCGGATAACCCGGCGACGTGATTTTTTGCGCGCGGTAATCAAACTCCTCTGGCTCGATACCCGCAAACCTCCACATCCGGTACGACGAGTCCTGTAACAGCTTCGCGCGCTTAAAATCGCCGCTGAGCGCCAGCACTGCCGGAAAGAACGCGTCGAGCGCACCGTAAGTCGTCGCGCGGCGCGCCCCAGTGTTCATATCAGCATGGCCGTACCAAAGTTGAATCTCACCATCGCCACGTACCTCATCCGCGAGATACTTATTAATCGCCGTGATGCTCTCATTCCACATCCGCTTGCAATCTGAATCGCCAAACAGCAGTGAGCACTTCAAGAGATATTCATAATAACTATCGATCGCGCCGCTAATATGACTGTCAGTCTTAGTCCACTCGCCAGTCTCAACATTGATCCACTCGCCCACCAGACCGATCTTCGAGCGGCGGTTGTAAGTTTCCACGAGCGCGCGCTTGGCTTTTTCAAAATAGATCGGTTTGCCGGTGAGCTTGCTCAACGTCCCAAACTCGACGATCAGCGTTCCAGTTTCAGCAGGATTGCTGATCGGCTTACTCACTTTCCCGCTCTTCAGATTGACGTAGCGATACGGCATTCCGGTCGGTGAGCTGAAGACCGGTAGTAGTCGATTGCCGAGGTCTTCGGCGAGATTGAGGAAGCGCTTGTCGCCGGTTAGTTGATAATTCGTGAGCAGCCCGCCAAGGAGACGGATTGTGATCTCGAAGTTCTGGACCTCGATGTCTTTATCGAACGAGAGATTGTCGAGAATGTACTGCTTCGTCGCGGCTGCTTCGTCGTCGAGATCCATGAGGATCATCGTGTCGAGCGCGTCGACGGGCGTCATCAGAAGCGGCTGCGCGTACCAGTCGTGATGCGTCTTCGAGAGCGGTTTTAGATCGTCGTGGCCCCAGGCGTATTTCTTGTAGCCGTTCCACGCGTGAAGAAACTCCGCCCTGACTTCAGCGGCGAGTTTCCGGTTGGGTTGCTGGGCCAAACCCGTCACAGGTATCAGCAGCAACACGAGCAGTGTTCCGAGTTTTTTCATTATGTGTTTTTTTGCGTCTTTTCGTGGCTAAAGAAAGTGGGATTATAGCCGGATTGAGCCTTTAACTCATTCGACACACGAAATTTGCAGATTGCCTGGGAAGGCCACAGGGTTCATCACTCCGAACTCTGTTTTACAGCTTCTTTCATGTACAAATTTATCGTTTCGTGCTACTACTGGCCAGCCGGAGAGCGCTGCCTCCGACTTCGTGCCTCGATAATAAAACAACTGTCTGGGGATACTGGAAACGGTCTCGATTACACCCGACTAGGACTGACCAGCTTGGATAAGATTGCCTCCTCAATTGAACGACGCCGAATGCGCAGGCTCAAAGTACGATGCGAAGTCGAACTGACGGCCACGCTCTCGCTACTCGACAACGACGTCCAGAACTGTGAATCGTCCCTCGTTTTTTTGGGCCGGACGCACGATCTCAGCGCCGGCGGCATGGGCATGGTGCTTCCGTCCACGATCATCGACGAAAGATTCTGTAGCGGCGCGAACCGTTTGAATCTGTCGCTGCTAATTCCGGGCGGCGTGATCGGAATGGAAGTGAGCCCCGTGAGATGCGAACGCCTGACCGGACCATACGTCGGCCAGGGTTACCTGCTCGGCACGAGGATCACCAACGTCGACGACCGCGCGCGCTTCGAGCAGTACCTGGAAACCATAAAGCGCACAGAACCGAGCGCGGTAGCGCCGGGTAAATCACCACTTCTCGACGCGTAGAGGAATTCAAAAGAGTTCAAATAGAACAAGTCAGGAAGAGGGGCTTGCCCCCGCTCGTCCAATCCAAGCAACGGCGGCGGCAAGCCCCTCTTCCTGACTTGTTCTATTAGTGCGCCGGACTCTTTTACTCGGCTTGTTCGAGGAAGTCTTTGGTGCGGGCGTCTTTTGGCGACTGCATGACCTCGTCAGTTGGTCCATACTCAACCACGACTCCACCTTCCATAAACAAAATATTGTCTGACACTCCGCCGAGGAATCCCATCGAGTGGGAAATGATGATCATCGTGTGACCGCGGTCCACAAACGTCCGCAACAACGCTCGCAAACTATTGATCCGGCGCGGATCGAGCGCGCTGGTTGGCTCGTCAAGCAGCAGCAACGCTGGATGCATCGCGAGCGCACGCGCAATCGCAACGCGCTGTTGCTCGCCGCCTGACAACGATCCCGGATAGCGCCGCGCCGCCTGTTTCAATCCCACCGATTCCAACAGTTCATAAGCTTCATCTTCAGCCGTCTTCTTCGGCGTGCGCAGCACGTGCACCGGTGCCTCGATGATGTTTCCGATTACGGACAGGTGCGGGAAGAGGTAGAAATGCTGAAACACGGTGCCGACTTTCAACCGCAGATCTTTGACGCGCCGTCGATAATCCGCGTGCGACAAATTCGCCTCGAGCCGCACGTTGTCACACTCGATCGTCCCCCCATTGATCGTCTCCAAACCATTGAGACATCGCAACAGCGTCGACTTTCCACTGCCTGACGCGCCGATCACGCCGAGCACAGTCTTTGGTGGCACTTCGAAGTCGATCCCTTTCAGAATCTCGCTAGTGCCGAAACGCTTTCGCAGGTTGGTCACGCGGATCATGCCGTCGCCACCTCCGGTTCTTCAACCACACGCTCCGTCGCGCGCTCGCGTAAGCGACGTTCGAGCAGGCGCGCGAGGTGGGCCATCGGCAAGCTCATCGCGAGATAGAACGCTGACACGGCAAGCCCGAGCAACAGAAACTGTCCCGAAGCATTTGCCAGCTCGCGATACGCGGTCGCGAGCTCCCAAACTGAGATTGCAAACGCGACCGAAGTGTCTTTGAAGAGCGAGACGAAGTCGTTCGTCATCGGCGGGAGGGCGATACGAAACGCCTGCGGCAGGATGATGCGACGAAACGCGAGCACCGGTCCCATGCCGAGCGAGTACGCGGCCTCCCATTGTCCCGTCGGAATTGCTTCAAGCGACGCACGGTAGACTTGCGATTCGTAGGCGGCGTAGTTCAAGCCGAGTCCGACGAGTGCAGTGAGCCAGCCAGGCATTGCGATGCCGATCACAGGCAGGCCGAAGTATAGAAACAGCAGTTGGACCAGCAC
>DATFDT010000364.1:0-3525 GCA_035251975.1 Pyrinomonadaceae bacterium | reverse complement strand
CAAGTACCGCAAGCGAAACTTGATTCGTGGGTCCGTCGGTACGGGACAAACTCCAACTCGTACGTGTTGCTCGAGGGACCAAAATCCTATTTCACGTCGCCCAGGGTGGATGGATTTCTCGCTTATCAGGTTAGCGGCGGTATTGCGCTAATCGCCGGCGATCCGGTATGCGCACCGCAACAGGCGCGACGGCTCATCAGTGATTTCAGGAGTGCAATGATGAGACCGGTTGGTGCATACCAGGTTTCGCCGGCGATGCTGGGGGCATTCCGGGCCGAGGGTTTTGCCGACGTTCAGATCGGGAAAGAAGCAATCTTCGATCTGCGACGCTTTACCCTCGCCGGCGGAAAGATGGAGCTGGTGCGCGCCGCGACTAATAAGGCGCGACGCGAAGGAGTGGTTGTCAGCGAGCATCATCCGTTCGCCAAAAACGCCGCCGCAATCAACCAGGAGCTACTTGAGATCTCCGATGCATGGCTAACGTGCAAAGGCAATCATGAATTGGGTTTTGTACTCGGCTCACTCGGTCTCGAGCGGCCATCGGCCAAGCGTTATTTCATCGCCCGATCCAAACGCGGCGCTGGGCGAATCGAAGGCTTTGTAGTTTGTGAGCCAATTTATCGACGTAGTGGATACTACCTCGATGTGACGCGGCGCAGGTCTGATGCCATCCGTGGGACGATGGAACTCCTCTCCACGGAAATTCTTCGTCTGCTGGGAGACGAGGGTTTCGAGATGGCATCGATGGGGCTTGCGCCGCTTGCACTTCTTGACGATCCGGACTTGTTGGAACATCCCGTGCTCGCGCGACTCATGCGGTTCGTCTTTGACAAAGTCAACATTGGTTACGATTTCAAGCTTCTGTATCGCTACAAAGCCAAGTATCACCCGCACACATGGGAGCCGCGCTATTTCTGTTTCAATCAACGACGGTTGTCGCTCAGCATGTTGTATGCGGTCATTCAGGTCCGTAATGCGATCACACTCGAGATGCTGCTCGGGCGCAGAGGTTTTCAGGAAAAGATCAAGACATGGAATCACGCGGCCTCATTTATCGTTGGGTTCTGTTGGGCGTGGTTCTCTTCGTCGTCGTGATCCGTGTCGCAGCTCAGGAGCCAACAGATCACTACGATCCTGACGATGCGAAGACGTTGGTCCGATGTCGTGAGTGAAGACCGCAACGTGACTGTCAGAGGCCAGCAGTTCAGAGTCCACTTTTATCGTCCACAAGGTGATAAACGAACGGTCCCGGCGATTTACGCGTGAGCCACAGATTACACGGAAAAATACGGATTAACATCCTGATTGCGGCGGTGGTTCTTGTTGTTTGTGGAGCCGCTGTGTATGGAGTGAGGTGGTATCACGGGTTTTATCACCACGTCACGCATGAAGAGCTTTCACACGAAGTCAAACATTCTACTTTTCAAGCGACGATTCGCGGTGGTCCACCACTCGATCTGCAGCTATATCAACAGGAGCACGCCGCGAATCAGCCACTCATGCTTTTCACGAGTGGTGATGGTGGTTGGAGTCCGTTCTGCGCCGACATTGCTGCGCACATTGCCGCGAGTGGTATCACTGTCGTCGGTATCGACGTAAAGAGTTATCTCGTGAATTTTGCGAGCCCGCAGAAACCGATCTCTGCGGAAGATCTCACGCGTGACTACGACACAATCGCACGACTGTCGATCGCGCAAACGGGTATCGATACTAAAGCACCCGTTGTTCTGGCAGGCTGGTCACTCGGCGCGGGCTACAGCGTAATCGTAGCGACGCAGCCGGAGTTCACGTTGCCGGTAAGTAGAGTAGTTGCGATTAGTCTGCCGATGTATGGCGAGCTCGCGTGGAAGCCGAGTGACTCAGTCATTTACTTCACTCACGGAACACCACACGAAAAAGTTTTCGACGCGCATTTCTTTTTGAAGAAGCTCAAGCAGACGCCAATCGTTTTTCTTAATGCGATAAACGATAAGAATGCGCCGTTTCGTGAAGCGCAGTCGCTGTACGAAGCGACACCGGCCGCGAAGCGTTTATTTGCGGTGAAAGCGAGTGGACATCATTTCGAAGGCGGTGAAAAGGAGTTCTACCAGGACCTGGACCAGGGGCTAACGCAAATAGCTGATAAAACCGACAACAAAGTGAAAGAGATATAGGCTGCAGCGAGCTAGGATGACATCGTTGTGGTTTTAGGCATTCTTCGATAGGCACAGGGGCAACGAGCGAGTTGGGGGGACACCCCTGTGTTTTGAGTGTGAGTGGACCAAAAATACGGGCTCCGAGGTGGCTCCACTCACACTCGCTTTTTTAGCCACAAAGGCACAAGACAGAACTAGCCACATAAGGCACAGAAACACAAATCTATTTTTTGTGATTTTGTGCCTTTTTGTAGCTAATCTTCCTGTGGCAACTACCTGTCAAGCTGAGCAAACACCTACAAGAGACGGACTGAGGTTTTCCGTAACATACGGGTGATGGACGAGCCCGTTGTCGAAGATATCGAACCGCCCGAAACTGATGAGCCATCGCCGCCGCGCCGCCGTCGACCCAGCCCGCGATTAATACTGGTCCTGCTCTTCGTCGTCGCACTCACCGGCTTTCTGATTTACCAGCATCGACAAAAAACAACTGTGGCCGCAGCGAAATCATCGCCACCAACGCCGCCCGGTGTGTCGATCTCTGTTGCCGTGGCCCAACAGGGAAATATCGGCGTTTACATCAACGCGCTCGGATCAGTTGCGCCTGTGTACACGGTCACTGTTAAGAGTCGCGTCGATGGCCAGTTGATGAGCGTCAATTACCGCGAAGGTCAGATGGTCAAACAAGGCGACCTGCTCGCAGAGATCGACCCGCGCCCGTTCCAGGCGCAACTCGAACAAGCGCAGGGGCAGTATCAACGCGACAAAGCCCTGCTGGAAAATGCGAACGTCGATCTCAGTCGCTATCAGATTGCGTACAGCAAAAACGCGATTCCGAAACAACAACTCGACACACAGGTCGCCACGGTCCACCAGTTCGAGGGCGTTGTGAAGCTCGATCAGGGACAGATCGATAATGCAAACGTTCAGCTTGCGTATTGCCGGATCACGTCGCCGATCACGGGACGTGTTGGTCTGCGACTCGTCGATCCCGGCAACATCGTCCATGCTGCTGATACGAACGGCATGCTCGTCATCACGCAATTGCAACCGATCAACGTGCTGTTCAGTGTCGCTGAAGATTATCTGCCGCAGATCAGGCAGCAGTTACGTCGTGGCAGCCGGCTTACTGTCGATGCATTTGATCGGACGCAGCAAACGAAGCTTTCGTCGGGCGCGCTGCTTACGTTCGATAACCAGATCGACACCACCACCGGCACGATCAAGCTAAAAGCTGTTTTCCCGAATCGCGACACCGCTTTGTTTCCCAATCAATTCGTCAACGCGCGTCTGCTGGTAGCTACTCAGCGTGGCGTGATCCTCGTGCCTTCAGTCGCGATTCAGCGCAACGCACAGGATTCATTTGTATACGTCCTGAAGCCGGATCAAA
>DATFDT010000363.1:0-5058 GCA_035251975.1 Pyrinomonadaceae bacterium | reverse complement strand
CGAGTGCGTGTGGTGATGTCAGTCGAGCCGGGGATAACCGAAGCGCCGATAAACGTTCCGCTCGCTGATTTGAAGAAGATACCGTCTGACACGCTTTTGCTTGCGATCGCTGGAGATCAGGACGGTCTCGTTCGCGACAAGGATGCGAAGCGCATCTATTACGAGTCAACGCGCATTTCTGCCCAGAACAAGGATTTCATCACGCTTGTTTCTGATTCACACGGGCAGCCGGCGTTACTGGCGAGCCATCGTGCGCCGACGGCATTGAATAAGGATTACGACAATGGGGAAGGCGTCGGCGGCAATCCACCCGGAACCCCCGATCCGATCGGCAACGCGCGCATCTCGCGCCGCGTGCGCCCCGAGACGATGATGGTCAACGCTTTGGATTTCTACGGTACCTGGAAACTCTTCGACGGTCTCATCGACGCCGCCTTCACCGGCAAGAACCGCGACTACGCCCTCGGCAACACTCCACAACAGCGCTTCATGGGCCTCTGGAGCGACGGCGTCCCGGTAAAGGAACTCAAAGTCACAGACAAACCATAGCCGCAAAAAGGCACAAAGAGAAAGCAAGAGCACAAAAGATTTGTGTCAATTCCTGCCTATAGAAGATGCAGGGGGGCACGGATATGAATCGAGTTTACAAAATGGTAGTGGTGTGCGCGGTGACGATTGTTGCCGCGGTTGGAGTTTATAGTCAGGAGGTTACAAAGGACGATTCGAAGCCTGTAGTCATCGATCAGCAAACCACCACGACACAGGATTACGTGTTTCCAACGCATCGTGAGCGGTTTAATCGTTATCTGAAGAGCACTGTTGGTCCACTCAGGCTGGCATGGAGTGCGGGCGCGGCGGGCATCGATCAATGGCGCGACCATCCGGAGGAATGGGAGCAGGGCATGAAGGGTTTCGGTCGCAGGTACGCTTCCAACCTCGGGCAGAATGCGATTCATCAGACTGTGACGTATGGGCTTGATGAAGCGTTCGGGCTTGATACTGGTTTCAAAAAGAGTACACGCGAAGGTTTTGGGGCGCGATTGAAAGACGCGTTGATCCAGAACGTCACGTCGAGAACGAAGAGCGGCAAGCGCGTGGTTTCGGTGCCTCGTTTTGCCGGAGCTTATAGTGGCGCAATCATCTCTCGCGAGACGTGGTATCCGGAGCGCTACAGTTACAAAGATGGACTCCGAGCCGGAACGGGGAACTTGTTAACGGGCTTTGGGATCAATCTACTCCGTGAATTTGTATTCAATTGGTAATTAGCCACTAAAAGGCACAAAAAGCACAAAAGAATTTCTTCTGTGCATTTCGTGCCTTTTTGCGGCCTCCTCCGCACAAAGTTCTTGACTGTCGCGGCAGACCGTGCATATTCTCCCGTCCCCAATCACACCAACCTGCATTGATCTCCCCGAATGGATACGTCTGCCCAAAAGGAGTCAGAACACATGCGACATGCTCATTTCTCGAGATCGTTTCTGTGGGCGGTGCTGATCATCGCGTTGGCGTCCTCGGCCTGCCAACAGGTCGAGCCCAACACGGCCACCGCCTCAGCCCCGTCCGCAGCCGCAAAAAATGACGGCAAAATAGCCATCACGACTTCGTCCGAAGAGGCCCGCAAGGAATATCTCGCCGGACGCGATTTACAGGAAAAACTTCGCATCACCGATTCAATCGCGCATTTCGATAAAGCCATCTCACTCGATCCAAACTTCGCGCTCGCCGAGCTCAATCGAGCAAACGTTTCACCGAGCGCGAAAGAGTTTTTCGACCACCTGAAGAAAGCAGTCGCACTCGCTGACAAAGCGTCAGACGGCGAGCGCATGTTGATCCAGGCGAACGAAGCCGGCGCCAACGGCGATCCGACCAAACAAAAAGAGATCCTCGAGCGACTCGTGTCTGCTTATCCAAACGACGAGCGCGCGCACTTCAATCTCGGCGGTTACTACTTCGGCCAGCAGGATTTCACGCAGGCAATCAATCACTACAAACGCGCCACCGAGCTCGCGCCCGACTATTCCACCGCGTTCAACATTCTCGGTTACGCCTATCGCCAGAATGAGGCTTACAGCGACGCAGAGAATGCGTTCAAAAAATACATCGAGCTGATCCCGAACGATCCGAACCCGTACGACTCGTACGCGGAGCTGTTGCTAAAGATGGGAAGGTTTGACGAAGCGATCACGCAGTACAACAAGGCGCTCGCGATCGAACCAACCTTCATCAACTCGCATTTCGGAATCGCCGCTGCGTTGACGTACAAAGGGAAAGCGGCTGACGCGCAGGCTGAGTTGCAAAAGATGACGCAGAAGGCGCGCACCGATGGCGAGCGTCGTACCGCGTTGTTTGGACAGACAGTCGTGGCGATCGATAGCGGTAAGCTGGACCAGGCGCTCGCGGAAACCGAGAAGCAGTACGCTATCGCGCAGAAGAACAACGATGCCGCCGCGATGACCGGCGATCTGCAACTGAAGGCGAACATTTTGCTCGAGGCAGGGAAACATGATGCTGCGAAGCAGGCGTACGATGCAGCGCTGAAGACGACGAAGGATTCGGGATTGTCGCAGCAGGTGAAAGACAACGCCGAGCGCTTCAGTCACTACAACTACGCGCGTGTTGCTATTGCTAAAAAAGATCTCGCGACCGCGAAGACCGAGACTGAGACTTTCCGCAAAGGCGCTGAGGCTGCGAAGAACGCGAACCAACTCAAACAGGCGCACGAGCTTGCCGGCCGAATCGGGCTCGAAGAGAAGAACTACGACGCGGCGATTTCGGAGTTTGGCCAGGCGAACCAGCAAAACCCGGACGTGCTTTACCTGACGGCATGGGCTTACAAGGCGAAGGGTGATGCGGCGAACGCCAAAACATTCTTCACGAAAGCCGCAAAATTCAACTCACTCCCCAATTTGAATTTTGCATTCGTGCGGAACAAAGCCGAGAAGGCATTGGCGTCGTAAAGAGGTTTTTTCACGCAGCGGCGCCACGAGGCTGTAGCTTTGCGCCGCCGCGCCGCTGCGTGAGAAATGGTTTTATTTCTGCTTCAACTCTGCGTCGGCAGCGATGTAGCCGAAGCTGGACACTGACTACCCGCTGTGACTTGCCGGAAAACTTTTTCAGCCTCCGCGCGCTGACCGTTGTAGAGGTACCAATTGCCGAGGCCATAGCCGAGTGTCGCATTACTCAAGCTGTTTGTGCGTTAGCTGATCTCGAGCCAGAGGTTTGCCGGATCAAGCTGGCCTTTATAGACGCGAATGAGCTTGTAGTAATCACCGTTCTCAATCAGCTCGAAATCATTTTTGATCGGCGCCAACGTCTTACTTGCTTCTTTGTCACGTCCGAGACGTCGTAGCGTCATGTAAAGCCAGTGCGTCGTGGCGACGAGCATGTCGGGATTTTTCGAGACTTTTTCTGCTTCGCGATAAGCGTTAAGCGCGCGCTCGAAGTCGCCTTTGAGGTAATAAGCCAGTCCGAGGTAATACCAGATATTCGACGTGCTGGTCGGAATGTTACGCGCGTTAGGCAGACCATCCGGCTCGATCTCATCAGGCTTGCCTTTGACGAGCTTCGCTGCCTGTTCAAGATCCGTAATCGCATCATCGAAACATCGCACCGTGTGACGAAGTCATCCGTGTTAATCCGTGGCCCAACTGACCTCTGTTGCCGCGCTACTCACTTTCGCCGGAGCTCTCACCGCACTTGACGTCATAAACGGCCGTTCAAATATACGGAAGAACACCCATGCAAACGCGACGGACAGCGGCGTCATTATCAATAACGAAATCGTGAGAATGTGCAATCTTGTGAAACCAAACCAGTACCAGTGCATCAGCACAAAGGAATGCGTCAAATAAAGCGAGTATGAGATCAGCCCGACTGACGCCAGTGACGGGATTAGTCGCGGCACCGGAGCTGACTTCATCCGCCAACGCTGCTCAGCCGCGACCGCATAGTTTACAAGGACGAAGAACCCCACACCCCAGGCCGGGTGCATTATGAGCCAACCGATATCGTGTATCCAACCTTTTTGATCGACGAGGGGTAAGAGTTGGGCCAGAGCCATCGCGCAACCGAGCGCCACGCCCGACATGGAAATCCTGTAACACCAGCTCGGAAGTTTTATCAGTCCCAATGCGGCCTCTACGCTTAGCGCGCCCAATGCCCAGATAAACCAATTCGTCGCGGCTGCTTCAGTGACGGGAATGTGAACACCCACCGACGCGCTCAACGCATGGGCCATGATCAGCCAAGCAGCGCGCGCGGAGAAGGTTATCAGCAACGTCCTGGTCCAACCGTAACGAATACGGAGGAAGAGCAGCACGAAGTAAGCGAGGTACAACTGTTCTTCGATCGCGAGTGTCCAGAACGCACCGTTGATCGTGTAGGTCGTTCGCAGGTCTACGTTGTGCAGCATGAACACATGAAGCAGAACGTCCCACAAGTAAAAGCTCGTGACGTGAACGGGAGTTTTGTACGCGAGATAGCAGAGATAGAGGGCGAGTGCGGCAAAGTAAGGCGGGTACAATCGCCGGACGCGTCGCTTCCAGAATGTGAAGAAGCTGATCTTGGGTTCGTCGACACCCGCCGCGCGAGCTTTGGCCCAAAAGAGATGAATACAAAATCCGGAGATGACGAAGAAAAGATAGATGCCGGCAAACGCGAAGTGAACTATGTAACCGGTGATTTGCGGCAGCCACGCCTGCCAGCCACTGAACGCAGTTTGCGATGCGACGCCGAGTGCGTGATACGTGACGACGGCCAGCGCCGCTCCTCCACGCATCGCGTCAAGAGTAAGCATGCGCCCGACCGTTCTCGGTTGTTGGTAACTCATCGTGGCCACTGACCGGATGACTGTAAGAACTCACCCGTGGCCATGTCATCTCAAAATTGTGTTTGCTAGTACACAAAACGCACATAGAAGAACACAAAAGGCACAGCGCTATTAGGTGAAGTGACCTCGCTCAACACATCGGGTGACCCATCATCAACTATGTGCTCTGTGCCTTTTGTGTTCTTCTATGTGATTTTGTGTACTCGTGCCAATACCTTCCAGTAGGTCAC
>DATFDT010000362.1:0-6622 GCA_035251975.1 Pyrinomonadaceae bacterium | reverse complement strand
TGTAGGGGCGGCCCTCCGTGGCCGCCCGTTCTTCGTCACACACGTGTTGTTAGTGGAACGGGCGGCCACAGAGGGCCGCCCCTACAGTTGCTCTCGCAGCCTACGAACAACTCACCACTTCGGTAACTTCTGACCTATAATCGCGGCCTCATCCAACGCTTACAGGTACAGAGGAGGATCACATGTCTCTTTGGGGTCATTTGGAAGGTAGATACGCTACGGAACGACCACGAAAGCTGCTCGCGCTCGATGGCGGCGGGATTCGTGGGGTGCTTACGTTACAAGTCCTTATACGAATGGAAGAAATGCTCGCGGAGAAAAGCGGGCAGGGCGAAAATTTTCGGCTTTGCAATTATTTCGACTACATCGGCGGCACCAGCACCGGCGCGATCATCGCCGCTGGCCTCGCGATTGGCAAATCAGCGCGCTTCCTTTCCGACTTCTATCAGGAAGTTGGACCAGCAATGTTCGAGAAGGCTTTCATCCTCCGCCGTCTCAAACACCTCTACAAAAGCGAGCCGCTAACAGAGAAGCTCAAAGAAGTGTTCGGCGCTGACACGAAGCTCGACTCCGACAAGCTGAAGTGCCTGCTGCTCGTCGTCACACGCAACGTCACGACCGATTCGCCCTGGCCCATAAGCACTAATCCATACGCAAAGTACAACGCGCCCGATCGCGCGGATCGAAACACGCAGATCCCGCTCTGGCAACTCGTGCGCGCCAGCACGGCGGCGCCCGTGTTCTTCCCGCCAGAAGTCGTGCAATGGGATCCAAACGACGACTCGAAAGCATTTCTTTTTGAGGATGGGGGTCTCACGCCCTACAACAATCCCGCCTTTCTAATCGCGCGGATGGCGACGCATCCAGCTTATAAACTCAACTGGCCCACGGGTGAAAAGAAACTGTTAGTGATGTCGGTCGGCACAGGCTCCGCGCCGGCAGTCGATGCCGGTGATGTTTACAGTGGCGGCAAGAATGCCTTCTCGAATCTCGTAAGCTTTCCCGGCGCGTTGATGTATGGCTCCGCAGTCGATCAGGACATCAACTGCCGCGTAATCGGTCGCTGCATACACGGTGGTGAGTTCGACAAAGAGCTCGGTCGTTGCGACACTGCAATCGATAGCGAAGTCGGCGATCTGGTGGATCGCGGCGACCCGATTCCGGATGACTTAGGCCGTCAGTTTACTTACGCGCGTTACAATGCAGAACTGTCGAAGAAGTGGCTTGCGAAGCGTGGACTTGGAGACGTCGAACCAGCGAAAGTGTCGCAGCTCGATTCGATCGCGGCCATCCCTGATCTGATCCGCGTCGGACAGGCACTGGCGAAAGAAGTCAGCATCGATCATTTCCGGCTCGATCATTTTGGGGAGTTCTACCAGTGAGGTGAGTTAACAATGCGAGCGTTCATCATCCGGCCGTTCGGCACGAAGAATGAAATCAACTTCGACGAGGTCGAGAAAAAGCTGATCGATCCGGCGCTCAACCGCCTGGAGATCACTGGCCGGACCACCATGGAGATCCGCCGGCAGGGAAACATTCGTCTCGACATGTTTCAGCGTCTGCTCACGGCGGACCTCGTGATTGCCGACATCTCCATCCAGAACGCGAACGTCTATTACGAACTGGGTGTGCGTCACGCTCTGCGTGGGAAGCACACGTACATGATTCGCGCGCGCGGCGCCGGCATTAAGACTGACGAGGTCCCTTTCGACATCAAGACTGATCGGTATCTCACTTACGACGGTGTGGATCCGGCCGCGAGCGTTGAAGACTTGTATTTAGGTCTCCGACAAACGATCAACTCCGAGGGAGAAGACAGTCCGGTCTTTCAAATGCTGCCCGATCTCGACGAGCAGGATCGCTCACGCTTTCTTCCGATTCCACGCGACTTCCGCGAAGAAGTTGAACGTGCAAGACAGAAGAAAGAGCTCGGCGATCTGGAGTTGCTTGCGGCCGAGGCGCGAGGCTTTGAGTGGGAGATCGAGGGACTGCGTTTAGTTGGACGGGCGCAGTTTAATTTGAAAGCGTTCGAAGGTGGGCGCGCGACGTGGGAAGCCGTGCGCAAGCAGGATCCATTGGACGTCGAGGCCAACACCTTGCTCGGCACGATCTATCAACGTCTTGGCGATCTAACGAGCTCGGACCAGGCTTTGCAGCGTGTGCTCACTCGCACTGGACTCGACAAGGAAGGCCGTGCGGAAGCGCGTTCGTTACTGGGTCGCAATGCGAAGTCTCATTGGACTGGCGAGTGGAGACAAGCGACGTCATTACCGGATCGCCAGCGTCGTGCGCTTGTCTCGCCTTACCTCGATGAGTCGTTCGAAGCTTACGACGCGGCTTTCAAGGAGGACTTAAACCATTTTTACTCCGGACTAAATACACTCGCGATGTTGACGATCCAGACTAAGTTAGCAGAGCTCATGCCGGACGTTTGGTCGGAGCGGTTTGACGACGATGATAGTGCGGAGCGTGAGCTCAAGTCGCGAAACACACAGGTCCAAAAGCTCTCGGCATCGACGGATCTATCGTTGAAGGCAACGTCGGAACGTCTTGAACGAGAGCAGCGCACGGATGTTTGGGTGGAGATCAGTGAAGCCGATCATTGTTTTCTCACCTCGAACAGACCGGCGAAAGTGTCGAGTGCTTACCGGAAAGCGCTTGTCGATGCGCCTGCATTTGTGAGTGATGCGGTTCGACGCCAGCTCAGCATGTATCAGGATCTCGGCTTGCTCAAAGAGAATGTCGAAGCCGTTTTAAGTGTGCTTGAACCGGCTGCAGTTGCAACGGAGGCTGCTGCTGATCCCAAGCGCGTGCTTCTGTTTACCGGTCACATGATCGACGCGCCGGGCCGTGCCGAGCCGAGGTTTCCGCCGGACAAGGTTGAGATTGCGAAACAGAAGATTACAAATGCGGTTGCTGCGGAACAACAGGTTGCAGGTGGTATTGCTTACGGTATTGCAGGATGTGCGAGTGGTGGCGATATTCTGTTTCATCAGGTTTGTGAGGCGATGAATATTCCGACTCGCATCTTTCTTGCGTTGCCGCGAGAAGATTATATTCGGGCGTCTGTCGCACCGGCCGGTCCACAGTGGATCGAAGAGTTCAATCGTCTCGTAAAAGCGCGGCCTGTGCGAGTGCTAAGTGAGTCGAAAGATCTGCCACGCTGGCTGCAGGACAAACCTGATTACAACATCTGGCAACGCAACAATCTCTGGAACCTGCACAACGCGCTCGCGGCGGCAGGCGGTGAGAATGTGACACTGATCGCATTGTGGAACGGCGCGACTGGCGACGGCGCAGGCGGCACCGCTGACATGGTCCAAAAAGCTCAGGAGCGTGGCGCGAAGACAATCATCCTCGACACGAAGAAGATCTTTGCTTAGCCACAAAATGAAAGAGCGGGGGCAAGCCCCTCTTCCTTACCTGTTCTATTCCAGATATCACAAGAAATTGAGCTACTCGGAATAGAACAAGTCAGGAAGAGGGGCTTGCCCCTGCTGTGTGAACAATTACTTCTCGAAGACGTGGATGGAGTAGCCTTGAGGAAGAGTCGGTTGCACTGTCTGCCAGACCTCCGGTGGTATTTCTCCTGCTTCGAATAACACCGCCTTCTCGATTACCGGAATCGTCTCAAGCTGGCGATATCCATTCTTCAAGAACACTTCTTCGGGATTGTCGATCGTGAACTTGAAAGTCGCGCCCATGCCAGTGAGCTTCTGGTGAATCGTGCTGGCGTTCTTCTCAAAGAATTCCTTCGTCATCAGATCACAAATCAATCGATGTCGTGGAAACAGATTCTGCAGGGTCTCGAGTAACTTCCCGATCGCTGCCTGCTCGAGATACATCAAGACGCCCTCGATCACGACGGTGACCGGGCTGCGACCTGAGTAGGGAGCGAGCTTTTGTTCGAGAGACTCAGTAGCAAAGTCGATCGAGATACGCTGGAGCTCGTTGTCGCTGTTTACCGCAGGCAGTCGCTCCTCTTTGTAAGTGATCACCTGCGGCTCATCGAGCTCGATCCACGTTCCGCCTTTCAGTCTGAAAGCACGAGTGTCGAACCCCGCACCGATGATCACCACAGTCAGATTCGGTTTCACAAGTAACTCCTCGCGCAACAGATCATCGATGAGCCGCGCACGCGCGACGTTGGAAATATTAGGTCTCGTTTCGTCCTTGAAAGTTTCGAGAATCTGTAATCCCTGCTCGTTCATGAAGACTTGCGCGTACGTGTCACCACAAACAGGCTTTTCGCGCTCAGCGTCCTGCATACGCACACCACAACAATAAAACGCAGTCTTTGAAATCGGTTTCATGCAGTCTAAGATATAGCGATTATGGCGCAAGACCAAACAGACGAATCACTTCGAAAACACGTACTTTACCTTTTAAGAGGCGGCGGCGCTCATCTATCGTTCGACGACTTTGTGAACGGCTTTCCGCCTGATCTATGCAACCGGCAAATTGAAGGACTTCCTTACACGGCCTGGCAGGTTCTGGAACACATGCGCCTCGCGCAATGGGACATACTCGAATTCAGCCGCGATCCCGATCACATCTCACCGGAGTTTCCAAAAGGTTACTGGCCCAAGCCAGACGAGCTTGGAAATCCCACGCTGTGGAAACAGACAATCGATCAGTTTCGTAACGACCTGCAACAGATGGAAGCACTCGTCGAGAATCCAGCAACTGATCTGCACGCGAAGATCAAGCACGGCGATGGACAAACGATCTTACGTGAAGCGCTTTTGATCGCAGATCACAATGCTTACCATCTCGGCGTACTGGCGGTGATGGCTCGCATCGCCAAAACAGCGTCGAAATAGTGGCGCTTCCGATTGGTCCAATCTTGTGGATTGTGATCTGGCGCGGCGAATATTTACTTAATTATTCCGGTCCAGGCAGCAAGGCCGATAGGTATAAGTAAGTAGCCGAGAATAATATGTAAACGCAGATAGAATCGCGCCAGCTTGCGATCTTCCCTGGGTGTCCAAATCGAGGCATCGGGTAACTTAACAATCGGCAAGAACGTTGCCAGGCTGTACCAGATCGGATGATATCTGCCCTTGTATTTAGCTGCGTCATTTACGCTCTGCGTTTCCATTCCACTCTCTTTCCAGAAGAATACGCAGCCTACGATTATAAAAAGCAGGCCCCAGAACAACGCGCGTACAAGAAATTTTCCATAACCCGTTGTTACATACTGCACCCACATCCATATGCCCCGCAGTGGAAATTTAGAGAAAGCCGCGTCTCGTTCACGGTTTTTCCACGCAACGTAAACATCTCGCGCTGCATATACATCACCGGTCCGTTGGTAGAAAGATTCTAATGTTGAGTAGACATCAGGTTTGTACTCAGATTTGCCCACGAAAGATAGCAGGGCCTCGTCGTCCATGTTGTAAGAGATCATGCGATAGCTCATCGCATTCAGCCAATATGGAGGAGCAAACTGTGCACCGTCAAAGAGAATTCCATCGGCTTTCAACCCTGAAAGTGCCTTTTGCCTTTCTGTGTTGCCGGCTCTGACATTTTCAAGTTCAAGATTTCCACCAATATCTGCCTTTCGTAGATTCAACCCACCTTCGAAAACTGAATTGTTAAAAACGGTATTGCCGTGAACCTTTAGACCAAAAAAGTTTGGATCTTGTGCGTTGTTCTTAAAATGCACTCCAATGACCATGAAGTCTTTCTTGATTTCGGCGTTAACGAAACTTACTGACTCATCAAAGGTAGTCTCGTCACCGAAATAAATGGTTTGCCCGACGTTCATCGATCGAAAGTTTGACGGACCTTTGAACCCTGCTTTACTAAAGATCGCGTTCATGTCTATCTGCATACTCTCAAAGAGTGCTTCTTTGTCCGTGGCAAAAAATTGACAACTTACACACTCGAAATTTCTAACGTGAGCCCCTAAGAAATTTACACCGTTTGCGAAAATGACTTCGGAAAAGAAAGCATCACCTTCCAGTTTTATATCTTCGAAGTCCGCAAATTTTTTGAACTGCGATTTTGCAAAGTTCATGTCGCCCTGGATGGATGTATTTCTAAACAGAACCTCATTCTCGAAAACACAATTCGATAAGCTGAAGAGAAACGGAATCTCTCGATTCTGCAAATCGATAGAGTCTGAAACGACAGCGTCATAAATATGTATCCCACGCGTACCCACCTTTAACCCTTTAACCGAGTTGGTCAGCAGTTTTTGAATGAATAAAGCACTCAATTTGCGATCTTCAGCATTAGGAAATGCTTCAACGAGATGTGCTTCTTCGCCGTTCGCAATCTTCCTGATGACCCATTTCTCGGCGGCGCCATTGGCTGTTGGCGTTTGCCCATTAAGAGACTGCGAGCAACTCAAGAGCAGGATCAACGGAAGGTAGGTGTATAAGAAAAGTCGAACCGGCATTGACAAGCACCTTCTTTAACTGGGTGGAAACTCGTAAGGAAATGCGAACGGTACTCACAGGATGAGTGAGCGCTTCGCACTATATACTTGACCTCGAAATGCGTCAATTAGTTGTGGCGAGCGTAGTAAAGCACAGAACCGAGCGCGGTAGCGCCGGGTCAAATTCACTCTGCTGGCGTGTTTGTGGAGCTTGACCCGGCGCTACCGCGCTCGGTT
>DATFDT010000361.1:0-3998 GCA_035251975.1 Pyrinomonadaceae bacterium | reverse complement strand
TTGTGGCTAAGATCCGAGGCCATATTTCTGCAAGCGACGATACAACGCGCTGCGGCTGAGGCCAAGTGCTTCGGCAGCGCGGTTGGCGTTGCCTTCAAACCGCGCGAGCGCCTTCTTGATCAAGAGTCGCTCAGCATCTTCCAGACTCATCTCTTCGAGACGCGCCGACAGACGCGCGTCCGGTGTTGCTTCAAGGGCGAGATCGAACGCCGTCACGATTTGGCCCGGACTCATCAGCACCGCGCGCTCGATCACGTGGTCCAACTCACGCACGTTACCCGGCCACAAGTGCTGTCGCAACGCATCCAGCGCTTCCGGTGTGAAGCCCATGATCGGCCGTCGATAACGCTCGCGATGCAGCTTCAAAAAATACTCGGCCAAAACTGGAATGTCTTCGATACGATCTCGCAAAGGCGGTAGCCGAATCTCGACGGTGTTCAGACGAAACAGCAGGTCCTGGCGAAAACGTCCCTGCGCGACTTCCGCATTCAGATCGGCATTGGTCGCCGACAACAAACGCACATTCACCTTCTGCGTCTTCGACGATCCGACGCGCTCGAATTCACCGGTCTCGAGCACGCGCAACAACTTGGGCTGCAGATTCAACGGCACGTTTCCAATCTCGTCGAGAAAGAGTGTGCCGCCGTCTGCAAGCTCGAAGCGCCCGACACGATCAGCCTTCGCATCAGTAAACGCGCCGCGAACGTGTCCAAACAGCTCGCTCTCGAAGACGCCTTCAGCAAGCGCCCCGGCGTTCAAAGAAATTAGCGGCTTACTGCGGCGCGACGAGATCGAGTGCAGCAGACGTGTGATCACTTCCTTACCCGTGCCGTTCTCCCCCGTGATCAGCACGTTTGCATCAGCCGGGCCGATACGCTCGACCAGATTGAGCACCGACTTCATCGCGGGCGATTCAGCTACGATCTGCGGCAACTCGCTCGACGACTCGTCGCGTAGCGCCATGTTTTCGGCTTCGAGGCGCCGGCCACGACGCAGCGCTTCAGCCAACTCGACCTGCGTGCGCAAGACGGCAAGCAGTCGCGCGTTGTCCCACGGTTTCTGAATGAAGTCGCGCGCGCCGCGGCGCATTGCTTCGACCGCGAGATCGACGCTGCCCCACGCCGTCATGACGACGACCGGAAGGTTTTGATCCGCAGCACGAATGCGACTCAGCAAGTCGAGACCTTCACTGCCCGACGTCGTATCGCGCGCGTAGTTAAGATCGATCAGCACAACGTCGAACTCGTGCGTATCGATCGATTTGAGCACACCTTCGGGCGAGGACGCGCTCTGAATCTGATAGCGCTCACCCTTTAATAGAAGACTCAACGCCGCAAGGACGTCAGCCTGATCATCAGCGATTAGAATGCGAGGCATAGATCCGTTTTTAAAATCCGTGTCAGCTGTGGCTTATTCATATCGTAGAGCATTCAGAGGATCAACTCTCGAGGCGCGCCAAGCCGGTATCAAGGAAGCTAAGATCGCAGCACTGAGCGCAACCAACAGCACGATCACGTATGTCGCGGGGTCAGTCGCTGAGACGCTAAACAGCAGCGACGACATCCAGCGAGTGAGTGCAAACGCACCTACTAGACCGTTCACGGCGCCTATCGCCGTGAGCACCATTCCCTTTCGCAACACCATCATTAGTATCGCAAGGCCATTCGCGCCGAGCGCCATGCGAATGCCAATCTCCTGTGTGCGCAACGTGATCGAGTAAGAGATGACGCTGTAGATTCCGAGCGTCGCCAGCAAAAGCGCGACCGCAGCAAACACGCCCAACAATAACGCATTAAACCGACGTGGCGCAGTCGTAGTGCTAATCACCTGATCCATCGTCTTCACACTCGTCAATGGCTGCTGCGGATCGATCGTAGCTACTGTCTTGCGGATCGCGGCAGTGAGCATCGATGAAGGCAGTGCGCTGCGCACAAACACGTAGCGATGTCGCTGCGGCGCGACCAGGCGCGACGCGTACCAATCGGGCTCCGGCTTCGAATCTATCGAACGATGCGGCACGTCGCGAGCGATTCCAATAATCGTGATCCACGGATTATCAGGCCGCGGCAGACCGAGCGTGATGCGTCGACCGATCGGATCTTCGCTGGGCCAATAGCGCGCAGCCATGCGTTCGTTGATGACAGCGACAGGCGGCGCGCCGGGCTGCATATCTTCTGCTGTAAAATCGCGACCTTTAACAAGCTGAATACCAAGCGTCTTCAAATAGTTTGCTCCGACAAGCTGCCAACCGGCCGAGGTTAGATTTGACGGACCAAGTTTCCGTCCTTCGATAGCAAACGGATCGCTGCCCGCAGTTCCGCTCAACGGCTGATTGGTTCCAAAACTCACAGACTGCACACCGGGCAATGACTGCACCTGCGAAACAAGACGTCGATAGAAATCTGACGCATGCTCAGGATCGCTGTAATTCGTTGCTGACAGATCAAACTCAACACTCACGAGCTCTTCCGGCGTGATGCCAGGATTCGTCTGCTGTAATCGCCAAAGACTCCGAACCAGCAGACCCGAACCAATCAACAGCAACACCGCGAGCGAGACTTCTGCCACAACCAGTACGTTGCTCCACTGCCGTCGCTGCACGCCACCGGCTGCTCGAGTGTTCTTCAAAGATTCATTCAAATCGAGCTTCGAAACCGGCCGTGCGGCAACAAAACTAAAACCAATACTGATCACGGCCACTACCAGAGCCATAAACCCAAACACACGCGCGTCAAAATTGACTTCCTGCGCACGCGGCACAATCGATGGTCCAAGCGCCACCAGCAAATCAATACCCCAGTTCACAAACAGAAGACCCACAATTGCAGCGAGTGTTGCCAGCACTAATCCCTCAATCAGCAACTGCCGCGCGATCTTCCAACGACTCGCCCCGAGCGCCGCACGAATCGCGAGCTCCCTGTGTCGCTTCGCCGAGCGCATCATCAAAAGATTCGCCACATTCGCACACGCGATCAGCAGCAACAACCCCACTGAAAACAACAACACCAGCAACGCGCGTCGACTGCCACCCACGATCTCTTCCTGCAACGGCGTGACGGTTATATGCCAACCGCCATCCTCACCATTTGGCCCACGATAACCGCTCACCTCACGCTCGAATCGTTGCGCAAGCGCGTCCATGTGTGCGCGTGATTGTTCGAGCGTCACGTCCGGTTTAAGCCGCGCCAGCACGTTGAGAAAGTACGGACCACTCCGTTTCGTGACTTGGTCCGGCGCATAGCTCAACGGCACCCAAATATCTATGGGTTCAACTGACGCACGACTCGGATGTGGAAACTGAAACCCCGCCTGCATCACGCCGACCACGGTATAACTCTCGTTATCAAGCGTAAGTGTCTGATTGATCACGCCGCGAACACCCGCGAAACGGCGTTGCCAGTACCCATCACTCAACACGACGACGCGCTGCTCATCGCTCGCAAACACTCTTCCGGCTGAAGGCTGTGCCTCCAACATCGAAAAGAGATTCGCCGAAACATAAGCCCCGCGAATTCGCTCTGGCTCCGCTCCGGTCGTCACGTTGAAACTGTGATTCGCATAAGCCGCAACCGCGTCGAAGACCTCTGTCTGTTTCGCGTAATCTTCGTATTCAGCGGCCTTCGCAGGCAGGCGTTCGATATTGAGCGCGCGGTAATTACCCCAAACCACTTGCAACCGCTCAGCATGTGGAAACGGAAGCGGCCGCAACAGCACAGCATTCACGACACTAAAGATCGCAGTGCTCGCCCCAATGCCCAGCGCAAGCGTCACCACCACGATCGCCGCAAACCCCGGCTGCTTAAAAAGACTTCTGAGAGCGTAACGCAGATCGTTCAAGACAGTTTTTTGCCGCGGATTTTCTTTATTCGTAGCGCAGAGAGATCGTCGGCTCCACTTTCGTCGCGCGTCGTCCTGGCAGGTAGCACGCCAGCAACGCCACGGTGACCAGCAGCACCGAGATGCCGCCAAACGTCATCGCATCCGTCGGCGCGACTCCA
>DATFDT010000360.1:0-12783 GCA_035251975.1 Pyrinomonadaceae bacterium | reverse complement strand
AGCGGGGGCAAGCCCCTCTTCCTGACTTGTTCATTCCACTGTGTTGTTCATTCTTCTGAGTAATCGATCGTGGACACCAGCATCAACAAAGCGACTGATTTTCGCACGCGCTTCGCTTGGCGTGCGGGCTACCTGCTGGCTGCGTTCGGCTTGTACATGGCCGACCAGGCCTCCAAAGCGTGGGCGGTCAGGGCGCTGCGTTTCGGCGACGAGCGCGTGGTGATTCGCGGTTTTCTGCAGTTCATCTACACTGAAAACCCCGGTATCGCGTTTGGACAGTTGCAGGAAGGTGGCGCGTTTGGCCGCTGGTTCTTCGTCGTGCTGGCGGTGCTCGCTGCGATCGCCGTCTTTTATTACTTCATGCGCACGCCGCGTAACGACGATCGCGTGCTCGGCGCGTGTTCTCTTCTGCTCGCAGGAATTCTGGGCAACCTGACTGACCGCGCTCGACTCGGTTATGTGATCGATTTCATCGTTCTGCATGCCGGCGACTACCACTGGCCCACGTTCAACATCGCCGATGCGAGCATTACGGTTGGAGCTTTATTGTTGGCGTACGATCTAATTTTTAGTCACAGATCGACACGGATGAAAGCGGATGTATCCTGAGCTATTTCGAATCGGTAATTTCCCCATCAACACCTATGGTGTGTTTCTCGCTATCGCGTTTCTGTGCGCGATTCTGATCGCGGTTCGGCTCGCGCGGCGGGATGGATTGCCGGCCGAAAAAATCTACGATCTATGTTTGTGGATGCTGCTGGCGGGACTCGTCGGGTCGAAGATCCTGATGCTCTTCACGGAGCCTGATTACCGCGACAATCCGGCGCTGTTTCTCTCTCTCGATTTTCTCCGCTCCGGTGGTGTCTGGTATGGCGGATTGCTCGGCGCCGTGCTCGCCGGCTATTTCCTGATGAAGCGTTACAAGTTGCCGTGGTGGAAAACTGCTGACGCGTGTGCGCCGGGAATCGCGATCGGAAACTTCTTCGGACGCCAGGGCTGCTTCGCCGCCGGTTGTTGCTGGGGCAAGCCGACCACGCTTCCGTGGGGCGTAAAATTTACTGAGGCCGGCCATCAGATAACTGGGGTACCAATCGACGCCCACCTCCATCCCACGCAGCTCTACGAATCGTTCGGAATGCTGCTCGTGTTTCTCTTTCTATTCTGGCTGCACAAACGCAAACGCTTCGATGGGCAAGTGATTCTTGCGTACGCTTTGTTCTACTCTGCGATTCGCTTCGCGATCGAGTTTGTGCGCGACGATCCGCGGGGCGACGTTCTCGGTCTAACATCTCTAACCGGGCTTTCGACTTCTCAGTTGATCAGTCTTGTCATTGGTATCTGGGCGCTGATCCTTCTTATTCGTCGACGCCGTCGCGCTAATTCTGTAAATCTTGAAAATCCTGTAATCCTGTCTAAAACGGCCGTATGAGCTCACTAAAATTACCACTGTTTTTTGTCGTCGTGATTCTGTTCGGTGTGGCCCCCGCTACAACACAACAAAATCAACTGGTTCTTCCCAACGAAAAACATCTTCAAAATCTCAAGCAGTTAACCTTCGGCGGCGAGAATGCCGAGGCTTACTTCTCCGCTGACGGCAAACAACTCATCTTTCAATCAACGCGCGAAGGACACGGCTGCGATCAGATCTACACGATGAACATCGACGGCTCGAATGTGAAGATGATCTCGAACGGCGATGGACGTACGACCTGTTCGTACTTCTTTCCTGACGCGAAGCGCATTCTCTACTCGTCAACGCATCTCGGCGACAAACAGTGTCCACCACGACCTGACTTCTCGAAAGGTTACGTGTGGGCGGTGTACCCGTCGTTCGACATCTTCACTGCCAAGCCCGACGGCTCCGATCTAAAACAACTGACGAACACGCCGGGCTACGACGCAGAAACAACCATTACACTCGACGGTAAGAAGCTCGTGTTCACGTCGATGCGTGACGGCGATCTCGATATCTACACGATGGACGCGAATGGCAAGAACGTGCGTCGACTCACAAACGAGCTGGGATACGATGGTGGTCCATTCTGGTCGTACGACGGCAAACAGATCGTCTATCGCGCTAATCATCCGCAGACGGACCAGCAGAAAGCCGACTACACAGATCTTTTGAAACAGAATCTGATTCGTCCGACGACGCTCGAAATCTGGGTGATGAATGCTGACGGTTCGAACAAGCGGCAGGTGACGAGCAACGGCAAGGCCAACTTTGGTCCATACTTCTTCCCGGATGGAAAGCGAATCATCTTCGCTTCCAACATGGACGACCCGCGGGGTAGGAATTTCGATCTCTACAAGATCAACACGGATGGGACCGGATTAGAACGGATCACGTTCAACGACACATTCGATGGATTTCCAATGTTCTCGCCTGACGGAAAGAAGCTCGTGTTCGCCTCAAACCGGAATGCGAAAACGCAGGGCGAGACGAATGTGTTTATTGCGGATTGGGTTGAGTAGCCACAAGAGGCACAAAAATGAATACTAAGAGATTTACTGCCCTCGTTGCCGCGCTGTTACTCGCGACGTTTGCCGCTGTCGCACAGCAAGCTGAGACTGAGCCGTCTGCTGCGAAGATTCAGCAACACGTGACTTACCTCGCGTCTGATGAGTTGGATGGTCGACGCACCGGGACTGCGGGCGCCAATCAGGCCGCAAAGTATATCGCCAGGGAGTTCGAGCGTCTCGGCCTTCGGCCTGCGCCCGCCACTGACTCACGCAAAATCAATGTAATGTCGGCGCGTTACCTGCAAACGTTCCCATACATCGGTAGCGTCGAGCTCGGCAAAAACAATGTGCTCTCAGCGAGCGGCAGCGACTTTCGCGTCGGCGAAGATTGGATGCCGCTCGGCATTTCAATAAACAAGAAGCTCGACTTAACAGAAGTCGTATTTGCCGGCTATGGCATCACCGCGAACGAACTCAATCACAACGACTACAAAGGCACATACTCAAAAACCCAGGTTGCCGTGATCCAAAAGGGTACGCCCGACGGCGACAACCCCCACGGAAAATTTACAGCCGCCGGTCAGTTGCGTTTTAAGGTTGCGGCCGCTCAGAGCGCGGGCGTCGGCGCGCTCTTAATCATCTCGAGTGAAGACGATCTCAAAAACGATGCGCTCGCGAAATTGCATTACGACAATGCCGGCCTCGCAGGCATTCCGGTCGCCGTGATTTCCAAACAAACAGCCGAGAAGCTGGCGAACGCGAAACAGCTCACGCTCGCAACCGACGTCGTACGCGCAGACGTTCCGGCACACAACGTCATCGGCGTGATCGAGGGCTCAGATCCGGTTCTAAAGAACGAATACATCGTCATCGGCGCACATTACGATCATCTCGGCCGTGGCGGTGAAGGAAGCCTCGCGCCGCGCTCCGGCGAGA
This sequence comes from Pyrinomonadaceae bacterium, assembly GCA_035251975.1. Classification (GTDB taxonomy): domain Bacteria; phylum Acidobacteriota; class Blastocatellia; order Pyrinomonadales; family Pyrinomonadaceae; genus PSRF01. The sequence continues at coordinate 9,384 of DATFDT010000360.1, read as the reverse complement.
TCCATCACGGCGCTGACGATAACGCCTCCGGAACCGCAGGCTTGCTCGAGCTCGCGCGCATCTTCAACACGCAACGAACAAAGCTCAAACGCACACTCGTCTTCATCGCTTTCGGTGGCGAGGAGGAAGGACTGCTCGGCTCGAACTACTACGTCAATCACCCGCTCGTGCCGCTCGACAAAACCGTCGCCATGATCAACATGGACATGATCGGCCGCATGAAAGATCGCAAACTCGTGATCGGGGGTGTGGGAACGGCGCAAGAGTGGCGTGGGCTAATCACCCAGGCAAACATGTCTCAAAAGACGACCATCACGGCCAACTCGGGCTCGCCTGCTCCGAATGGTGTTCCGATCGTAGTTTCTGCAAACGGCCGTCCGATCGTGACCACCGATCCGAATGGGGCCTTCGATTTGACGATGAACGAAGACGGCTATGGTCCAAGCGATCATTCATCGTTCTACAGCAAACAGATCCCGGTTCTGTTCTTCTGGACGGGAACGCACAGCGACTATCACAAACCCTCTGACACGTTCGATAAGATCAACTACAACGACGAAGCGCGCATTTTGAGTCTCGTGGCGCGTATTGTTAGAGATGTCGACTCAGCGGACCCGCGACTCACTTTCACGAAAGCGAAGAGCGACCCGCCGCGCGGTGGTGGCTTCCGTGTTTATCTCGGAACGATTCCAAACTATGCAGACAGTAACGATGGATTACTACTCGACGGCGTGCGCGACGATTCTCCCGCCGCAAAGGCTGGACTGAAAGCAGGCGATAAGATCGTCAAGATCGGTAATCGAGAAGTGAAGAACGTCTACGACTACACGTATGCGCTGGGGGAAATGAAAGCCGGTCAGGAATACGATATTGAAGTGAAGCGAGGTAGTGAGAAGTTAACTCTGAAGATCGTGCCTCAGGCCAGAAACTAATTTGCCACGGATTACACAGAATAGGGATCTTAAATCCGTGTAATCCGTGGCCAACGTCTTACCAGCGGGGCTCGCGCTCGTAACGATCGTTGTCGCGATCACGGCCGCCACCGCCGCCGTAACCCCCACGACCGCCACCACGTCCACCACCATAACCACCACGACCACCACCGCCCCGGTCAGTCCTGGGCTTGGCTTCGTTGACGGTTAGATTGCGTCCGCCAAAGTCTTTGCCATTGAAAGCCTCGATGGCTGCTGCTGCTTCTTCAGGGGTTGCCATTTCCACAAAAGCAAAGCCGCGCGATCGTCCTGTCTCGCGATCTTCAATGACCGAAGCTGATTCGACTGTTCCTACTGACGCGAAAGCCTCGCGCAGTTCCTCGCTCGTAGTACGAAACGAGAGATTTCCGACATAGAGTTTTGTAGCCATTCTAACTATCCTTATCTGAAGGGAAGCGCGGGTCTTGCTGGAATTCGCTGATCCAGTTCGGGGGGGACGACCGATACTTTCGGCGAGCTGCGACGAACCCGATGCTCTAAAAAAATCTCGAGAGCGGCTTCTAACTGGTTGACAACTGCCTCACTCTCTATTCAGCCGAACCACGTCGCGTTAGGATCACGGGCAGGCGCTAATCACCATTGATGCGCGAGAGCAGGTAACTGGTAGGCAAAAGTATGCAGGAGCCCTTGGAAAGGGTCAAGGATAAATTTGACCTTTAATCCACAGATTACACAGATTCGGTATAATCCGTGTAATCTGTGGATAAAACAACGTAGAAAGGTTTGGAAAATGTCGCAACCTATTCCTATCACTGTGGCTAATGGCGACGGCATCGGGCCCGAGATCATGGCCGCTACGCTCCGCATCCTCGAAGCTTCCGGAGCGCCCCTCGAGATTGAAACCATCGATATCGGCGAGAAAGTCTATCTCGCCGGCAACTCATCGGGCATCGAGCCGAGTTCGTGGGAATCGTTACGACGCACCAAAGTCTTTCTTAAAGCACCCATCACCACACCGCAGGGCGGTGGCTACAAGAGCCTGAATGTTACCGTTCGTAAAGTGCTCGGGCTGTACGCAAACGTACGGCCTTGCGTTTCGTATCACCCGTTTGTCGAGACGAAGCATCCGGTGATGGACGTCGTGATCGTGCGTGAGAATGAAGAGGATCTTTACGCCGGGATCGAGCACCGGCAAACAAACCAAGTCGTGCAGTGTTTGAAACTGATCTCGCGTCCTGGATCCGAGAAGATTATTCGTTACGCGTTTGAGTATGCGCGCCGGAACAACCGCAAGAAAGTCACCTGCTTCACGAAAGACAACATCATGAAGCTGACTGACGGTCTGTTCCATAAGATCTTTGACGAAGTTGCGGCTGAATATACTGACCTCGAAAACGAGCATTGGATCGTTGATATCGGCGCCGCGAAACTCGCCGACACACCGGAAGCATTCGACGTGATCGTGATGCCAAACCTTTATGGTGACGTACTTTCCGACGTTGCCGCGCAAATTGCCGGATCAGTCGGACTCGCCGGTTCGGCAAACATCGGCGAGCACGTTTCGATGTTTGAGGCGATACACGGATCGGCGCCGCGACGTGCCGGACAGAACCTCGCGAATCCGTCGGGACTCCTGCTGGGCGCGGTGATGATGCTGGTCCACGTCGGCTTAACTAACCACGCCGAACGTGTTCACAACGCGTGGCTGCGAGCGATTGAAGACGGCATTCACACGTACGACATTTACGAGGAAAAAGTCAGCAAACAGAAAGTTGGCACTAAGGAGTTTGCGGACGCGGTCATCGAGCGGTTGGGCCAAACGCCGCAGATTTTGAAGTCGAGGAAGTATTCCAAGGGCGAGGAGTCGCATGCGAGCACCGCCAGCCGGAAGGCGCCGCAGAAGGAACTCGTCGGTGTTGACGTTTTCCTCGATTGGACCCAGGGCTCGCCTAACGATCTCGGCGAAGCGCTCAGTAAAGTCAACGGCGACGGCGTCAAACTCACGATGATCAGCAATCGTGGTGTGAAAGTTTGGCCCGGCGGTCACAAGGAAACTTTTTGTTCCGACCACTGGCGCTGTCGATTTCTGACCGAGTCGAACGGCGGCAAAGTCGCGCATGCGCAGGTTGTGTCGCTGCTCGGTCGTATCGCTGACGCGGGTTACGATTTCATCAAGACGGAAGGTCTTTATACATTCGATGGCGAGCGCGGGTTCTCGTTGGATCAAGGTGAATAGTGGGGAGAATAAGATGGCGGAAAAAAATGGAAATGAACCGTTGGTAGCAGTCATTATGGGTAGCCAGTCTGACTGGGACACGATGCGCCATGCGGATGAGACGCTGACTCAGTTTGGAGTGGAGCACGAGTGCCGGGTGATTTCAGCGCACCGATCGCCATCGCTGGCGGCGGAGTTTGCATCAACCGCGGAATCCCGTGGGTTGGAAGTTGTCATTGGTGCAGCGGGCGGCGCGGCCCATCTCGCCGGAGTGCTCGCCGCGCATACGACGCTGCCGGTGCTGGGCGTGCCGATGAAGAGCGACGCCCTGAACGGACTTGATTCGCTGCTGGCGACAGTCCAGATGCCGGGTGGAATTCCGGTGGCAACGCTTGCGATTGGCAAGCCAGGCGCGATAAATGCGGCGCTTTTCGCGGTCGCGATACTTGCGAATAGCCGGCCTGAGTTGCGGCAGAAGTTACATGAATTTCGAGGTGCGCAAGAGAAGAAGATACGGGAAACCGTACTGTAAAGCCTTTGACAGGATTACAGGGTTTACACGATTTTCAGGATTTTCTTGAAAATCCTGTAATCCTGTCGCACAATGCCTGCCATGTAAACACTCGCACCACCGCACATCTCTCTCTCGCAACCCGATGGATCCAAGCGAGCATGATCGGCCAGACTGTCTCCCATTATCGAATTCTAGAAAAACTTGGCGAAGGTGGCATGGGCGCGGTTTATCTCGCCGAGGACCTGCACCTCGCGCGGCGAGTCGCGATCAAGTTTCTCACTGCCACTGACCATCACTACCGTGCGCGCTTCATTCGTGAAGCACGAGCTGTCTCCGCGCTGAGCCATATAAACATCGCGATGGTCCACGACTACGGCGAGACCACGACTGGTCAGCCGTTCATCGTGATGGAGTACGTCAAAGGGAAGTCGCTCAGCGATCTTCTTGACGAAGGGCTCACGCTTAATCGCTCGGTGGAAATCATTTCGGCTGTTGCTGAAGCACTCGGCGAAGCACACCAGCAGGGCATCGTCCACCGCGATATCAAACCTTCGAACGTCCTCGTCAACGAGCGTGGCCAGGTGAAAGTGGTCGACTTCGGACTAGTCAAACACCTGTTTGAGCCGCCTTCGAGCGACGTCGATCTCGACGCGAAGACGATTTACGCGACGAAAACGCGCAGCGACGTGATCGTGGGAACGCCGCTCTACCTTTCACCCGAACAGGCGACCGGTAAAGACGTTGATGGACGTAGCGACCTGTTCGCGCTCGGAGCGCTGCTTTACGAGTGCATGACTGGGCAGTCGGCGTTCTCAGGCGGCAGCGTGTTGGAAATTGGCGCGCAGATCATTCATGTCACGCCGCCACCGCCTTCGAAGATCAATCCCAACGTGACGCCCGCGCTGGATCGAGTGACGTTGAAAGCGTTGCAAAAGAAGGTCGACGCGCGTTACCAGACGGCGGCCGAGTTTCTAAAGGACTTGAAAGATGCCGCGACGGGTCTGAGTGGCACAGGCGTTCCCGTATCGAGTCGGCCAACCAAACCGACGGAAGGATTCAAGCGCGCCACGAATGCGTTAGGGACGCTGACGATGCAACTGCGGCGACAGCGTTTTTCAATCGCATCCGTGATTCCCATTTTTATCGGCGCCGGATTAGTAATCTGGGCGGCTTATTACTTCTGGCCGCGAAGTTACTACCAGCCTTCTGCCGGGGCTCTACATTGGTACGATAAGGGAACTGAACACCTTCGGAACGGCGCATACTATCAGGCCAGTAAAGCTCTCGCTCAAGCGGTTGAACTTGACCAACGTTACGCTTTAGCTCATGCCCGCCTCGCGCAGGCATGGACTGAGCTTGACTTTACGGACCGCGCGAAAGATGAGCTACTCATTGCTACACAGCTTAAGGATCGTTCCCCTCTTTCGCCGCGAGATGCGTTGTACTTGGACGCGATCCTTGCAACCACGACCAGACAATTTGGTGATGCGGTGAACGCGTATACCGAGATTGCAAAAATAGCACCAGACGAAGGGTCAGTGTACGTTGATCTTGGCTACGCTTATGAGAACGATGGCAACACAGAAAAAGCACTCGAGAACTACTTAAAAGCGATCGAGTTGAACAAGCGCCAGTATGCCACCGCCTATTTACGAGCCGGCATCGTCTATCAGCGCAAGCAGGATACAAAAGCCGCGACCGCAATGTTTGATGAGGCAGAGAGATTGTATCAAGCAGGAAGCAATGAAGAAGGCAAGATCGAAATATTGCGCTGGCGTGGCATTCTCTTGCGTGATGATAAAGGTCGGTTTGACGAGGCGAAGGATTATTTTCAACAGTCGCTCAACGCTTCACGAGCGATCGGCAATGAAGCGCAACAAATCACCACGTTAATCGATTTGAGTTATCTACATTCGCAACGTGGTTTGTTTTCAGAAGCCGAAAACTATGCGACGCAGGCTGTCAGTTTTGCACAACAGAAGCAACTTGAGAATCTCGCTGCGGGTGGTTTGATCGAGCTCGGAAACTCCTTTTCAAGCAGGGGCAACGATGAAAGAGCGGAGTTCTACTTCAATCAAGCGATCCAGTTTGCCAGGGCGAACAAAGGACGCCTGCGTGAGGCACGCGGACTATCGAATCTGGGAGGTTTGTACATTCAAACCTCGCGAGTCGATGAGGGCGTGAAAATGGTGCAGCAGGCATTGGAGTATTTTCAGCAAACGAAATATCCGCGGAGCGTGGGTATCTGTCTGACGCAGCTTGTTCGAGGCTATCGTCGTCAGGCCAACTTTGCCGCCGCCGAACAAGCACTGAATCAAAAGATAGAAATCGTCAAGGGAAGCAATAGCCCGGGAGCCATGGGCGATCTGGATTACGAAATTAGCCTGCTGCGTTTTGACGAGGAAAACTATCCAGCCGCGCTGGAAAAGTGCGACAGTGCTCTCAAGGCCTATGAATTAGCAGAGGACACGTTTTCAATAGCATTTACCAACACGCTCCGGGCCAGGACTTTGGCGAGGTTAGGCCGGTTGAGCGAAGCAAGGAGTTTGCTTGAAAACCTCTTCAAAATGGTCGACAAGCAGAAAGGTTCTTACACGCAATTGCTGCCGGAGCTTCAACTCATTAAGGCGGAGTTGAGTTTCAGTGAAGGAAACCTAGCACATGCAACTGTCTCGGCAGATGAGGCCGTCAAGACAGCGCCAGCTAGATCCGATGTGCTGATCGAAAGCAAGTACTTCCTCGCTTTGATGAAGAGCGTTTCCGGGGGGAAAAAAGAGGCTAAACAATTGTGTGACGATGCTATGGAAGTCTCATCAAACTCCGGCAACTTTGGCTTATACTCAGTTGCGCTCCTGCGTTGTGGAGAGGCTGCCTTAAAGGCGAACGATCCGCAAACTGCGTTAACGTTGGCGACCAAAGCGCAGGAAAGATTCGCACGTAGTGAACAACGGGAATCTGAATGGCGCGCGTGGGCCATTGCCGCACGTGCGGCCGAACAAGTAGGAGATAAAACTAAAGCGGAAGAAATGTCTAAAAATGCTGTGTTTGTGCGCTCTAAACTTGAGCAATTGTGGGGCCCAGACACCTTCAAGCAATACACTACACGGCCTGATATTCAGGTTTATATCCCTTAACAAAGTTGATCCACCGTGGCTCAACTCCCAACCATGCAAGGAGATCAAGATATGTCAGAAACACCTAACAAGGAAAAGCCGGTTAATGATACTGGAGGAGGTAATGCTCCGCAGACTGGCACGCCGACCACTACTGAAGAACAGGATACGGCTGGAACAACGAGCCAGGAAGGCAGTGATTAGGGGCCTCACTGAGGCTTCCCAGGGCCTTCTGACAACTGAATACTAGAGGCTTGGGCGCTTCCCGACGAGGCGCCCAGCAGCTAAAGCTAGAAACCTTTCCCTTTTAGCCACTCTTTCACAACTTCCTTCGGATCGCGCTTCGTGCCGTCAATTTCGTAATTCAAACGTCGCATCTCCTCAGTCGAGATCGCATTCGCAAGCTTGCCTAACACCTCTTGCAGCGCCGGCACGCGCGTCAATGAATCCTGACGCACGAGATAAACAGCTTCGTACGGTGGAAAGTAACGACGGTCGTCTGCGAGTTGAAATAAATCGAGGGTCGGTATGCGGCCTTCAGTCGAGTTGCCGGCGATCAGGTCGACCTGTCGCGAGGAGAGCGCGATGTAAGTCAACGAAAGATCCATCTCGCGCACTTCGGCAAACTTCAATCCGTACGTCTTCGAGAAGCCTGGATAACCATCCGCACGCGACATAAAGTCCTGTCCGAACCCTGCACGCCAGCGCGGCGCTTCCGTTGTCGCGTTTGAAATCGTCTTGAGGTTTAGCCGTCGTGCATCGTCACCGCGCACGAGGATCGCGAAAGTGTTTTCAAATCCGAGCGGCTGGCTCACTTCAACCCTGAACTTGTCCGCATACTCCTGCTTCACCTGATCGTAAACCGCGCGTGGATCGGTAATCGGCGCGTGCTGGAGTATCGCCGTGAAAGATGTGCCTGTGTATTCAGGATAGATGTCGAGCGTGCCCGCGACGAGCGCTTCGTGCGGCAGGTTTCCGCCGAGCTCAAAACGCCGTTCGACCGAAACGCCGCGCGCCTCGAGCATCTGCGCAACGATCTCGGCGAGCAGTGCTGATTCGGTGAAGTCTTTCGATCCTACAGCTACGCGACTCTCGCTCGACGGTGTCGAACGGCCCAACCAGAAAACAGCGCCACCAATGACCAGCACAACCGCGATAGCGAGCGCGAGCTTTCGCACGCCTGAACTTCTTTTTGTTTCAAAACTAAACTGCCGCTCAACCACGCCCAAAAGAAAGTCGGCCGCGAGCGCCAGCAGTGCCGCCGACAACGCGCCGGCAAGCAACAGGTTGTTGTCGTACTGTCGCAAACCACGAAAGATGTAAACTCCAAGTCCGCCTGCGCCAACAGCCGCAGCAATCGTCGTCACTCCAACCGCGATCACCGTCGCGACGCGAATGCCAGTAACAATCACGCCCATCGCGAGCGGTAGCTCGACTTGTCTGAGCACCTGGCCGCCGGTCATTCCCATCGCCACTGCTGCTTCGCGAACGTTTGGATCGACGTTGAGTATTCCCGTCACCGTATTGCGAATGATCGGCAAAAGCGAATAGAGCACAAGCGCGACGAGGGCGGTGCGCGTGCCGATGCCGCCGATGAACGGAAGCGGAATCAGAAAACCAAACAACGCGAGACTCGGAATCGTCTGCATCACGTTCGCGATGCCCAACACTGGACCACGCAACGCGCGATAACGGGTCAAAATTATCCCTGTTGGAACGCCGATGATCACCGCAACGAGGATCGACACGAAGACGAGCACGATGTGTTGTCGCACGAGCAGCAACAGCTCCGACCAGTTTGCCTGGAGAAACTGCCAGAAGCTCAATGCGCGCCTCCGTTAACGTTCAGCGTTTCAAGATATGCGCGGGCCTGCGGATAGTCTGACGCGCGAAAGCGTTCGGGCGATTCGAGCAGCAGCAACCGTCCTTTGTGCATCAACCCGATGCGTTGTCCGAGAATCATCGCCTCGCGAACATCGTGAGTGACGAGCACCGCAGTCTTGCCTAAACGCGTGGCCAGTTCGGCAAATTCGCGCTGCAAACTTGCGCGCGTGAGGGGATCGAGCGCGCCAAAAGGCTCGTCGAGCAGGAGCAACGGCGGATCGGCTGCGAGGGCGCGCGCGACTCCGACGCGCTGCCGTTGTCCGCCAGACAACTCGCGTGGATAACGCTCAGCGAACCGGTCCGGATCGAGTCCGACCAGATTCAGCATCTCTCGCACGCGTTCGTTTCTGCGTGCGTCGTCCCAATCGAGGAGTGAAGGCACGAGACCAACGTTTCGCGCGATCGTGAAGTGCGGAAAGAGCCCGCCTTCCTGAATCACATAGCCGATGCGGCGTCGCAGCTCAATCGGATCCCAAGCCGTCGTCGACTTTCCTTCGACCCGCACCTCACCCGAAGTGGGAGTTAACATGCGATTGATCAACTTGAGCGTCGTGGTTTTCCCGCAACCTGACTCGCCCAGCAACACAAGCGTCTCGCCTTGTTCGACGGTCAGGTTCAGATCAGAAATGATGGTGGCGTTTGGAAGGGAGTAGGTGACGTTCTGAAACTGGACCAGCGGGCTTTCCACAGAATTTAGTCGCCTCGTAGCGCATTGTGCGCTGGACA
>DATFDT010000359.1:0-19855 GCA_035251975.1 Pyrinomonadaceae bacterium | reverse complement strand
CGGTTTCACTGGCATGACGCTCGGTAAGTGGGCCACCGGGCTGCGCATCGAAAGAAACGACGGCGCTCCTATGGGCATCGGTCGCGCGGCGTTACGTCATTTCGTTGGTTATCCGCTCTCGTTCGCACTTCTCGGTCTCGGGTTTTTGCTTGCCGCGGTGTCCGTGCATGGCAGGGGCTTGCACGATATGATAGCCGGCACCATTGTCGTTCGTGAGGGTTCGATCTAGTTTGACGCTTCCTTAGTACCACCCGTGTCTTCAGGCAAAATGACAGAGCTTATAGTTAAGTACCCCGACCGCGCGCCGGACCATTTTCCACTCGGCCGGCTTCGTATAACTATCGGCCGTTCCGCGCGCAACGATCTTTGCATTCCCGATCCGTTCGCCTCGCGCGTGCATGCAGAAGTGCGCCGCGAAGGAGACGAGTACATCCTGCAGGATCTCGGCTCTGCAAACGGCACGCTCTACAACGGCGCGACGGTCGAAGGCGCAATTCATCTGACCGCCGGGGGACGCATTCAGATCGGAGAGACGGAGATCGTCTTTGACGACGGCACGTTCAACTCCGGTCTAGGCGCGACGATGATCACTGACAACTCCGGAACATCACTTCCGGAAGCGACGATCGCGCTCGCGTCAGGCGACCGCACGACATCAGGCTTACTCGAAGCGATCGAAGGCGCGCGCACGCAACCGGAAGAGATCGTATCGTCGTCGACAGTTACGACAGTCACTCCGAAAGCGGCGAAGCAGGGCGACTTGCTGGCGCTGATCAGCAAGGTGGGAATCACCCTCCTCGCGTCTGCGACGTTGAATGAAACTCTCGAACAGATCGTGTCGCTCGTGTTTGAGTCAGTGCCTGCGGATCGCTGCCTGATCATGATGCGCGACGAGGGTAGTGAAGACTTGCGCGTCGCAGTGGCGCGGCTACGCGATCGCGTTGGTGAGGTTGGGGAGATTCGTGTTTCTCGCAACGTGCTGGATGAAGTCGTGATTCGTGGCAAGTCAGTTTTGACGTCGGACGCGCAACACGATCCGCGCTTTGCGAGTGGCACGATGGTATTGCAGGGCGTGAGATCCGTGCTGGCCGTGCCGCTCGGTGTGGCAGACAAGGTGTTTGGCATCATCTACGCTGATTCACCGATCGCTGAAGGTCGATTTACGGAAGATCACTTGAAGGTTTTGACTACGTTGGCGTCGGTCGCTGCAATCCGTGTCGAGAATGCGCGGCTAGTTGAAGCCAGGCTGGAGCGTGAGCGACTTGAGCGTGAGCTTGCGCTTGCGAGTGAGATCCAGCAGCGCTTTCAACCGACTGCGCCGCCGCACGTCAATGGTTACGAGCTTCAGGGCATCAGTTTTCCTTGTTACGAGATCGGCGGCGATTACTACGACTTCATCGAGCGTGAAGATGGACGTTTGGTGATCGCGCTCGGCGACGTGTCAGGTAAGGGAACTGCGGCGGCGTTGTTGATGTCGTCGCTGCACGCTGCGATTCACGCGCAGTCAGCGTCGCACGATTCGCTAGTGGCGACAATCTCCGCGGTCAATCGTTACCTTGCCGACAATATTCCCGCGAACCGCTTTGTGACGCTGTTTTATGCTGAGCTCGATCCCGAGTCGGGATCGCTCTCGTTCTTGAACGCCGGACACAATCCGCCGTTGATTGTTCATTCGGCTGGAACTGTCGAGCAGCTGGCTTCGGGTGGTTTGCCATTGGGGATCAAGCGCGATGCTGAGTATCGCGAGGGGCGTACACAAATGCAGGGCGGCGATGTGCTCGTCATCTATTCGGATGGTGTGACTGAGTCTTGCAGTCCGACTGGTGAAGAGTTTGGTGCGACGCGTTTATATGAAGTGGTGTCGCGCAATATCGAGGCGTCGGCTGCTGGGATACGCGATCGGATTGAGTCGTCGTTGACGAAGTTTTCCCAGGGCACGAGCGCCGCCGACGACATCACACTCGTGATCGTGAAGAGACAGCCGTAGATAGGATTTACAAGATTTTTCAGGATTAACATGTTCATCCTGTAAAATCTTGTAAATCCTGTGCAATGACTGATCCTGACACTGACATCGGTGGCCCGCTTCACAGATTCCCGGTCACCAATCACTCCGCCATCATCAACGCCGGCAGCGAGGACAGCCGTGTCCGCCGTCGCGCATTCGACACGATTCTCGCGAGCTACTGGAAACCCGCTTACAAATACATCCGCCTGAAATGGCACGCCGATAACGAAGACGCCAAGGATCTCACGCAGAGTTTCTTTGCCCTTTCCTTCGAGAAGAATTACTTCGCCACTTACGACTCGGGCAAGGCGAGCTTTCAGACGTTTCTACGCACGTGTCTCGACGGTTTTGTCGCCAACGAACGCAAAGCCGGGCAACGACTCAAGCGCGGCGGCGACATGGACCATTACCAGCTTGACTTCGCCGCGGCTGAACATGAACTCGCCGCGCACGCTTCATCCACACTCAGCCCCGAAGACTATTTTCATCGTGAGTGGGTGCGTTGGATGTTTACGCTCGCGGTCGATGTGTTTCGACAACGTTGTGAAGAGTCAGGCCGCGCTGTTCACTTTCAACTGTTTGAACGTTACGACTTGAGCGACGAGGAGGTCTCTTACGCGTCTCTCGCAAAAGATTTCGGACTTGAGCTCGCAACAGTAAACAACTATCTCGCTGCCGCGCGTCGCGACTTCCGCCGCATCGTTCTCGAGAAGCTGCGCGAGATAACCGCTACTGACGAAGAGTTTCGCACTGAGGCGCGTTCGTTGCTGGGAGTCAATGTCTAAAAATGAGGTGGCTTTCTGACGACAAGTTGACTCACCTGCGCAACGTCGTGAGCGAACCGGATTTCAGTGCGACGAAGTACAGGTTCGTGAACGATCTCGGACGTGGCGGGATGGGCCTAGTTTGTCTCGCGGAGGATCGCGAGCTTGATCGTCTCGTCGCTATCAAGATTCTAAACACACCTGATATTACTGAAGACTTGCGCAATCGAATGATTCGCGAAGCGCAGATCATCGCGCGCCTCGAACATCCGGGTATCGTCCCCGTTCACGATGTGGGCACGCTACCCGATGGCCGAATCTTCTACGCCATGAAATACGTCCGTGGCAGTCGCCTCGACGAGTACGCCGCACAAGGCGCTTCGTTGCGCGATCGTCTGCGAAAATTTCAGTCTGTTTGCGATGCGGTCGCATTCGCGCACGCGCACGGCGTCATTCATCGCGATCTCAAACCGCAAAACATCATGATCGGATCCTTCGGCGAAGTGCTCGTACTCGATTGGGGTGTAGCCAAATTAATATCCCTCCGCGACGATCCGCGTTCATCTGTCGGTCATCAGACAATGGAAGGCACAGTGATCGGCACTCGTCGCTACATGTCACCCGAACAAGAGCGCGGCGAGATCGACCAACTCGATGAGCGCTCCGATATCTACGCACTCGGCGCAGTTCTTCACTTCCTCCTCAACGATCAGCCCAAAGCAGGCAAAGCTGCTGTCGCGATCTCTTCAAAAGCGATGTCGAGCGAAAAAGAGAACCGCTACGCGACCGCATCAGATCTCTCCGCGGATATCGGTCGTTTGCTCGATGCGGAGCCGGTCTCCGCGTATCGCGAAAACGCATTTGAGCGAGTGAGTCGCTGGGTTGGCAAGAACCGCTTTCTGGTCTTGCTGGTGCTCGCTTACCTGCTAATGCGAATTTTTTTGATTTTGACTTCTCGGCATTAAAGATTTCTCGGCAGACGTTTAATAGAACAACAGAACGATCTGAATAGAAGGAGAAAAACGATGTCCAAGCCCCTGATTGGAGTAATCCTCGGCGCCGTCCTCGGCGCCATCGACGGCCTGACTGCGTGGTTCACGCCGGCCGTAAGAAATGAGCTTTTCGGAATCGTGATTGGTTCGACGATCAAAGGAATCATCGCCGGCATCGCGATCGGCTTCTTCGCGAGAAAGTTTCACTCGTTGCCGATCGGGATCCTGTTTGGCGTGATTGTGGGCGCGATCCTCGCGTGGCTCGTGGCGTTCATGCAGGGCGGTTATTACTTCGAGATCATCCTGCCGGGCACGCTTGTCGGCCTCATCGTCGGCTTCGCAACGCAGAAGTACGGCAACACGCCCGCCACCGCAAACTAAGTATTCGCCACAAAAAGGCACAAAAACACAAAAATGAAGAACTCACTTATTTGCGTGTTCCAGGAAATATTCTTTGTGTTTTTGTGCCAATTTCTGGCTAAAAATAAAGGAGACAATTATGCAGAACGATCCGAACGCCGGTTAATCACTTGGCTTGCCCTGTAACAAAGGCTCTGACTTGAGCGTCTGTGGGCCATTCTCGTTACAGATCGCGAACGATGAGCCTTCATACATCGTCACTCCCGCAAACTCACCCTTCGCATTCAGTATGTAGAAGTTGATCCCGAAGTTCGGCAGTCCGCGGCTGTTCAGCAATCGCTTCTCGACGGTGTTGTTCTTGATGCGGTTCAGCACTTCCATGCCTGCGTCTTTTGGAGACGCGCCGCGTCGCATCTCCTCGACGATCACGAATGAGCAGAGATTGAAGAGATTCGCTTCACCACGTCCGGTCGAGCCGGCCGCGCCGACTGCCCCATCGACATACAACCCCGCGCCGAGGATTGGAGAATCGCCGATACGTCCGGGAATCTTCCACGCGAGTCCACTTGTTGTCGTGACACCGCATATCTCACCGCGCGAGTTGATGCCGTCGCAGTTGATCGTGCCGTGCAGGTTCTCTTCGCGCAGCTTTCCTTCGGCGAGCATCTCGAGTGCGACACGATGACCAACTTCAGCGCGCTTCTTCGGATCGAGATAGTGTTGCGGATCGCTGCGACGTTTCCACTCGAGCCACTGTTTGCGCGAGTTCTCAGTGTTGAGATCGTCTTCGATCTTGAATCCCATGTTGCGCGCGAACTCCTGCGCGCCTTTGCCGACGATAAGATGGTGATCCGTTTCTTCCATCACCGCCCGGGCAACGAGCGACGGCGTCCGCACACCCTCCAACGCACCCACGGCGCCCGCGCGTTTCTTCGGCCCGTGCATCACGGACGAATCGAGTTGGACCACGCCGTCAGCATTCGGCAACCCGCCATAGCCGACACTGTCATCGAGCGGATCGAGCTCGACGATATTGACGCCCGCAATCACCGAGTCGAGCACATCCGCGCCTCCGGTCATCATCGTGAACGCCTTCTGCACCGCAGTCACGTTTCCACCATTCTTGAATCGATTCCCATTAGCAGACGCAATCACCAGCGGCTTCACCGCGCTCTGCGTCATGATGGTCGGAAAACCTGGAACCTCGTTGGTGGCAGCCAAAGCCAACCCAGCTACGGCTCCGTTGCGCATGAAATCGCGGCGTTTCATTCTTTTGCTCATGTTGTCCTCGTTTGGTTTAGGAAGTGGGCCACAGATTAACGCGGATTGTATACCGATTCAATCTGTAGCTAAAGCTTCCTTTATTCTTTCGGCGGTTTTGGGCCCGATACCGTCGACCAGGTCGAGGCCGCCGCCGGCTACGAACGTTTTCAGATCCGGGATGGATGAGACTTTGAAGCGCTGGTGGAGCAGCGCTGCTGTCTTCGGGCCGATGCCGGGAATTTCCAGGAGGTCTAGTACGGTTTCCGGGGTCTCTGCGGTGAGTCGTTCCCACGCGTCGAAAGTTCCCTTTGTCAATAACTCGACAACTTTGCCCGCGATCGCTTTGCCCACGCCCGGAATTTCCTGCAAGCCCGCGACGCCCTCCTGATCCGCAATCTCTTTCAGCGACGTCGGCCACACTTCGATCGCCTCGGCTGCGTTACGATACGAGCGCAGGCGAAATGGATCGTCGCCGCGAACTTCCATGAGCGCAGAAAGACGATAGAACCGGCGGGCAATTTCCTTGTTGTCCATTGATTGCGCTTAGTCTAACTTCGTCTACGGAGTAATATCAAAGGCATGGACATAAAAAGACGACAGCTTATAGCAGGTATTTCCGTCGCGGGCGCCGGAGTTTTAGTTAATGCATGTCGTAGTAACACGCAAACCCGCACCGGCGGCGCCACGAATGATGAAAACAAAGAAGCGCCCGCACCGGGCGAGGCTGAGCCGATCGAGGTGACTGCGACTGAAGACTTGATGCGCGAACACGGAATACTGCGACGTGCGTTGCTGGTCTACCAGGAATCGGCGGTTCGGTTGCGGCAGGATCCGGCATCAGTGCCGCCCGACGCACTGGAAAAAACGGCGAATTTGTTTCGAGTGTTTGGCGAGGAGTACCACGAGAAGCAATTGGAAGAGGTCTTCATCTTTCCGGCGGTAAAGAAGACGACGAACGCGGCGACGCCGTACGTCGATATATTGTTGGCCCAGCACGTGCGCGGACGCCAGATCACGGATTACCTGTTGTCGATCTCGCAGGCGGACAAGATTGCGTCGAACAGTATCGAACCGCTCGCGAAGGCGTTGGAGTCGTTTGTGCGCATGTATGAGCACCATGCCGCGATTGAAGACACGGTTGTATTTCCGGCGTGGAAGGCTGCAGTCGGCGGCAATGAGCTCGACTCGTTAGGCGAGAAGTTTGAAGAGATCGAGCACGCGCAGTTTGGAAGCGATGGATTCGAGACGGCACTGAAGCGAATGGAAGAGATCGAGCAGAGTCTCGGGTTGTCGAATTTAGATATGTTCACCGCGCCCTCGCCGCCGAAATGATTGATCAGCGCTGGTCTGGTTTTAAAATCCGTATGATCCGTGGCACAATGCGCTACCCCTCAAAGCGTACGGAGGGCCTCACATGCTCCCAAGGCACCTCAAACCTCAACCTCTAACCTTAAGGAGCAACAACATGACATTCATAGAATTTGCTGACGAGCCCAGCCAGGAAGAACGCATCAACAAACTGCGCGCTGAACTGGAAAAACTCGGCGGCAACACGTCCACACTCGAGTCGATGCCCGCTGATATGGAAGAAGAATTCCTGCGGCATGTACTCGAATACGAAACTGCCGAACAGATCAGCCTGCTGCGCCTGCTCGAGAATGCGGGGTTGGAAGTGCCGGCGCCTGAGACACTCGACGACGATGCGCTGAAGATCAAACTGAAGGAACTCATCGATCGCATGTCATCGGTCGGGGCTTACGTCCTGCATACGAACCATCTCTCGGATCGCGATCTGTACGAGTATCTTTATCACGATGCGCTGCGTGAAGAGACGGTGCTGTTTCCTGAGAATCCCAGCTACGCTTATATGATCGATCTGACTGGAAGTGGCGGCGAAGACGACAACCACACGTACCTGAAGTATTACGCGGACGATGAGTATCGACGGCAGTGGGCGCACGATTGGCCTGACGATCCGATGCCCGATCACGAAGAACCGCCGTTCGATCGCGATCGGTTCCTGCCACAGTCACCGGTGGGGTAGATGATTGAACCACGGGCGGACACGGAGGGCCGCCCCTACAGTTGTGGTCCATCACGCCAGTTCATTGAAGGCGCCAGATGAGCAACAACTGTAGGGGCGGCCCTCCGTGGCCGCCCGTGGTCAATTACGCGACGATCATCGTGCCGGTGCCTTTGTCCGTGAAGATCTCGGACAGGAGTGCATTTCGTTTGGTGCCGCTGATGATGTGTGCGCTGTGAACGCCGCGCTCTAACAAGACGATGATGCTCTGCAGCTTCGGGATCATTCCGCCCGAAGCAGAGCCATTGCTAATCAACTCACCGGCTTCGGCTGCGGTGACGCGGGACAACTTTGTCTGGCTGTCGCCCGCGGTTAGATAGATTCCGTCAACATCGCTGAGCAGGATGAGTTTCTCGGCCTTTAATTGAACTGCGATCTCGGCGGCGATCGTATCGGCGTTGATGTTGAAGACCATGCCTTCATCGTCCGCACCGAGCGACGAGATCACCGGCAAGTAACCGTGATCCAGCAAGACCGTTAATAGTCGCGCATTGATCTGGACCACGTCGCCGACGAATCCGAAATCGACTTTGTCGCGCACGCCTGTTTCGCGATTCAGGATCTCTTTCGGCGGGCGCTTCTCGGCATGAACGATATTGCCGTCGACGCCCGATAGTCCCACCGCTTCAATGCCGCGATGACGGAGCGCCGCGAGAATGTCTGTATTGATCTTTCCGGCAAAGATCATCTTCGCCATTTCGAGTGTGGCGTCGTCAGTGACGCGCCGGCCTTCGATGATCGTCTGCTCGATCCCGAGTTTCTTCGCGAGCTCGCTGAGCTGTTTACCACCGCCGTGCACGACGCAGATGCGAATGCCAACCTGGTGCAACAACGCCAGCTCTTCGGCGAGTGAAGTGAGGTTCTCATGATCTTCCGTGACCTTACCCGAGAGTTTGACAACAAACGTCTGTCCTTTGAACCGCTGAATATAGGGCAACGCCTCGCGCAGCAGATCCAAACGAAGCTGATCGCCGACAATCGCTTTGGTTTCGAGCATGGTCTAGCCTCCCAACAACCCTGCCAGTATTGCTTTCTGCACGTGCAGACGATTCTCAGCTTCGTCGATCACGACGGACGCGGGCGAATCGATCACGGCATCGGTCACGATCACGTTTCGGCGCACCGGCAGACAGTGCATGAAGATGGCGTTATTTGTGTGCGACATCTTTTCTTCGTCGACGATCCACTTGCTTCGGTATTGTGCGCGCGTGGCACTGTCCTGATCGGTGTTGCCGTAAAACTGTTTCGATCCCCAGCTCTTCGCGTAGATAACATCCGCGCCATTAAAGGCAGCATCGATATCATTCGTAACTGTCGCCCCCAGAGTCTCGATCAGCTCTTCATCAAGATCGTAGCCGGGCGGATGTGCGATCACGAGATCGTGGCCCATCTGCGCGGCGGCGAGCGCGAAACTGTTCGGCACGGCCATCGGCAGCGGCTTCGGGTGCCAGGCCCACGTGAGCACGACGCGCTTACGTTCGACGCCGAGCTTTTCACGAATCGTCAGCATATCTGCCAGCGATTGGCAGGGATGATGCATCGCCGATTCAAGATTAATGATCGGAACCGACGCGTATTGCACAAACGCATTCAGGATCGGATCCGTCCGCTCTTCTTCCCAATTCTTTAACGCCGCGAAAGTTCGCACGCCAATCGCGACACAATATCGTTCGAGCACGCGCACAAACTCGGCGACGTGCTCAGTCTTGTCTCCGTCCATCACCGCGCCGGTTCGATGCTCGAGCGTCCAACTGGTCCCACCGGGCTCAAGCACGACAGCATTCCCACCCAACTCATAAATCCCAACCTGCATTGACGCGCGCGTCCGCAGACTCGGATTGAAAAACACGAGCGCCACAGACTTACCCGCGAGCGGCTTCGAAACATCCTCACCGCGCTTAAACCGCAACGCAGATTCGAGTAACTTCTCGATCTGCTCGCGAGTTAGATCCATCGTGCTGATCATCCGTGAAAATCCATGGCTAAAACAAACTCGTCAATGTGCTCTTCGGTCAGACACAATGGCGGCAATAACCTCAGTACTTTCGGATCGCTCGACGTTCCAGTAATGATCTTGCGTTCGAGCAATCTCTTATGAACGGCCGCCGCACTCTCCTTAAACTCAATCCCCAACAAAAACCCGAGCCCATGCACTGCAACCATCTGCTCAACTTCACGCAAACGCGCGCGCAGATACGCCTCGACGCGCCGCACATTCTCCAGCATGTGATCGTTCTCAATCGCTTCGAGCGTCGCGGTGACCGCCGCCATCGCAAGCATTCCGCCACCAAACGTTGTGCCGAGATCGTTCTCTTTGATATGCGAAGCAATCGCGTCAGTAACGAGACACGCGCCGACCGGAACACCGCTGCCCAGCGACTTCGCAAGCGTCACCACATCAGGCACGACACCTCCGCCGGCGTCACTACCTGCGAAGAACCACTGGCCCGTGCGTCCCACGCCAGTCTGCACTTCATCGTAAATGAGCACGATGCCGCGCTCGTCACACAGCGTGCGTAGGGCAATATAAAACTCTGCCTTGGCCATGCGGACACCGGCCATCGACTGAATCGGTTCGAGCATGATCGCGGCGACCGTGTCGTCTGCGAGTGCGCGTACTGATTCGATATTGCCGAACTCCGCTTCGAGGTGACCGGGCACGTTCGGCTTGCCGAGCGCGCGATACTTGCCGAGAAACGTCGCGCTGATGGCGTCGGCAGTGCGCCCGTGAAAGCCGCCGGAAAAGGTGATGATCTTCTCGCGGCCGGTGGCCATGCGCGCCATGCGCATCGCGTTCTCGTTTGCTTCCGTGCCGGAGTTGCAGAAGAAAGTCTTCGTCAGCGGATGAGGAGCAATCGAGACCAGTTTTTCAGCGGCACGCGCACGCGCACTCGAGTAGACGAGGTTTGAGTAGAACAATAGCTCGCCGGCTTGTTTGCATAGCGCATTGACGACGTGCGGGTGACAATGTCCGGTGCCCGCCACTGCGTGACCGCCGTAGAGGTCGAGATACTTGTCGCCGGCGCTCGTGTAGATCCAAACGCCCTCGCCGCGTTCTGCAGCGATGGGCATCTTCTTGTACGTCGCGAGCTGAAACTGATCTTCGTTGGTCATCATGGATTGGTGCCTACTAGTTTTAGGCCCATAGTTTCATCGAGCTGAAACATCAAATTCATGTTTTGCACGGCTTGGCCGGCAGCGCCCTTTACTAAATTATCGATTGCCGAGAAGACCACGATCTGTTTGCCACGCGTAGCGAAGCCGATGTCGCAGAAGTTCGTTGTCTTCACCCAGTTGATGTCCGGCGAGCCGTTCACGAGACGCACGAAGAATGATTCGCGATAGTAATCGGCGAAGACCTTGCGCAATTCTGCTTCGGTTAGCTCGTTTTTACTCTCCGCGTAGATCGACGCAAAGATGCCGCGCGCGACCGGCAAGGAGTGCGTCATGAACACCAGCTCGCTGGTCCAATCGCCGACGTGCGCGAGTTCCTGTTCGATCTCCGGGACGTGCTGGTGCGTGAAAGGTTTGTACGCGTAGAACGAAGTCATTCGCTGCGGATGGTGCGTGTTCGCTGCGGCCTTCGCACCCGAGCCTGACGATCCGGTCTTCGCATCGACAACAACGCGGCCGTTGAGCGACCCGTTCGCGACGAGTGGTGCGAGGCCCAACAACGTTGCGGTCGCGAAGCAGCCGGGATTAGCGATCAAACGCGCATCGCGAATCGCCTCGCGGTTGGTTTCAGTCAAACCGTAAACAAACTCCGCCTGCGCGTGCATGGCAGTATGTGGTTGTTTGTAATGCTTCTCGAAGGCGCTCTGATCGCGCAGGCGGAAATCGCCCGAGAGATCGATCGCTTTCACGCGTTCTGGCAGGCGCGGAATGATATCCATCGCCTGCCCGTGCGGGAGCGCGAGAAAAACGCAGTCGATGTCGCTGAGCTCTTCCGGATCCTTGATGAAGTTCAGATTCGTGAGACCGTTCAGGTTGCGATGAACTTCGCCAATAGGCTTGCCTGCCTGCTCATTAGCCGTAACAAAAACAATCTCAACATTCGGATGGAACAGCAGAATACGGAGCAACTCCGAGCCGCCATATCCCGACCCCCCAAAAATTCCAACACGAATCTTGCCTTGGTGTCTCATTAGCCTAATCTTCCAATGGAACATGGTCCGAAAAAAGAACAAGTCAGGAAGAGGGGCTTGCCCCCGCCGTTACTTGGATCGGACGAGAGGGGGCAAGCCCCTTCCTGACTTGTTCTAGACGGAGGCACTCGCTTCCAACTGGCTCGCCGCCACTCTGTCCATCACGATCTCAAATAGCGCGCTGCCTTCACGCCGGGCATTTGCAGCAGGCACATCAAACTGCGTCCTGATGTAATCCTCACCCATCTTCGAATCGGTCACCGAACCCGCGATCACATCAACTTCAACACCACGCCGCCGCAACAACTCGATCCCACCCCACGCACCAACGTAATCAGACGCACAAAACACAATGGCCGCAGTCGCATCGAGCAACTCGTAGTCTGCGAGCACCGTATCCACCGAATACCCGCCGAGAATTCCATCGCCCAACTCAATCACGATCAAATCCGGATGCGCTTCATTGAGCCGCGCCACGATCGCCTTTGCTGACGGCGCGAGATCCTCGATATCGACAGTCGACGGCAAACCGCAATCAAGAAAACTCGCGGTAGTGACAGCGCCGTGGTCCGCCATATTCAACGTATCGCGCAGGCACGCTACGCCGGAAAGTTTTCCTGCCGCAACCCGTAACCCCGCCCGCGTCGCCTGCTTGATGAGCTCAGTCGCAGCGTAAGTCTTACCACTGTTCATACTCGTGCCCGCGATCATCACGATCGGCGCGCTCTCACCAAGCGTCGTGCGCGGTGACAAAGCCGCGTCCGCGATGTTTTGCACGCGACCCGCTTCATCGCAGACGAGTCCAATCACTTCGAGCTTGATCGCATCGCCAAGACTCGAATGATGTCCGGTGCAAAGGCCCATCACCCCGCCCATGTTCAGCAAATGAAGCTCATCGCCGCTTCTCAACGACCCGGGCACATCGCCCACAAAACCCTTCAACGCGCGACGACGACCGAGCACGCCAAGTAACAAATCACCGGGATTGATCTTCGCGAGCCGACCAGTCGGGAGCTCGAGCATGTTGTACGTCGCGCTGTCAGTAAGCGCGCGCACGACAACAACGTCACCCGCTTTCGTTAACTCAGAGCTGGAAACAAGCGCAACCGTTTTCGCGAGCGCGAGCGGTGACGTTGCCGAACCGATCTTGTCGACGTCGATGACGTTGATATTTGTGCTCATCGTTCACCTCCCAATCTGAGTCGCAGCGCATTCAGCTTGATGAAACCCTCCGCGTCGCGCTGGTTGTAAACCGTGTCAGCCTCGAACGTGGCCACCTTCTCGTCGTAGAGCGAATTCGGCGAGCGACGCCCAACCACGATCGCGTTTCCACGAAAGAGCTTTAGACGAACCTCGCCGCTCACAGTTGCCTGAGTCTCGTCAATCATTTTTCGCATCAGCTTGAACTCAGGCGCGAACCAGAAACCGTAGTAAACGTTTTCGGCGAACTTCACACCGAGCGAGTCTTTCAAATGGACCACCTCGCGATCGAGCGTGATCGACTCGAGCGCACGATGCGCGACTTGCAGAATCGTGACGCCGGGCGTTTCATACACGCCGCGCGACTTCATGCCGACAAACCGATTCTCAACCAGATCGACGCGACCGATGCCATGCTCGCCGCCGAGCTTGTTCAAGGTTTCGAGCAAGGTCACGGGATCCATCTGCTTGCCATCGATCGCGACCGGCTCGCCTTTGACGAAAGAGATCTCGATGTACTGTGCTTTGGCGCGCGCATTCTCCGGCGAGCGCGTGAGCTGAAAAATATTCTCGGGCGGCTCGGCCCAGGGGTCTTCGAGAATCCCGCCTTCATAAGAGATGTGCATGAGATTCGCGTCAGTCGAGTAAGGCTTCTCGGCAGTCGCGGTCACCGGAATGTTGTGCTCCTTAGCGTAAGCGATCAGATCCATGCGGCCTTTAAAGTCCCACTCCCGCCACGGAGCAATGACTTTGATGTCCGGCTGAAGCGCGTAATACGTCAGCTCGAAACGGACCTGATCGTTGCCCTTGCCGGTTGCGCCGTGTGCGACAGCGTCGGCGCCTTCTTTGCGCGCGATTTCGATCTGGTGTTTTGCGATCACGGGCCGGGCGAGGGAGGTGCCCATCAGATAAACGCCTTCGTAAACCGCATTCGCTTTGACCGCAGTGAAAACGTAATCGCGCACAAACTCTTCGCGCAGATCCTCGACGTAGAGCTTCGAAGCGCCAGTCGCGAGCGCCTTCTCTTCGAGTCCGGCGAGCTCAGCGCCCTGGCCCACGTCAGCGCAGTAACACACCACTTCGCAGTGATACTGTTCCTTCAGCCAGCGCAGCATGACTGACGTATCAAGCCCACCCGAGTACGCGAGTACGGTCTTTTTAATATCCGTCTTCATCCGTTTTTTTATCCGTGTCCCCCGAATAGTTTCCAAATCTCTTTAATTGCCGCACGCTGCGACTTCGTGTCGCGCACGGCGATGAAGATCGTGTCTTCACCCGCGATCGTGCCGACGATCTCCTGAATCGCAGCGGCGTCGATCTCGACAGCGACAGCCGATGCCAGGCCGGGCACAGTGCGCGCGATTACCAGACTGTCGCCCGCCTGGTCTAAACTCACGAGGCCGCGCATAGCTGCGCCGTTCGTGCGCGGCAACGTGTAATGGCCATGCTGCTTGACGACGCCGAGCTCTTCGAGATCGCGCGAGACGCTCGACTGCGTGGCGGGCACGCCGGAGCGTTCGAGTAACGCGCGCAAGTCTTCCTGCGTGCCAACCGGCTTGGCTTTGATCAGGCTCAGTATCTTCTGTTGTCTGTCTCGTTTATTCATTTTACTTGCATAAACGATGCATAGATGCATAAACTACCACGTGCGTTGGCAGGACGTCAAAGTTGTAGACAGGATTTACAAGATTGAACAGGATTTACATGTCAATCCTGAAAAATCTTGTAAATCCTGTCTAAGACTGAGTGAGGAGCGAGTATGTCGAACAAACTTTGGGGCGGTAGATTTGAGGGGAAGATCGATTCGGGCTTCGCCGAGTTCAATAACTCCTATCGTTTCGATCGCAGGCTGTTCGAAGCGGACGTCACTGCCAGCATTGCTTACTGCCAGGCACTGGAGAATGCGCGTGTGATCACGGCGGAAGAAGGAACTCAGATCCGCAACGCTCTCTATACGATACTCAACAACGGCGCTGATGAAATTCACTCCGCTGAAGACGTCCATTCATTCGTCGAAGAAAAATTAATCGCTCTTGCCGGCGACGTCGGTCGTAAGCTGCACACCGGACGCAGCCGCAACGATCAGGTCGCGACAGATTTCCGACTCTGGCTGCGTGGTTCGATCGACGAGCTCGATCAAATTATTCGCGACGCCCAAAATTCTCTGCTCGACTTCGCCGAAGCGAATCGCGACGTCGTCATTCCCGGATACACGCACCTGCAACGTGCGCAACCGGTCCTGCTGGCCCACTGGTGTCTCGCTTACGTCGAGATGCTTAAGCGCGATCGTGAGCGCGTTGGTGAAGTGCGTCGACGTGTGAACGTGCTGCCGCTCGGGTCAGCCGCATTGGCGGGCACGTCGTTTCCAATAAATCGGGAGGAATTGGCAACGGCACTCGGCTTCGAAAGAGTTTCGCGCAACAGTCTCGACGCAGTGAGTGATCGTGATTTCACAGTGGAGTTTTTGAGTGTGTGCTCGTTGATCATGGTCCACCTGTCGCGACTCGCCGAAGACATTATTCTTTACGCAACGAGCGAGTTTGGCTTTTTCCAACTCGGTGATGCGATCGCGACGGGTTCGAGCTTGATGCCGCAGAAGAAAAATCCTGACTCGATGGAGCTCGTGCGTGGTAAAGCCGGACGCGTGTTTGGCGATTTGATGGCGTTGCTCACGACAATGAAAGGATTGCCGCTCGCATATAACAAAGACATGCAGGAAGACAAGGAGGCGGTGTTTGATGCGTTTGATACGACGTCGGCGAGTTTGCGTGTGACGGCGACGGTGTTGAGGAATATCGGGGTTGATAAAGAGCGGGCGCTTGCGGCGGCGTCGAGTGGTTACATGAATGCGACGGAGCTCGCGGATTATCTGGTACGAAAGGGCGTGCCGTTCCGTGAAGCGCACGAGGTTGTCGGAAAGATCGTGATGCGGGCGATTGAGGCGGGGAAAGAGTTGGAACAGATGGATCTCGGGGAGTTCTCGGCGTTGATTGATGAGGATGTTTATGAGGTGCTGTCGCTTGAGAGGACGTTGGGAGCGAAGAATCAAATTGGGGGTACGGCGCGTGAGATGGTTGAGAAAGAATTGAACGCGGATCGAACGGATCTGAAACAGATTAACGCTGATCGGAAGGTTTGATGGTTTCCTGGTAGATGGACTTGAGATCTTGAAGCTTCAGGACGACCGCGGGTTTTACGGCGTTGCGATTCGCATCCATGCTGATCACGCCCGTGACGCCGTTGAAGTCTTTCGTTTGCGCGAGGGTGTCGCGAAGCTTGTCGCCTTCGGTCGAGCCGGTGCGTGCGATGGCCGCAAACAAGAGGCGCGCGGCGTCGTAGGCCAGGGCGGCGTGAGCATCAGGCAACAGGTTGCCGTAGCGCTGCTTGTACAATTCCACAAACTGTTGAATCTCGGGCGACGGATTATCAGCCGAGTAGTGCGTCGAGATGTATGCGCCGTTCAACGCATCGCCACCGAGCTGCCAGAGCTCCGGTGCGTCCCAACCATCGCCACCGAGCAGCGGCTGAGTCAACCCGATCATGCGCGCCTGTTTTGCGATCAGTGCGACGTCGCCGTAGTAACCCGGAATGTAGATCACGTCAGGCTCAGCGGAGCGAATCGTGCTTAGCTGGCCTTTGAAATCCGCGTCACCCTGCGTGTACGTCTGCTCGCTCACGATCGTCCCACCGAGCCGTCCAAAGCTGAGCTTGAAATAGTCGGTCAGGCCCTTACTGTAAGGCGAGTTGAAGTCTGTAAGAATCGCGGCCTTGTGCGCTTTGAGTGAGTTGACGGCAAAGCTCGCCATCACTTCACCCTGAAACGTGTCGACGAAGCATGCGCGGAAAATGTAGTTGCCGGTCTGCGTCACAGCCGGGTCAGTCGATGACGGTGAGATCAACGGAATGCGCGAAGCCTGCGCTTTCGGAGCAGCTGCGCGACTGTTGCCCGACGTACCGCCCGCGATGATCGCGATGACCTTGTCTTGATCGATGAGTTTGGCGGTGAGCCGTGCTGCTTCTTCGGGACTGCCTTTGTCATCTTCGATCACAATATCGATCTTCCGCCCGTTGATACCGCCAGACTGATTGACTTCAGACGCGGCCATCAGCACGCCGTTGATCGCCGACTGTCCGAAGTTGAATGTTGGTCCAGTGAGATCACCGAAGTAACCAATCTCGATCGTGGTGCGGTCTGGTTTGGGGTTGTCTTCGCCCGGTCTGCTACACGAGAAGGCGAGTGCCAGTACGATGATGACGATGGGGAGCACTGCTGTTCGCAGTACGTGAGATTTACTCACCGAGATAGGCTTCTTTAATCCGGGGATCGCTGGCGAGGTCTTTTGATGGACCTTCCATGACTATTCTTCCGGTTTCGAGCACGTAAGCGCGATCGGAATGCCCGAGCGCGGCGTGCGCGTTTTGTTCGACCAGGAGAATCGTCGTCCCTTTGCTTTTGATTTCGTCGATAGCTTCGAAGATCGTATGGACCACGAGCGGCGCGAGGCCGAGTGACGGCTCGTCGAGCAGCAGTAATCGTGGACGCGACATCAGCGCGCGTCCCATTGCGAGCATCTGTTGCTCACCGCCCGAGAGTGTTCCGGCTTTCTGCGACTCGCGCTCCTTGAGACGCGGAAACATTTTGAAAGCGCGCTCCATGTCTTCGGCGACGGCGCGTTTGTTTGAATTCAGGTACGCGCCCATCTGAAGATTCTCGCGCACGGAAAGATTCGCGAAGACGCCGCGACCTTCGGGCGACATCGAGATGCCGCGCGCGACGAGTTTGTGCGTCGGCTTGCCGCCAATGTCTTCCTCTTCGAAAGTGATTCTGCCGCTGCGTGGGTGGAGCAGGCCGGTGATAGTGCGCAGCGTGGTGGTTTTGCCGGCGCCATTCGCGCCGATCAGCGTGACTACTTCGCCTTTTTCGACGTGGAGCGAGATGCCGGTCAGGGCCTCAATCGCGCCATAGTTAACGGAAACGTTGTCCAGCGTCAGCATAGAATGTTGTGTCAATCGCTTACAGGATTTACAAGATTTTTCAGGATTTACATGTCAATCATGGAAAATCTTGTAAATCCTGTAAGCGATTGACTAGTCTCCGAGGTACGCTTCGATCACTTTCGGATCGTTCTTGATCTCCTGCGGCAGGCCGAGCGCGATGGATTTGCCGTAGTCCACCACCTGGATCCGCTCGCACACGCCCATCACGACCTTCATGTTGTGTTCGACGAGCAGGATTGTCAGTCCAAAGCGATCCCTGATCTGCTTGATCAGGTGCATCAGATCTTCCTGCTCGGAAGGATTCATGCCTGCTGCGGGCTCGTCGAGCAGCAACAACTGTGGTCGCGTCGCGAGCGCGCGTACGATCTCGAGTCGTCGTTGCGAGCCGTACGGCAAGCTCGTGCCGCCTTCTTCACACACGCGCGCCAGGTCGAAGATCTCGAGCAGCTCGAAACAGTATTCACGATGCTTTTTCTCGTCGTGATTAAAGCGCGGCGTGCGCAACACTGCGTCAAGCAGATTTTGACCGACGTGTATGTGACAGGCCGTCATGACATTATCCAGCACGGACATGCTTGGAAACAGTCGAATGTTCTGGAACGTGCGCGAGATGCCGCGCGCGGCGATCTGATAAGGACGCAGACCATCGATGCGTTGGCCGTTGAAGTGGATCGTGCCGGAAGTTGGTTCGTAAACGCCGGTGAGCAAGTTGAAGATCGTCGTCTTGCCCGCCCCGTTTGGACCGATGAGACCGAAGATCTCGCCTTTCTTCACGGCCATATCCAGCTCATTGACCGCGCAGAGCCCGCCGAAACGGATCGTCGTCTTGTCAGTCTTCAATAAGAAGTTGGAACCGTTCGCGCTCAACGCCTTTCACCTCCCACTGAGGTTTCACTTTGCGTCGGCGAGCTTGCAGTGCCACTCGGGCCTTCAGTTAATCTGCGCAAACGTTTGCGTAGTCCTTTGAATGCATTAGCGGAGCCGAGCAGTCCCTGCGGCCGTGTGATCATCAGGATGATCAGCAACAGCGAATAGATGACCATGCGATACTCGGCAAAGCCTCGCAAACTCTCCGGCAGGATCGTCAACACGATCGCGCCGATCACCGATCCGACAATCGAGCCGAGACCACCGAGAATGATCATGATCAGGATCTCGAACGACTTGATGAACTCGAACGACTTCGGATTGAGATAACCATCGAAGTGCGCCAGCAACACACCACCGGCGCCCGCCATTGCCGACGAGATCACAAACGCCATCACTTTGTAGCGCGTTGTGTTAACGCCCATCGCTTCCGCGGCGAGCTCGTCTTCACGAATGGAGATGAGCGCGCGTCCGAAGGCGGAGTTGACGATGTTGTAAACGATCACGATCGTCAAAACAGCGATCAAAAAGATCCAGAAGAAACTCTTCACGATCGGAATGCCGGAATAGCCGCGCGCGCCGCCGATAGCTTCGATGTTGTTGAGAAAGACGACGATGATCTGACCGAACCCGAGCGTGACGATTGCGAGATAGTCGCCGCGCAAACGCAAAGACGGAATACCGACCGCGAGACCAGCAATACCAGCAACAACAGCACCGACGATCGTTGTCACCAACAAAGCAACAACCCAGCCGAGCTTTCCGCCACCAAGCGAGTTCGCGAGGCTCATTCCGTAGTTGACGGAAAAGTAGGCGGACGAATAAGCGCCGACGGCCATGAAGCCCGCGTGTCCAATCGAAAACTGTCCGGTGAAACCGTTAATCAGATTGAGTGAAACGGCGAGCGTGATCGAGATGCCGCAGAGCATCAGGATACGCGTGTAGTAAGGATTGACGATGCCCGCCTGGAAGACGAAATCCAACCCAACGAGGACGCCGATTACGATCAGGCCGATGATGAGATTGCGAAGATACCGAGGCATATTAATCTTTTCTCTGTGCAACCTCTGTGTCCTCTGTGCCTCTGTGGTTAACTGCCCGGAAATCACCACAGAGACACAGAGAACACAGAGGTTGCACAGAGAACTTACTCGTCACTACGGTCTACACTTTCT
>DATFDT010000358.1:0-15889 GCA_035251975.1 Pyrinomonadaceae bacterium | reverse complement strand
CCGTTTCCGG
Organism: Pyrinomonadaceae bacterium; assembly: GCA_035251975.1. Taxonomy (GTDB): domain Bacteria; phylum Acidobacteriota; class Blastocatellia; order Pyrinomonadales; family Pyrinomonadaceae; genus PSRF01. The sequence goes on along the minus strand of DATFDT010000358.1, from coordinate 15,879 downwards.
GCCGCAACCGCGCCTTCAGTTCTTCAATCTCGTGCTCGATCTTTTGGGTTCCGGCGAGGCGAACGTCCTCCTTAACCACATCCTGGTTAAGATAAAACAGTGCATCGCGATAACGATCGATTGCGCGGCGGTAATGTCCTTTAAATGCCGAACGCTCTGCCAGCTCGACCCAGTGGGCCACTTTTACCGACACAATAAACTCTTCTATCGCAACTCTCGACTCACTGAGATCCGCTTCGTCAGGATAAATTCGTAACGCTGAATCGAGGCAATCGAGTGCGCGCGTGGCTGTCTCGATCTTGTCAAACGTGCGCGCGCGTTGTTGCGCTTCGTGTGTTAGTAACTGCGACTGTCCTTTCGCCCACGTCAATAAGTGATGCCGGTGCAGTGCGCGCACGCGTTCCTGACTCGCATGCAGCGCAATGCCCTTCTCACCTCCATGATTTCCGGATCTGATCGCTTCGTCAGTGCTCGAGAGATAGTCATGGCACAATTGTGCCACGTCGAGATGCATCTCTGGAGCGGAACCCGGGCGGTCGGCAGCGGACGATTGTTTCTGAATCGCACGAAGTGCAGCAGATTGTAACGACGAGGAAAATCCTTTTTTCTGACTGCGACTACTTTGGTGCGACGACCGGCTCGATGGTTTTTGCTGAATGCCATTCTCCAAAAGATAGCGCGTCCATGCACGTCGCATCACGACTTCGCGTGCCGACAGCGCAACAACAAGAACAACACTCGCGGCGAGTCCAGCGGGGAGCCACGGCGCTTCATCACCACCGCTAACCAAAATCCACCAGAGTCCAAAGAACAACCCGACTGATAGGACGATCGCGCCGACGAGATAACCAGTGCTCGAAGGCATGCGACCGCGAGGCGCACGCGTGTGCAAGTCAGCAGAAGTGCGCGAATGAGATCGCGGGTTTCTAGGGAAGAACTGATCCGCCGAGTTGTTTCCCAACTACTAACCTCAATGCAAACTGTATCGCCTATGCCGGGGGGATGACCTTACAACGCTGTCAGGGTAATAATAGTCAGCTTTTTGGGATCGCCCTGTCAATATACGACCTTTCAGAAGTTAGTATGTCAGTTGAAATTTGATAATAACGCCGAAGGCGTTCACTAATTTCAGCCCAGGGTTCGAGGAACGAGAACCCTGGGATCGCCCATCAAAGTTCATCATTAACCCTGAAAGGGTTCCATAGCTGGCGAACCCTTTCAGGGTTAGAACCATTTACTTTATCCATCCCAGGGTTCTCGTTCCTCGAACCCTGGGCTGAAATTAGCCAACGCCTTCGGCGTTAATAAAGGAAACAAGATGAACGAGAAACAGTTTACGGGAAAAGTGGCTTTCGTTACCGGTGCGACGTCGGGAATCGGGCAGGCGTGCGCAATAGCTTTCGCGCAAGCCGGAGCGAACGTGGTTTGCGTCGGTCGCAATGAAGATGCGCTCAGAGAACTTGAACGAAATCTTCTCAAAACCAGCTCGGGAGTTCTGACAATCCGCGCCGATCTCTTACATGAAGACGAAGCAGAGCGCGCTGTCCAACATGCAGTCGCAGTCTTTGGCGGCATCGACGTCCTCGTCAACGCCGCCGGCCACATCAGCAGCGGTACGATCGAGAACACTTCTCTCAAGGCATGGGACGACATGATGAACGTAAACGTGCGCGCGTCATTTGTGTTGATGCAAAAGGCCGCGCGCAGCCTGATCGCGCGTCGTGGCAACATCGTAAACATTTCGAGTGTCACGGGGCTGCGCGCGTTTTCGGGCGTGCTCGCGTACTGCGTTTCGAAAGCAGCCTTGGACCAGTTAACAAGGTGTGCGGCGTTGGAGCTGGCGGCGCAAGGCGTGCGCGTGAATGCTGTCAATCCCGGTGTCGTGGTCACGCAGATTCACAAACGCGGCGGCATGAGTGAAGAAGCTTACGAAGCGTTTCTCGAACACTCGAAGAGCACACACCCTTTGGGCCGTACCGGACGACCGGAAGAGATCGCGTCGCTGGTTCTGTATCTCGCATCCGACGACGCCTCTTGGATCACAGGTGCTACCTATTCCATCGACGGCGGTCGCGCCCAAACCTGCGCAAGGTAACGAATGATGCGATTTGCTGTTGTGTGCTTTTTTGTGGCTGGTATACTGCCGCCCGAATGAGCACCCCACTACCAACAATCGTCATCCGCCCCACGCCGCGTATCAGCGCGATCCGGCTCGTACTCGCAATCTTTGCGGGATTGATCGCACTGTTCCTCGGTCTACTCGTCCTGTTGCTGATCGGCATTGAGACCGGACCCATCGCTCTGTTGCTTGGTCTACTGGCGGCGACGATCCCGGTCCCGATCTACGTCGTTCTCGTGTTGTGGATCGATCGCTATGAAGCTGAGCCTCTCTGGATGCTGGCCACGGCTTTCTTTTGGGGCGCTCTCTTCGCGACCTTCTTCGCGTTTCTTCTCAACACCGGCAGCGCCGGCATCGTCACTATTTTGACCAATGCCAAAGCTGGTGAAGCTTTCGCCGCTGTCATCTCGGCCCCGATCGTTGAAGAGAGCGGCAAGGCGCTGATCCTCTTCATCTTTTTCTTCTGGAAGAAAGATGAATTTGACGGTGTTGTCGATGGCATCGTGTACGCCTCATTGGCTGCGTTGGGCTTTGCGATGACTGAGAACATTCTTTACTACGGCCGCGCGGCGCTCGGCGGTGGTGAAACGTTGACACTCACACTGATCATTCGCGGATTCTTTGCGCCGTTCTCTCATCCGTTATTCACGAGTATGACCGGTATCGGCCTGGGCCTGGCCCGACAGTCAACGAACATCGCGGTGAAGATATTGACTCCGATCGTCGGTCTGATGATGGCGATCTTCATGCACAGCATCTGGAACGGCTCGGCAGTGTTTGGGGGCGGCGGGGTTTTCCTGCTCACTTACATCGTCGTGATGATTCCCGCATTCATCATCATGCTCGTCGTCATCGGCTTTGCCTTGCGACGTGAAGGACAAACGGTGCGCGAGTATCTGGTGATCGATCTCCAGCGTGGTTTTCTAACGCAGGAAGAATACAAAGAACTCGGTTCGATTCTAGGAAGGATGGGTTCGTCGTACAACGCATTCTCGCGCAGCGGTATGAAGGGTTGGCGCGCACGGAGGCGTTTCAATCAACTCGCAAGTGAGCTGGCGTTTCATCGCAGTCGCGTGGCGCGCGGCGTATACTCCGCTGACGAGGACGTGCTGGAGCAGGAAACTGCGTACCTGCACGCGCTGCAGGGTCTTATCAATGAACTTCGGGGACGCTAGCGCGCACTCCTCCTGTATTAATGCTCGCTGAGCGTCCGGTTTCTGGCTTATACTTGGCGCGGTTGCGTAGTCAATTCATCAGAGCCGAAAGCTCGTGAGAATCCAACTTCTACCTAGCACCTTTGACGCTCAGGGAGTGGCAACCCTTGAGCAACGCTTGACATGTTTTGTCATCGACGACTGTGTGGCGGTTGACGCCGGCAGTATCGCGATTGCTCTGAACGGCGAGCAACGCAACACCGTCAGAGACATCATCGTGACTCATCCTCACATGGACCACGTCGCGAGTCTTCCGATCTTCATCGACGATCTTTATCCGAGTCTGCAGGAGCCGATGCGGATCCACGCGACTGAGGAAGTCATCGAGCTGCTTGAACGCGACGTCTTCAACTGGAACGTCTACCCGCGTTTTTCTGACCTGAAGAACGACTATGGTCCAGTGATGGAATACATTCCGATTCCGATTGGCGCACCGTTTCGAGTGGCCCATCTAAACGTTGTTGCAGTTCCCGTGAATCACATCGTACCGACGGTTGGTCTCGTCGTTTCGGATGGACAAACGAGTGTCGCGTTTAGCTCAGACACTGCTGAGACGGAAGAGTTCTGGAAGATAGTGAATGAGATGAAGGGTCTCGATGCGTTGTTGATTGAGGCTTCGTTTCCCGATCGCATGGCGAAGCTGGCCCACGTTTCGCGTCACTTCACTCCTGCTTCGCTGGGACAGGAGTTGAAGAAGTTAACTCACAACGGCATGGACATCATGGCCGTGCATCTCAAACCCAGCTACCGCGAAGAGATAATCGAACAGCTCAAGGCCTTGAATATTCCAAAATTAAAAGCGATGGAACCGGGCAGGGTTTACGAGTGGTGAGATTTTAATACGCGGGACGATCAAACTGAACCGGCTCAAATTCCTTTTCCGCGTGCTCGCCGTCTACCTCATGCAGCGACACGCGCCCGCTCGGAAGCAACTCTTTAACAATAAACGTGCGCTGATTGCGGTCGCGACTTGGCATTAGCTCTGCCCTGAACGTCACCTGCATTCCGGGTCTGGCCCAAACGTCGACGGCTTTCTTCTCTGTTAGCACGTTCTTTCGTTTCCAGTAAGCATTGACGGCGCCGATGGCTCCCGCGCCGAGCGCGAGTCCGCCGAGGAGCCACCGTGTGCGATTTTTCATCGAGCGCGCCTATTCACAAAGCGGATCGAGCCTGGCGCTGATGGTCGGCAATCCGCTGAGGGCACGCTCTGCGTTGAGCGGCGTGAAGCTCGACCAGTCGGGCGGCACGTTTGCTTCGGAGAAGACTGCTTCGACCGGGCACTCAGGAACACACGCGTCGCAATCGATACACGTCTCGGGATTGATGACGAGCATGTCATCATCGAGATGAAAAGCCTCAACCGGACAAACAAGCGCGCAATCAGTGTAACGACAATTAACGCACGGCTCGGCCACGACGTAGGTCATTTGAACTCTTTGCTCCTTGAACGGAAAGGTTTGAGAAACGTCCACGCGAATCTTAACCAGAAATGGCGTGAGGAGACAACCAAGGTTCAGTTGTAGTCAACCACGTTACTTCGTCGGAGGCGCTCGATGAGCACCAACTGTAGGGGTGGCCCTCCGTGGCCACCCGTGCTGAATTACACGATCGTCTGTTATGATCCAGACCGCCTTACATTAGACCAACATGTTGAGCTCGACCTTCACCCCAGGCACAATGATCCGGCTTGTGACAACTGTTTGCATCCTGCTTTCAGCTTGTGCGTTGTCGAATGCTCAAAAAAAAGACGAGGATCCGCTCAAACGCGTGGTCAAAGAGCTAGAGGCAGGCCGGACAGAACAGGCAATCGCAGCCCTCGACGAACTGATTAAGCAATATCCCAACAACGCTGACGCCTACTATTTTCGGGCCAGCTTGAAGATGCAGGCAGATCCCGCCCAGGCGTTAACTGATTACGACAAAGTCATCGAGTTAAAGCCCGACTCGGGGCCGGCATACAACCAGCGCGCCTTCCTGCGGATGGCCAACAACGATACCGCCGGTGCCTTGAAAGATCTGGACGCAGCCATTGCTCATAATTTCAAAGACGATTCGGTCTATTACCTGCGCGGTCAATTACGTTGGCAAATGGGTGAACTAAAGCCCGCGCTTTCAGATCTGGATGAAGCGATTAAGCTTAATCCGGGCAATCCGCGTGTCTATTCCAGTCGTGGTGAATTGTTATTAGTTTTACAAGAAGTTGACCGAAGCTTAGCCGATTTCAATTACTTGATTAAGTGGTACGAAACTGATCCTTCGGCTCGGCCGGCTCCGAAACCCAAACGAGAATCGAAGTCACAACTCGGCCCAACGCCCACAAGTGATTCCAAAGCTTTTGTAGTAGAGATTGTCCAGGAAACAATTAATCTGGCGCCGGGAGCCAAAGAGATGGCGCCGACGATCGCAAACGCCTATGTCAATCGCGGTTTGATCCTGACCAATCGAGAGAATCACGTTGCCGCTCTCTCCGATTTCGACAAAGCGATCCGTATCGATCCCGCGAACATGTGGGCTTTCTACCACCGCGCCAATGAGTATGAATACAAAGGCGATCTCCCCACGGCACTCGCTGATATAGATAAGGCGATTCAGATCGACTCGAAAAACGACAACTTACTGGTTGAACGCGGAGTCATCCTTTTGCTAATGGGCAGAGATAAAGACGCGCAAGCTGATTTCGATCGATTGCTGCAAGTAGACCGTGAGCTTTGGCAAAAGCGAATTGATGAGAGAATCGCAGCCGTGAGGAAACTGCTTCCGATCAAATAATTTCATTCCTTCCCGCCTGAACTAATTTACTCATTCCGTAACGCTGTCGAAGGGCTAACCTTTGTCGCACGCCACGCAGGTATGTAACACGCTACGAATGCGACCGCGAAAACCAATAGCGCAACCAGAACAAACGTGAACGGGTCGTTAACGCTAAGGCCGAAAACCGAACTACCGATCCAGCGCGTTAACGCGAAAGATCCGATTAGCCCGAGTATTAGGCCGAGCAAAACGTTCCGCATTCCCTGTACGATGACCATCTTCAGGATGTCAGTCACGCCGGCGCCCAAAGCAATCCTGACACCAATCTCACGTCTGCGTTGCCTAACCCAGTAGGCTACTACTCCATAGATCCCGACAGCCACAAGCAGCAAAGCCACGACACTGAAGATACTCGATAGCGAGGCTTGCAGACGCTGTTGAGCAGTGGCGCCTGCGATGAACTCATCCATCGTCCGAACGTTATAGACCGGCTGCTCCGCGTCGATCTCGCGTACCTGGTTGCGGAGCACTGTTGTAAAGTTCTCAGATGGACCTACGGTGCGCACCGCCACCACCGGTCCCGGCATAGCGATGTAGCCGTACGGAAAATAAAAGGCCGGCAGCTTCTCTTCCTTGCGATCGAGCGTCCGCACATCGCCGACGATCGCCACCACGGTAGCGACTGGATTGTTTGTTCCCGGACGAAAACGTTTGCCAATTGGATCTTCATTGGGCCAGAAGCGGCGCGCGAAGCTTTCGCTGACGATTAGCTCAAACGGTCTGTCATCGCGAAACTGCTCGGTGAATTCCTTGCCTCGCAACACTGGAATACCCATCGCGCGGAAGTAGTGCGGAGTTACAGCATGCGCATCGGCAGAAAGTCGAGTGTTGTCTACCTCAGCGCCCTCAATTGTGATCTCCATCGACCAGTTACCGCCGGAGCCTGGAATCCGTTCCGCTGCCGCCGCGTCTATAACACCGGGAACATTGCGCAATCGCTCCAGTAGTTGGTCAAAGAAGTTTACGCGTTGCGCACGATCACCGTACTTTGTTCCCGGAAGATTGACCTGCATCGTAATCACGTTCTCCGGTGAAAAGCCCATGGGCAATGCTTGCAGGCGCAGCAGGCTGCGCACAAGCAATCCCGCTCCGACGAGCAGCACCGCAGCCATGACTACCTCCGCCACAACCAACGAGCCGCGCAGGCGGTGAGTTAGCTTGCTGCCCCCGATTCGCGCACTCATTTTTAGTTTGTCGGTGAGATCGAGGTGCGAAGCCCACCACGCCGGCACCAGTCCGAAAATCGTTCCGATGATTACCGTAACGAGCAGAGTGAAACCAAGCACCGAAAGATCGATGCGAGTCTCACTCAAGCGCGCGATGTTTTGCGCGTTCACTGATGCGATCAGTTTCGTTCCGAGGAATGTCAGCAGTAAGCCAAACAGTCCACCCAAACTGGCGAGTAACAGACTCTCGATCAGCAGTTGTTTGATTAAACGCGCCGGACGTGCGCCTACCGCTGCGCGAACTGCTATTTCCTGTTGGCGCGTCGTCGATCGTGCGAGCAACAGGTTCGCCACATTTGCGCACGCAACCAGCAGGAGTAACTCGACCGCTACAAACAACAGCAACATAGATCGCCGAACTTCTTCCGGCACGATCCAGTCGTAGAAAGTGCGCAAACGAACGCCCCAGCCGGTGTTTTCTTTTGGATGATGCTCTTGCAGCCGTTGGGCGAGGATGCTCAGTTCGGAGTTTGCCTGATCGAATGTGACACCGGGTTTGAGCCGTCCGAATACCGCCAGATTGCGATTGGTGCGGTCAGTGCGCCATGGCTCCTTAACCGGATCCACAACGAATGGAACCCAGAGTTCTTTAGTTGCAGGAAATCGAAATCCGGGAGGCATGACCCCAACGACTATATAACTCTCGCCGTTGAGTTGAATCGTTTTATTGATCAGCGATGGATCGCTGCCAAACTGGCGCTGCCACAGAGCATGACTCAGTAGTACGACACGATTGACCCCGGCGATTTCTTCTTCGGGAAGAAAGCTCCGTCCGAGCGCTGGCGCCACTCCGAGGGTCGGGATCAAATTGGCTGTGATCTTTGCGGCCGCGACTCTCTGTGGCTCACCACTGCCTGTAAGGTTGAAAGTCACATTCTCCGAAGCGGCCAACTGCTCAAAGACAGATTGCTCCCTCTGCCAATCCTGAAAATTCGGAACTGAAACGGCGACTTCAGTCAGACCACCGCCAGGATTAGTCTCCCAAAGTCGAACGAGGCGATCGGGTTCGCGGTAAGGGAGTGGCTCAAGCAGCACTGCATTGATGACACTGAAAATCGTGGCATTCGCTCCGATGCCGAGTCCGAGTGTAACCATGACCGTCAACGCAAACCCCGGATACTTCCGCAGCATTCGCATGCCGTATCGCAAGTCATGCCAGAGAGTCTCGAAAAACTGCTTCATTGCATTCCTCCTGAAGAAGGCGGAGGTCGAAAGTGAGGCCTGAGTATGAAAGTATCCATCACAAAATACAACGTCTTGACTCAGGCCTTCCTGCCATGACCACGAGTCGCGACTCTAATATCATCCGCGCACCTCGCGAACCCTGGGTCGATATCGAGTTCCAACCAAAGCGAGTGCTCTTGACCGAGTATGATCGCTGTCCGGCGCTTTAAGAAGAACGAGACGGGCCAGAGCGCCAACGCACAACTGGAACGCCAGCGTCGAATTCATAGAAGCGCAGGTCGTCGGAGGTCATCATCTTCGTTAGCATGATGATCTGACCGGTGTGCATCGAGAAGTGTTCCGTTACGTGGAATATGGCTTCGAGGATGTCGACGTCGTTGCCCTGGATTTTGCGGTACTCGAGCAGTGTTGAGGGATCGACGGACTGGAGAGTCGCCCGGACGTCGGAGAGGGTTGAGCGCAGTAGCGGCAGGAGCTCGTCGCGCGGGATTACGTCGCGCTGTTCAAATTCAGAATCGCGATTGCGCGCGTCAGGGGCGGAGCCAATACCGCATACGATCCACTGGCGCGCGTTGCCGCAGAGGTGCAGGATGAGGTTGCCGATGCTGTTTGATTCCTCATTGGCGCGCCACCAGACCTGTTCGTCGCTCAGTTTTTCGAGACAGCGCTCGATCTTGGGGAGGTAGTCACCCAACAGGTATCCCGATGCGCGGTTGAGAAAAGCGTGGGCGATGGCGTGTTCGTCTGTGTTAGGCATCTTCGTCTGTCGATTCTGGTCGTCGTTTGTGTTTGGCCTTGCGACGTGCCGGGCGAGCTACCTCATCCGGCTTGGCGTGCGACATCGGATGACCGGGAGGCGCGCCGGGCTTGCGGATGCTGTCGAACACGGGACGCGCCTGCTGACGTTTTCCCTTTCGTGGAGAACTCCTTCTAGCCATAACTCAGCCTCCACTCAGTTGTTTGGATCACTCGGGATTCTAGAATAGATCCGAACGAACCACCAACAAAAGAAACCGGCGCGAGATGGCTGGTGCCGTCTCGCGCCGTGGTTTCCTTCCGGCGTTCAGTTGAAATTGTTTAGGCTTCGCTGCCCCGCGGCGTCTTGGAAAGCATTCTCAACGCATTTGTCGTCTCAGCGCGGCGTTTTTGCTGGAACTCGGTGACCCAGTTGGTCACGGTCTCAACCATGTCGCGCGCCGTTTCACGTGCGGAAGCTGCTTTGACCTTAACGATCGGTCGGGGTTTCTCGCCCTTCTTGATTACCTTAATTGTTTTCTTCTCAGACATTGCTTTATTTCGAGTTCGTTGAATCTGTAAATGTATCCAACGAAATTCTCGCCACACAGTTCCCAAAAGTTAGTAAATCTAGAACGTCGGACTGCGATCACGCTTGCAAAGAAGAGGCCACATCCGATAACGCGCACGCCGCGAGAAAAAAGGGCCACTTCCGAGGAAAATTTTTTTCTCCACGACGTATTCGGGGTAGCGTCGCTCGCAAACCGTACACAAAAAAACAGAGCTACCCGGACAGATGCTCCGATTTTGGTACGAGTTGCGCGTTTTTCTGCTCCATGTCCAGCGCCCAAATCTTTTTGTGAGCGTGATAAACCATAAGGACAAGCCCGATTGCTCCACCGATGTTCACGTATTTCAACCCGTTGATCATCTGACGTGTGCCATATTTCACCAGTAGGGCGTTTATGATGATCAGTGCGAGGCGAAACTCCGTCGGGCCGAACTTCAGATAACTGATTTTGAAACGTTCGGTCGTGGAAAACGCCAGAAACGTGCTCACCTCATAGCCGGAACAGATCGCCAGCAGGATCAGCACCTGCAAGCGCGATCGTTCAGGCAGAATGAACGCATAACCAATAATGACCGAACAGAGGAAGAAGTAGTCGAGCAGGTGATCCATGTAATAGCCCCACCTGACCAGACCGGTGCCGCGATACTTCCCGACTTTCCCGTCGTAGTGGTCCGTCACGTATTGCATGGCAATCATCGCCGACACTCCCCAGAGCCAGCGCAGGTCGCGCGCTGCCCAGTAAGAAAAAAGCAGGATCAGCGACGACCAAACGAGCGTCAGCATGGTCAGGTGATACGTCTCCAACCAGGAAGGAATGCGCGGTAGAACTCGCGGTGCGAGTCGACGTTCAAAAGGGGTCAGAAACGAGGTGTTAGTTTTTCGCGCGCCGGCGAATTCCTGAGTATCAATCATGCGCTATGCATTACTGCAACGCACACGCCACCATTTTCTAAGATTTCTTAAGTGAAACTTAGTTTATTAGGAATCTGAATCCGACGACTGTCGGCTTTTTGCTTGATCCGTTAAATGAAAACTACTGATTGTGAGCTCGGAATCTCAAAACGTCGCCGGCATCGCGCATTCCTGCACGCCAGCATATCGTCAATACGCACAAGGTAGTCGCGCGACTTCTGAAAGCGCGCCCGATCCTGCTCATTCGCTCCGCGCGGCGGTTGTGGCTTCTTCGTACGCTTCAGCCAGCGGACATCATATTCAGCGCGCTCGCGGCAGTGAGGACAGCTATACGTCGCCTTTTTTACCTCTTCTTTCTCGTTAAAGAAATCGCGTTCGTTCATGATTCCGCACCCCAGCTCTCACAGAGTTCACGCAGGTATCGAAAACTGTAAATTCCCGTTTCGTGGCCGTCGCTCCAGCGAAAGTTGAGCGCATAACGCCCGACGATGCTGATGTCGCGGATTTCAATACTCTCAGAAATACTGTCAGGCTTCAACACTCTTTCACCCGTCCATTCATTAACACATTGCGCGCACGGACAGGAGCGCCTCAGCTCAGCCGCCGGATACGTACAGCGGTGGTCGTCACCCCAGACGATGCTGAAGGTGAAATCGTCCACTTGCTTGATTTCTTTCGGCTCGATCGCCGGACCGCGTCGCTCCATCTTAGCTATTCGATTCAACTGCTTTCTTCACGTCGGCCGCAATCACGTCAAAATGCGATGCGTTCCAGACTGCTTTGCCGTCACGCAGGATGATGACCTGCGGCGTTTCGTGACGAACACCGGTCCGGTTAGCAAGCTCGCGCGAAACATCACGCGCCGACTGCACCTCGACGATATTGACGCCGTCGACCTTCTCCATCTCGCGGTATGCGCGCGCGCTGATCGAACACGCGTTGCTGTGCTTGAAGACGATGACGGGCTTCTTCGTCGAGTCTGTCAAAAGGTTTTCGAGTGTGTCGTGGTCGTCGATTCTAAAAAAGCTGTTTCCCATAGTTCGGCATTTCCTCTGTGATCTTCGTGCTCCGTTATAAGAATGGCAGAATTACCTATTGACGAGCAAACAGAATCGGCTTATTGTGCGTGACGCTAACGAGAAAACTTTGGCTGTCCTCAAAGCCTGGCCTAACTTACCGACGAGCCTCACGAGTCTCTGACAAAACAGATTCTCCTGCTTTCTCCGGAAGGACCACGTGTCCAAAACCTCATTAAAGGAGAACGTGTATGTTTATTACGCCGGATTTTCGTCGCGCGCGACGGATTCCTTTCAACCTCATCTGCGCAGTTTTGATCTGCGTTGCCGCGTCTCAGGCGGCGATGGCTGACGAGCTCGCAGTCTGGAATTTCAATGATTCAAATCTGAACGTGGACCATGGTAGTGGAACACTCACCACCACTATAAACGCTGCGAATGTGTCGTTTGCCGCTGGAACAACCAACAACGCACGACAGGGAGACATAGCCGGGCAGGCACTTTCGTTACAAGGTGGAACCGGAACTGCGAACAACGGACGGAATATCACCTTTAACGTCAGCACTCTCGGGTTTTCGAATATCCTCGTGAGTTTTGCGACTCAAGGAACCAGCACCGGGTTCAATAATAATCAGTTTCAGTACAGTCTCGATGGAATTTCGTTTATCGATTTCGGGTCGCCGTATGTGCCTGCGACAGCGTTTGGCGCCGTACCAATCGTGTTCAGTCTCGCGGCCATTGTGGGATTGAACGACAACCCGAACGCCGCGTTCCGGATCGTGTTCAATGGCGCGTCGTCGTCGACGGGCAACAATCGCATCGACAACATAGTCGTGGAGGGGACGGGTATCGAGAGCGAAACGATTCCGGAGCCGACGAGTCTGTTGTTGTTGTTGAGTGGGTTAGGCGGCGTTTACAAAATCAGACGAAGAAAGAAGGCCAACGAACGGGCGGCCACGGAGGGCCGCCCCTACAGTTGTACGTCATCTGGCGCCTCCAATGATGGGGCGTGATTAACGTCGCTGATTAATTCCAATCGCCGACGAGGACGAACGGCGCCCAATAGAACGGTGCGCTGTATCGCTTGCCGGAGATCATCGCTAACTGCGCGCCACGGAGCGCGCTCGAGGAGGTGGTGCCTTCGCCTGTGCTTAAAAGCCGTTTGTAGAAGTCTGTCATCAAATCGGCCGTCGATTTATCTGCAACCGACCAGAGACTGACGCCGACAGTCGGCGCACCGGCATACATAAAAGCGCGCGTGAGTCCCATGACACCTTCGCCACGTTTCTCTTTGCCAAGGCCTGTCTCGCAGGCTGAAAGCATCACGAGAGGCGAGCCGAGGTGCAGATTGAAGACTTCATCCGTGCGCACAAAACCATCGTTTGTCTTGTTGCCGACAAGCGACAGGACAACGCCAGTGAACTGCGGGCGCTCGGCATTCAACAGACCGTGCGTGGCTACGTGAATCACTCGATACTTCGTGACATCACGTGTGTCGAGGTTGTCTTCGTTTGCGTCCAGATCAAGCCAAACGTCTGCCTGGCCTCCTGAGGCTTTGGCGAGCTTGGAGATCTGGTCGGCCTCAGTGCGCGTTCCGTTGAGTCGAGCAAGCGGCAATCCTTCCATCGGCCCGCTCGGCGCCGGTGGAGCGGATCCGCTGACGTCTGTGAGCGCGCTCTGAATTCCGAGGCCTCGGACTTCAGCGTCGCCCGCGGGCGTTGCGGTCCTCTTCTGCGCGCGTGTGTCGTTCGAGTTGAACACAGGGTCAGCGATGATCAGCATCGCCTTGCTCGCGTTCTTCGTACGCTGTTGCTTGATCGCACCGACGACTGAAGCCGAGGGCGCGTAAATGACCTCGTTTGTCTTGACGAGATAACCGAGCGACGAGAAGTCGCCGCCTTCAGTGGTTTTGAGCAAGACCTCGAATGGAATGTAGCTGAGCGCGCCGTCCGCGACGATCATTACGCGCTTCTCGCCAATCATTCCGGCAGCGGGCTCAAGCACGACTTTGTAGAGTGCGTTTGCGGCAGCGATGAAGGGCGCGACATCTTCGGGCGCTGTGGTCGCGATACCGAGACCGCGGTTTGCTTCGGCCACGTCGATGCCGACGATCCGGCGTTGCAGCTTCGACGGGATCAACTGCGCGCGCAGATCCATCGCCAGCTTTTCAATGTTGGCGCGTGGCGGCAGCTTGACGAGACTCACAGCGGATTTGCTGACGGCAAAGAGATACGAGTCATCAGCTTGTAAAGCGTACTCCACGAGGACCGTTTGATCATCGAGCACGCTTTGCTGAACCTCCGCGAGGGTCAACGGCTTGTTGGCGGTCAACGTCGCATAACGTGGACTCGCGGTGCGGATCTGATTCTCGATCTCTTCAAACTCAGCCTGCAGCTTTTCGAGATCGGCATCGAGCTCGGATGGTTTCTTTTTGATCTCTTCCGAAGAGATGTTGACTCCGGTGAGAATGTCGGCGATGTCCTGCTGGCGATCGAGGTTTTCCTGCTTCCGTTTCAACAAGTCCGCAGGGACGCCTTCGGTGATCGCAGCGTCAGTCTCGTTGAGCATGTCGAGCAGCGACCGAGCTCGCGATTGCTCGTTGATGCGAAACGCTTCGCTTGCATATTCGAGGGCTTTTCCACTCAGCGGATCGGTGGCTGACGTTGACGTCGCAAGCGCAAGGGCGGCATTCGCTGCTGCGGCTTCGTCGAACACATCTTTGATCGACGCCAGAAACGTCGTGCGCGACTCATCAGCACGCAAGCTGCCCTGTCGCAATGTCTCGATCGTGCCGAGTGATTCGCGGTAGTTCGCAACTGCCTGCTCGCGCAACCCCAGCGATTTCTTCGGATCTTTTTCCTGTAACGCCTGAAGCCACAGACTCCTTCCGAGACCGCGTTGCGCGGGCCACATCAGATCGAGACGCTTATCTTCCTGCGCGCCCTTCTTGGCGTCGTTGTAAAACTTGGTGGCGTCTTTGAACTTACCTTGCCGTAGCGAGACGTCGCCGAGGCTCGTTCGTGCGGCAGCGCGAAAGCGTCGCACCTGTCCGAGCTTCGCAATTCCCGCCAGCGAACTGCCTGACGCTTCAAGCGCATTAGTGAAGTGCTTTCTCGCTTCTTCTACATCGTTGTCGGCATAAGCGAGACGGCCCAGTCCCAGTTCGTAACTCGAATAAACGATCGCTACGCGATACTCCTCTAGTTCTTTCTTCGCTTCGAGGGCAACCGTTAGCGCGCTCGTCGGTGCGCCCACATCTACTCTTCCAGTAGAAATCGCACCCGTGATCGCACTCAACCCGCCAAATCTTCTCCCCGCCTTCGATGCCGCGCCTTCAGGCTTTCTGACAGCCATGCGGCTATACGCCGTTCGTGCGTCGGCTGTCTTTCCGAGCCGGAAATTCACGTCACCGATTTTTGCGAGCATGAGGTTGGCGTTGTACTTATCGTCGGCGATGCTGGCAGCCGCTGACGCTGCAGTCGTCACAGCCGCGGGCGCCGCAGCCGACGCAACACCGGAAGTCACCGCCTCCTGTTTGGGATCGCCCGCGAAAAATCCATCGAAGGCTTTTTGATAATGATCGAGCGCGATCTGATACTGCCCTTGTCGCATGTAAAGATCGCCGAGCTCATTATGCGCTGCAGCCATGCCGCTGTTGTTCTTGGCGGCAGTGTAGAGGTTGAGCGCGTTCCGCAATTGAATGAGTGCTTTATCCGCCTGCCCGCGTTTCAACAATCGCCGCCCTTCGTGCAGAGCAGTGCTTGCCTGGTCGGCCTGCTGCGCGAACGCTGTAATTGGCGTAACCAATAGCACGGCAGCTAACGAGACAGTAGCTAACTTCTTTACGAAATTCATTTCACTTCCCTTTCGAACTTTGGCCACAAAAAGGCACAAAATAATTTCTAAGAGAACAAGTCAGGAAGGGTGGCTTGCCCCCGCTGTTCGAAGGGCTGGGGCAAGTCCCTCTTTCCTGACTTGTTCATATTCTTGTGGCTCATTTATTTATGAATGAGATCGAGTGTAGCGACGAGCGTTGAGCGCTGTGATGAAGCCATCATCACCAGCGACGGTGGCGGATCTTCTTTCGATA
>DATFDT010000357.1:0-21354 GCA_035251975.1 Pyrinomonadaceae bacterium | reverse complement strand
TAGTGCGGCCGAGCGCTTTGGCGAGTTTTTCGTTGTCGGAATCGAAACCCTGATCGCGCAGCGCCCCGAGCATGTGTTGAGCCTCTTCCTGATTGGTACCTTTGTCGTCAACTTCCTGATCGAGCATCACACAGACTCCTGTCCTCTGTTCTGTTCCAGATCACAATTTGATTGCTCGACAGACTAGCGCAAGTGAAATGCCAAAGAAAGAGTTGCCAGGGTAAATAGAACAAGTCAGTAAGGAACAAGTCAGGAAGAGGGGCTTGCCCCCGCTCGTCGAATCCAACCATCGGCGGGGGCAAGCCCCTCTTCCTGACTTGTTCTATTTACCTTGGCAACTCTTTCTTTGGCATTTCACTTGCGCTAGTCTGTCGAGCAACAAATTGTGATCTGGAACAGAACAGAGGACAGGAGTCTGTGTGATGCTCGATCAGGAAGTTGACGACAAGGGTACGAATCAGGAAGAGGCTCAACACATGCTCGGGGCGCTGCGCGATCAGGGTTTCGATTCCGACAACGAAAAACTCGCCAAAGCGCTCGGCCGCACTACAGAGCAGGTTGATGGAATGATAAAAGGCGCGGAAACAATCGACGACGACGTTGTAATGAAAGCACGAGGAATCGCCCTGAATCGTGGCCTCAAAATCGAGTAGAGGAGATCAACAATTGAAGCGCGCAACAGCGACCGCGACGGCGGCGATTGCCCCCTGGTGGTTTGAAAGCGGCACCGAGATCTGTTCGACGTGTCAACAGTCGTACGCATATCAAACAGGCGCATACTGTCTCGATTGCGACAGCAACGTTTGTTCATTATGCATACAGGAATCTGAGGCAGGCGACGCGCGTTGTTCCGCTTGTTGCGAATAGTGAGGAAGTGTTATGGCAGCGCGAGCTATCTGGAAAGGCGAAATCAAAGTCGGCACAACGAAAGTGCCGGTGAAGCTCTATTCAGCCGTGCAGGATCGCACGGTGCGTTTTCACGTGCTCGACGATCGAGCCAAGAAGCGCGTGAAGCAGCACATGATCGATCCTGATTCGGGCGAGGAAGTGCCCACTGAAGAGATCCAAAAGGGCTACGAGATCGAGCCCGGACGATACGTGATCCTCACCGCAGAAGATCTCGAAAAACTTCAGCCGCCGGCGTCTCGCGATATCGAGATCGTGGAGTTTGTGCCGCAAACAAAGATCAGTGAGCAGTGGTACGATCGGCCTTACTACCTTGGACCAGATGGCGACGAGAAAGATTATTTCGCGCTCGCCGAGGCGCTGAAGAACAAAGAGTCTGAAGGAATCGCGCACTGGGTGATGCGCAACAAATATTACGCGGGCGCGCTTCGTGCTATCGACGATTATCTTTTCCTGTTTACGCTGCGAGATGCGAACGAGGTGATTCTCGCAGACGATCTCACGAAACCGTCGGGCGCTGCACCGACGCAGAAAGAGCTCGCGATGGCGAAGCAGTTAGTCGAGATGTTGCACGGTGAGTTTGATCCGAAGGAGTACAAAGACGAGTATCGCGAGCGCGTGATGGAGTTCATCGAGAAGAAAGCGAAGGGACACGCACCGCGATTGAAGGCTGTGAAACCGAAACGCCAGACTGCGGCGCTCGACAATGTGCTCGCGAAGAGCATTGAGTCGCTGAGAAAGAAGGAGAAACGTGCCGCGTAGATCTACTAGCAAGAGGGCAGAGCCGGACGAGGAGAATGCAGGTGGACGGCCGTTCTGGTCGGGAACGCTGACGTTCGGACTCGTGAGTGTGCCGGTTAGTTTGTTTCCGGCACAGCGGACGGTTCGTACGTCGCTGCGCATGCTTGGACCAGATGGGCAGCCGCTCGCGCGCAAGTATTACGCTGAGAAGACTGGTAAAGATCTCGATGCTGATGAAGTCGTGCGTGGCTATGAAGTCACCAAAGAAAAATTCGTGATCGTTACTGATGAAGAGTTGGAAAGACTCGCGCCGGAGAAGACGCGGGATATCGATCTGAAGCAGTTTGTGCCGGCGGAGTCGATTCCACCGATCTATTTCGAGCGTGGATACTTTCTGACACCGGCGGCTGGTTCGCAGAAGGCGTACAAACTTCTTGCTGAGACGATGGACAAGAGCGGGCTGGCAGGCATTGCGACGTTTGTGATGCGCGGTAAAGAATATCTAGTCGCGATCTTTTCTGATAAAGGAATCCTGCGCGCGGAGACGATGCGCTTTGCGGATGAGTTGCGATCGCCGGCTGATGTCGGATTGCCGAAGAAAAAGGAAGCGCCGAAAGCGAGTGTGACGAAGTTTGAGAAGCTGATCGCGAATAAGTCGAAGAAGCAGTTTTCACCGGCGAAGCTTGCGGACAAGCAGACAGATTCGTTGTTGAAGTTAGTGAAGAAGAAGCAGTCGAAACGCGAGAACGTGGTGAAGGTGGAGGAAGAGATGGAGACTGATCACAAGGTGGTCGATCTCGTCAAAATCCTCAAACAGAGCTTGGGTGGAAAGAAATAATTTAGCGGCTAAGACTATTCGACCGATATAGTCCGCCATTTCCCTTGTCTGAATCTCACAACACTCAAAACACATCGCGTTGCGTGACCGGCGAGGATTGCCAGCCAGATATCGATCGGATCGAGCTTTCCGATCTCCTTGATCGCGAAACAAATTCCTAGTGGGACGATCACTTGCGAGATGATCGAGATGTAAAGCGGGCTACGTGTGTCGCCGGTGCCTTGCAGTCCGCCTGTGTAAGTGAGAGCGACCGCGATTAACAAACCTGAGACGCTCAGCACACGTAATAACTGAACACCGATATCAACGACTGCCGGATCGTGCATTCCAAATATCGCCAGCAATTGTCGCGGGAAGAACAAGAAGAACATCCCGACAAACGCCGCGCCCGCAAATCCGAATCGCGCCGCTACGTGTACCGCAGCGTCTGCGCGATCCGGCTGGCCCGCGCCGAGATTCTGACCTGCAACAGCCGCTGCCGCGCCCATCAATCCGACTGAAGTCCAGGTGATCAAGGAAAAGAGCTCGGTGTAAGAAATTGCAAACGCAGCCTGCGCCGCAGCGCTCTGTGGCAGCGATCCGATGAACGACAACATCAGTACGCCGCCGATATTCATCGCAATGCCCTGCACGCCCGTCGGTAAACCAAACTTGAAGATCTGCTTGATGATGGACCAGTTTGGACCAAAGCCTCCGTCGCGTGGAAACGCGATCACCCATGCGCCGCTCCACATCCGTTGCAATGAATAAAACGCCACGAGGCCGGAGGCAATGCACGTTCCCATCGCCGCGCCTTTCGTTCCGAACGATGGAATGAGCAACACATTCAAAATGAGGTTCAGCACAGTCATCGAAATACCGAGCAGCATCGGTGTGCGCGCATCGCCCGCCGAACGCAACGCACCGCTGAACATGAAAAAGACCATCATGCCGAAGCTAAACAGAAACATGATACGGAGAAACGGTAATGCTTCAGCTTTCACATCCGGCGCAGCGTTAACGAGGTTGAGAAGCGACGGCGAGACGAAGTAACCAATCGGTGCGAGAACTCCGAGCGCGATGAAGATCGCGGTAAGAAATGCCTGGTAAACAGTGCGATTAACTTTTTCCTCATCGCCTGCGCCCGCAAAACGCGCGACAAGCACACTCATGCCCGTAAACAACGACGAGATGAACACAATGACAACGAGAAAGATCTGCCAGCTCACGCCGATCGCAGCGTTTGCTTTGAAGCCGACGAGATGGCCCACGAGCGCGTGGTCCACCATTCCCTGCAAGCCACCGATAACGTTCGTGAGCATCGACGGCCACGCAATCTTCCACACCGCTGAATTCAGTGGTCCTTCAACAATTGATCGATCGTAGCGGCGCTTCGCGGGCGCCACGGCTGCTGCACTCATATCCGCGTTAATCCGCGTTCATCCGCGGCTTAATTTTTTCTCCAACTTACGCACGCGAGTCAATAAACGCGCGCTTCCGATCTTCTCCGCGACTTCCGCGAACTCCGGTGTGGCGCCGCGCCATTCAAGCTCATCGACATTCTTAAAAAGCGGCGCGTCTGTGCGCAACGTGGCGAGATCTTTGAAGAGCAACGCCAGCGCGCGATTCTGTTCATTCAAAACCTCAGGACCAAACTTCTCGATTGGTCCATAACGATTGATCAACGTCGCCGCCGTTTTTGGCCCAAGACCTGCTATTCCCGGATAACCATCCGCTGAGTCGCCAACCAATGCCAGATAGTCGGGAATAAACTCAGGGGCGACGCCAAACTTAGCGCGCACTGCTTCTTCGCCACGAATCGCATTACCGCGTCGATCAACTTGTACCACACGCTCATCGACGACGCATTGCGCCAGATCTTTATCAGGCGTCCAGATGCAAACCTTCTCCACTCGCTTGTCCTTTGCGGCGAGGTACGCGGCAGACGCGAGCGCATCATCCGCCTCGAGCTCGACCTCGGGCCACACAACCACGCCCATTGCCACGAGCGCCTCTTCAAGTCGAGTGAACTGCGCCTTCAATGCCCGCTCTACTCCGGCGCCCGTTTTGTAGCCCGCCCAAAGATTGTTACGAAACGACTCGATGATATGGTCCGTCGCCACACCGACGTGCGTTGCGCCGTCCTCGAGCAATTGCGCCACTGTCGCCAACACGCCTGACACTGCGCCGAAAGGCGGATCAGTCTTTTTAAAACGCCGTATGCCGTAGAAGTGACGGAAGAGTTCGTAGGTGCCGTCGAGCAGGTGAATGATCATTGTCCGCGAATGTTAAAGCCGAGAAGCTTAAAAAGTAAATTTCACGCAAAGACGCAAAGAAGCGCAAAGACGCAAAGGCGGGTCAAAGACTCGGACCCGCCCGAAGTCATTTCGTGTGTGCTTTTTGTGCTTCTTTGGGGCTAAGTTTTCTTGTGCCGTTTGTGGCTACTTACCGAAGGAATAGAGCGCGCTGCGGGTGCGGATGTAGATGCGCCCGTCAGCGATCGCCGGTGTGGCGTAGCATTCGTCATCGAGCTCGTTGACTGCCAGCACTTCCCATTCACCAGCCGCTTTCAAAACCGAAACCTGCCCACCCTGACCGATTAAAAACACTTTGTCGTCAGCAGCAACAGGCGATGAGAAATACTTATCGATCGCGCCATGCAAACGTCCCTGTTTGATCACGTTTCCAGTCGTGGGATCAAACGAGATAAGAATGCCGCTGTCGTTAATCATGTAAAGCACTTTCTGGTAAAGCAGCGTCGACGGCACTTGCGGCACCGGCTTCGTGTAGCGCCAGCGGATCGCCTTCGCCGTTTGATCGCCCTGCCCGCCCATCTTGATCGCGAGCAAACCATTCTCTGACGCCAACATCGCGCGAAACACTTCCCAGTCTTTGTCGTTCAACTTCTCGTCGCGATTCATGTCAAATGCTTCAAACGCAGCGACGAGCAACTTGTCCATCTTCGTCGTGCCTCCAGCACCGGAGATCTCCGCCTTCGTGATCATGTGATCTTTGTCTTTATCGTACGCGGCGAGACCTTCGTCCCAGGAGATCGTCGGCACCTGTTGGCCGGGTTGATTCTGCGGGAACCCCCAACCGTTGATGTAGAGATACTCATCGTCGTGACTCGCAATCGACTTCATCTCGCAAGCAAGGCCTCGAACCCACCAGACTCTCTTGCCGTCCGCAACCGAGTAAGCCGAAAGCTGGAACGACTCGGGAATGATGATCTGCTTCGCGCCTTGTTTCGGTTGATACACGATCGGCGTCGAATAACCGGAGATCACAACCGGTCGCTCCACTTTCCAACGCAGCTTGCCGCTGTTTTTATCGACCGCGACCAAATAGGAACTCGGATTGTCCTGATCGACGGGCAGGATCACTTTGTCATCAACAAGAATGGGCGACGCGCCAAAGCCGTAGAACATGTTGAATGGACCAAGCGGAAGTTTCCAACGCTCTTTGCCGTTTGCGTCGTACGAGAGCATTCCAAAGTCCTGAAAGAAGACGTAAACGTTCGCGCCGTCTGTGACCGGGCTCGGCGACGCTGGACCATTCACATTCTGCAAACGTCCTTCATGCGCGCGCGGCACTTCGCGTTGCCAGAGGATCTTTCCCGTTTGTCGATCGAGACCGATCACATACAACTTGTCTTTATCGTGGGCAGTGACGAAGATTCGATCGCGCGTCAACACCGGCGATGAATGACCAGCAGGCAGCGGCGTTTTCCAAACGACGTTCTTGTTTGGTCCAAACTCCGCCGGCAAGCCTTTGGTTTCGGAAACGCCCGTGCCGTTTGGTCCACGAAACTGCGACCACTCGTCGGAAGCAGCGAGCGCCAGGGGAGACAGTAGGAGAACCACAAAAATAGAGATGATCTTTAACATTTTGGACTAGCTCCGTCTTGAAGTAAGCAGATAATATGAGCAGCATCAAAAAGGCACAAGACATATAAAGGACCCGACGCCTATGAAAACCATAATTTTTTGTTTAGCCCTGATTTCGCTTGCCGCCGCGCAGAAGCCGATGATGCAAAAGGATCGGCAGGTGCTTTTCGACTTTCGCGTCGAAGATGAGAGGACGCCAGCGAAGATCGCGCCGGCCACCCAAAAAATGGTTTTATCGAAGGTATTTCGTAGATATCTCACTGACACGAATAAGTGTAATTTTCCCGCTGACGCCGGTGAAGATTATTTAGGCGCGGCGCGTAAGGCTGGGCAGATGGTGCCGTTGATCGGCGATGTAGAAACGGGGAGTTTCACGGCGCCCGGGCAAACGCAGACGCTCTATGTAATTGATGTCGGCGAGTGTAACGCGTCGCATGCTGACAATTTTGGTACTAAGCGCGTGGCGATCTTTTCCGGGCAACAACTTGTCGCGGACGTCGATGCTGACTTCGCGCAAAGTGTTATCAAGAAGACTGATCTGAATGGTGATGGTGTTGATGAGTTGTTGATGACGACAGGCGACATGGCGCAGGGCACGCTTACGGAGATGGCGACGCTCGTGAGTTTTCAAAATGGGCGACGGCAGGTGCTTCAGGAGTTTGGTTCGGTAGTTTTAGATTCGTGTGCTTCGGGGTTTCCGAGTAGTCAGTCGGAAGCGTCAGTGATTTACATCTCTGACGTGTCGCCCGGCGCGATGCCGAAGATCACGCAGGAAAACTACAGCTCGCCCTGTCGTAAGACGAAGCGCTGGCGTCTCGTGTCGCGCGGTAAGAAGGAATGAGTTCTTCTCTGCGTAACCGCTGCGGTTCTCTGCGCCTCTGTGGTTAACATAGTATTAAACTGCAGACGCAGAGGACGCAGAGGGCTGCGCAGAGATTTCAGATTCGAACCTTGGGAGGAAGAACAATGTCGGAACTTTTGCAGGAATACACTGCCGTAGTAACCAGCCCTGACGGCGCGACTTACACGGTGCGCAGCTACGGAGAAGAACGTGACGATGGCACGTGGATCGGCTGGCTCGAATTCGAACCCGACGACCCGGAGGAAACAACGCTGACGACCGATCAGGAAACATCACAACCGAATCGCACCGCTGTCGAATACTGGGCCACCGGCCTCGAGGCAGTCTATTTCGAAGGCGCTTTCGAACGCGCGCGAGTGAAATAGGAACGCG
Source organism: Pyrinomonadaceae bacterium (assembly GCA_035251975.1). Classification (GTDB taxonomy): domain Bacteria; phylum Acidobacteriota; class Blastocatellia; order Pyrinomonadales; family Pyrinomonadaceae; genus PSRF01. Next base: position 13,769 of record DATFDT010000357.1, on the reverse strand, counting down.
GATAAACGCGGATATGAAAACGATCAAGATCAGTTCATGTCTGCTGTTAGTGATTACCTGCGTGGGGCTGAGAATCTCAGCTCAAACTCCACAACCAAACAAGCAGATCATCATCGCCGCCAGCACTTTGCTCGACGGCAAAGGCGGCGTGCTGCACGACACCCGCATAGTCATTGAAGGCTCGAAGATCATTCGCATCGATCCAAACGCCTCGCCAGTGAACTACGATCTACGCGGCCTAACCGTCTTGCCCGGTTGGATTGACAGCCACGTTCACATCACCTGGAGCTTTGGACCAGACGGAAAGAACGCGGGCGCCGGCGGCACGAGCGCCTACGCAACTTACGCAGCCGCCGCTAACGCATGGGCAACACTCATGGCCGGTTTCACAACCGTGCAGAGTGTCGGCTCGCCAAACGATCTGCCGTTGCGTGATGCGATCGCGAGTGGTGCGCTGCCTGGTCCACGTATCCTTACTTCCGCTGAGCCACTCATCGGCCGCGGCGAACAAACCGGCACACCCGATGAGATTCGCGCCTTCGTCAGAAAACAGAAAGAAGCCGGCGCTGACTTGATCAAGATCTTCGCTGCGGGCAGTGTCCGGCGTCCGCAGATGTTGCTCTCGCAGGAACAACTCAACGCTGCTTGTGATGAAGCAAAGAAGCTTGGCCTGCGCACACTCGTACATGCTTACAAAGACGCCGTTCGTGCGGCTGTGCTCGCAGGCTGCACGCAGATCGAACATGGTCCACTCGCAACTGACGACGATCTGAAGTTGATGGTGCAGAAAGGTGTTTGGCTCGATCCACAGGCGGGGCTCGTGATGGAGAATTACCTGCTCAACAAAGAGAAGTTCGCAGGCACGCCGGGCTATCCGGAAGAAGTGTTTCCCGCGATTAAGGAGATGATTCCGGCTTATCACGACTTCTTCAAACAAGCACTCAAGATCCCGGGACTGAAAATCGTTTTTGGATCGGATGCACTTGCGGGCTCGCACGGGCGTAACGCGGAGGAGTTGATCGATCGCGTGCGTGATGCGCATGCGGATCCGATGGCAGCGATGGTTTCGGCGAATTCACTTGCCGCTGAGGCGCTCGGATTGGGCAATCAGATCGGGTCGATCGCGCCTGGATTGGAGGCAGATATTATTGCGCTCGAAGGCGATCCGATAAAGGACATCACGGCGGTGCGACGCGTGGTTTTCGTGATGAAAGGCGGAGTTGTTTACAAGACAAAAAAATGATTAAACCCGCCAGGAAATAGAACAAGTCAGGAAGAGGGGCTTGCCCCCGCCGCTGCTAAGATTCCACGAGCGGGGGCAAGCCCCTCTGCCTGACTTGTTCTTTTTTTCGTCCCTTTTCGCCCCGTGTGGCGTGGCTATTGCCTGTAACCAAGCGGACACGGAAGGTGTCTTAGATATCAGTCGGGCTCTCTCCAAATGACCGGAGGGAGCCCGACTAGTTTTTGGGAGAAAGGTGGGCATAAAAACGATGAAGAAGGTATTGGGAATAGCTTTGGCGATAGCCACATTAGGTATCGGTGTTTCCGCGGAAGCAAAGGCGAGCGATGTATCGCAGCAAAACAGCACCGTCGCAGCGAGTACAGCTGCACAGTGGCAGCATGACCGCTACGGCAGACGCTACGATCGGCGTTACGAAAATCGCCGGCGCTCAGTGACCCGGTCGCGCCTAGTGCGTTATGGCCGTCGTCTCTACCGCGAAACGTATTTAGTGACGTACTGGGGTAACGGCCGTACGAACACGCGTTTAATTAGCCGCACTCGCGTTGGCTAAGTGCGGGTAGAACAAGGAAGGTTGAAAGATGAAAGGAAAATATTTGCGAAAGATTGGCGGTCTGGCTCTCACCGCGCTCATGCTGTTTGGTATCGCGTTCGTCTCCTCAAGCGAAGCCCAGGCGCAGCACAGGCGGCGTAGAGTTATTATCGTCCGTCCTTATCCCTATCGCATATATCGTCCGTTTGGATTTAGAAGCTGGTGGGGTTACCCATACGGATACGATCCCTGGGGATACGATTTCCGGTACAACCATTACGTCTTCGACAACAGCGAAGAAGCTGTGAATCAGGCGTACAAGGATGGCTTCAAGACCGGAAAGGACGATGGTAAGAAAGACAAGAGCTTCGATCCCCAGCGATCTCATTACTTCAAGGAAGCTGGTTTCGGAAACTTCGCTGATGTTTACCGGCCAAACTTCTCGAGAGGTTACCAGGACGGTTACCGCGTCGGGCAAAGCGGTCGTGCTGGTTAATTGAAACGAGCGAATAGGTCCTATAGGTAATATAGGACCTATTTTGCTATTTCAGCAGCTTAGCAACTTCCAGCACCTGCTCCGGCGTCGCTCGGATCCAATAGTTCTCCGTTAGATTGATCCAAACCGCAGTGCGCGTCGAATCGATCAGAAACTCAGCCGGTCGCGCGATGTCTTCGCCATTTATACCAGCACCTTTGTGTGCCAGATCGTAACGTCGAATCACGTCCGCACTGTGATCGGAAAGGATTGGAAAAGTGTAACCCTGACTCCGCGCGAGCTTGCGTGAGTCTTCGGATGTATCAGTGCTGATTGCAACCGGACGTATGCCTGCTTCGTTGAACTTGTTCAGGCTTCTCTCGATACTCCGCAACTCGGAGTTACACGAAGGTCACCAGTAACCTCGATAGAACACGAGCAACACACCTTTCGGCGCATTGCCGTTGATCGGCGTCGTCAGTAGCTCATTCAACGAAACTGTCTTTCCCGTCGTATCAGGCAGACTGAACTCGGGTACTCGCTGTCCCACCTGGGGTGCACCCTTCGAAGCCGGCAGCGAACGTCCGCCCACGAAGATCACAAAAACAAACATCGCAAACACAGCGAGACTCAACACACTGACGACCGAGCTGACGATCTTCGAACGTGTCGGATGTGGCCGGTTAGAAGCAAATCCGCGCCGCAACCCCATGAACAGCAACACTCCGGCAATTACAAACAACACGAGGTTGGCCCAAGGGAAGTCGCGCGTAAACGGAAACAATACAAAGATAAAGAAGTAGCTCAGGAACGCCGCCAGCGTTAACAAGAACCCCGTCCACAACGGCCAATTTAAACGTTTGATATTCATGCTTTGATCCAGGGACGTCGCCCGTAGGCGACGAACACGCAGAGTAACAAAACGATGAATGGCGTCACAGCCGGCGCAACGCCCAGAGTCATGACTGTTATAACAACAGCCCCGATCATGATGATCGTGAGTCCGACCGCAGCCCACACCGTCAGGTATTGTTGGCGGCGGAACAATCCCGGCAACACCAGTCCGAGTGCACCAAGGAACTCGCAGAGGCCGATGAATTTGAGAAACCACATCGGGGGCATCCACACACCGGGCGGCGGCGGTGGCATCGGAATGATCGGAAAGAGTTTAGTGACACCGGAAAACAGAAATAACAACGCCAGCAATATTTGAATGATCCAGAGTACGATGTTCATGAGTAGTGTCCTTAAGGAGTTGAGATGTTTACTGCGATGGAAGTCCTTTGATCTCGAGCAACGGACGGATCTCGATCGTGCCGACTTTCGCCGGTGGTATACGCTCCGCGATGCTCATTGCTTCGTCGAGATCTTTTGCGTCGATGATGTAGTAACCGCCAAGTTGTTCACGCGTCTCGGCGAATGGACCATCAGTTACGAGTCTCTTTCCGTTTCGTACACGGAGACTCGTTGCGGTCGAAACCGGATGCAGCGGACCGGACGCAATGTACTTGCCTGACGTGCTCAGATCCTGCGCGAGTTGTGCGGACTCGACGTAGCAGTGCTCTCGCTCCGCGTCATTCAACGCTCCTTCTTCGAGATAAACCAACAGCATGTATTTCATTAAATGTTTCCCCTCCCCAGTGCTAAATCGAACGGCGAGCCCGTGAATCGACACTCCAGCCGGAATTTTTTTATTATCAAACGTGCTTTCAAATGCCAATGTAGCCGTCGACGCAGTCTACCGATCCGACTGGGGTCGAATTGTTGCAACTCTAATACGTCAGTTTGGCGATTTCGAACTCGCCGAAGACGCCGCACAGGAAGCCTTCACCGCGGCTGTCGACCAATGGCGCACTGAAGGCATTCCCGATTCTCCGCGCGCCTGGATCATCCAAACTGCAAAACACAAAGCCATCGATCGACTGCGGCGTCAAACACGTCTACAGGAAAAACTCGAAGCCGATCCGGATTTCATGTCCGAGCCGATCGTTGAAGGACCAAATCTCAACTTCGACGAGATTCCCGACGATCGTCTGCGCCTGATCTTTACCTGTTGTCACCCGGCATTGTCACTCGAAGCACAGGTCGGACTCACGCTGCGCACTTTAGGCGGTCTTCAGACCGATGAAATCGCGCGCGCGTTTTTAGTTCCAACAACGACGATGGCCCAACGTCTCGTTCGCGCAAAACGAAAAATTCGCGACGCCGGAATTCCCTTCAGCGTGCCTGATACAACCGAGATGCCTGCGCGTCTCGACGGAGTCTTGACCGCAATCTATCTCATCTTCACTGAAGGCTACGCGCCGACTCGCGGCGAGCCACTCGTTCGCGCCGATCTCTGCGCCGAAGCGATTCGACTCGGGCGTCTTTTGCGAACGCTGCTCGAGCCAAAACCACCGGCTGAAGCGACAGCTCTCGTGGCATTGATGTTGTTGCACGATTCACGACGCGAGGCTCGACTGGATGAAGATAATAATCTCGTTGTGCTCGAAGAGCAGGATCGCACGTTATGGAATAGACCACAAATCGACGAAGCGCTGGTCCTGATTGAAGAAGCGCTGCGTGGTGAGCCTGGTCCATTCGCACTCGAGGCGGCAATCGCTGCCGAGCACTGCAAAGCTGCACGACCGGAAGACACGAACTGGTCGCAGATCGTTAAGCTTTACGATCTGCTTTCAGAAGTAATGCCGTCTCCGATCGTCTCGTTGAATCGCGCGGTGGCAGTCGCGATGGCCAATGGTCCGCAACCAGCGCTCGAATTAATCGATGAGCTCGCCGCCTCGGGCGAGCTCGACGATTATCACCTTTTGCACGCCGCTCGGGCCGACATGCTGCGTCGACTGGGCGACAACGAAGCAGCGGCTGAGAGCTACGAGGCCGCCCTCAAGCTCGCCACGAACGACAGCGAACGTCGCTTCCTCGAACGCCGCCTCCGCGAAATGCGTTCTTTGCCACAATAAGTTTTCGCCACAATAAAGCACAAAAACACAAAAGGTTAAATCAGGAGGCAATGTGCTTAAAAATCTTTTTGTGATTTTTGTGCCTCATGTGGCTAAATTCTCTTCGTGGCTATGCGCCGGCGCCCTGCCCGTGCATTGCGGCGAGGCGTTTCTCGATCTCTTCCGGTGTGACGTCTTCCTTGTGCGTGGCCACCGTCCAAACGTGGCCAAACGGATCCGTTAACGTCCCGGAGCGGTCTCCGTAGAACTGATCCTGCAATGGCTTCATCTCAGTGCCACCAGCGGCGATCGCCTGCGGGAAGATCGTGTCAACGTCGTCAACGTAGATCATCAAGCTAACGGGCGTGCCACCGAAATCTTTCACTCCCTTGAACTGCTCAGACGCATCGGCCAGCATAAACGGCGAATCGCCGATCTTCATCTCCGCGTGACCGATCTTGTCACCATGCGGCATGCGAAACAACTCGACCGCGCCAAACGCTTTCTTGTAATACTCCATCGCCTCAGCCGCACCATTGATGACCAGGTAAGGCGTTAACGAATGATATCCCTCCGGAATCGGTTTTACGTCTGCCATAACTTCGTCCCCTTTCGTGTTTGAGTGGATTACTTCAGAAGATTTTTCTTGTCGAGAAAAGCGATTACAGCATCATTGAACTGCTTTGGTTTATCGATCATCAGGAAGTGGCCCACACCGTCCCACATTTGAAACTCCAGATCAGGCGCAAGGCCACGAAGAAACTGTTCTGTATCAGCCGGCCAAAACGGCGACTTCGCAAGAATGGCAAAGACAGGCACCTGGATCTTGTCAGTGGTGTAGAGAGTTTCGTCGCCCATACTTTCCATCGCACTGACCACCACGTACTGCGGTGTGTTTGCGAAAGACGTATTGAGACGCTCTACCTCCGCGGCGGGAAGATTTCCGGCCATCTGCGTAAACATCTGCTTACCGGCTTCTTTATATCCCGGTGAGCGAAACATTGTCAGAAATCCGTCTCGCATTTCCTTCGTGCCAAATAGTCGGAGGCCGCCATCGACGATAACGATCGCGAGTGTTTTCTGCGGGTACTTGCGATAGAACTGTCGCGCGACCGGCGTGCCCATGCTGTGACCGACAAGCACTGCACGTTCGACTTTCGCGTCGCGCATCACGGCGTCGACCGCATTAGCGAAGACATCCATCGTGTACGCGATCTGTGGCTTATCGCTTTGACCGTGACCAGGCAGATCGAGAGCGATCACCCGGTTGCGCTTTGCGAGCTCCGGAATTTGATCGCGCCAGTTCTCTAGATTGCACGTCCAGCCGTGAATGAGGACTAATGCATCGCGGCCTTTGCCGTAGCTCTTGTAATGAATGCGAGCGCCGTCGAGCTTGGCGTATTGCGATTCACCGTCGGCGGCGAAGGCAGCAGTTGACGCGAGCAAGAGCGTGAGCATTAAGATAAAAGCGTGTTTGGTTTTCATTATGTAGCCTTGTTGTTTAGGGTAGTTTTTTACAGGATTTACAAGATGTAGACAGGATTTACATGTCAATCCTGAAAAATCTTGTAAATCCTGTCTACGTCTCAGCTGCGGTGCTTGACGACCATCAACGTCACATCATCCGTGAGCGGCCTGGGCGCCGCGAAGTCCTGCACTGCGCCCAGCACTGAAAACAAAACCGCCTCCGCCGAGCTACCCTGCGCCCGGCGCAATTCAGTCTGGAGCCGCATATTGCCAAACTCCTGTTCCGCTTCGTTGAATGACTCAAGGATACCATCAGAACAAGCCAGTAACAGATCGCCGCCGCGCAGTTTCACCTTGCCGCGCTCGAACACCGCCGCGGGCACGGCGCCGAGCACTGGTCCACCATCGGAAAGCAACTCGAGCTGTCCATTTCTCCGCAACAGCAAAGATGGCGGATGTCCGGCACTCGTGTAGTCGAGTTGTCCTGACTTCGACAACCGCGCGACAAACAGTGTGCTCAGCGGTTCAACTGATGCTAGCCGCGCCATGTCGCGATTTATTCCGGCAACGATTACTTCCGGATCGGTGCTCGCAGCCGTGTGTGTTCGCAACAAACCGATCAAGTGCGTCACCCACATTCCCGCAGCGAGTCCTTTGCCACCGATGTCACCAAGCGCCAGCACTAAACCATCGCGCGTTTCTTCGACGCTGACGAAGTCGCCAGGCAAGTGACGCACTGCAAAGATCTCAGTCGCAACATCAAACGCACCATGTCGCAGCAGACTCGGCGCACACAAACGACGGTGCACCTGCGCCGCTTCGAAGATCGCAGTGTTCAGCTCCGCGTAATCTCGCTGCAACGTCTCGAGCTTCTGTTGCAGATCGACAACCGGAGACACAACTGTAGTAGGGGAAGAAGTGCTGACCTCGATTGCTGGGAGAGTCATTTCAAGACCTCATCCGACAAACTTATAACCACTACCATGAACGGTAAGTATGAAACGCGGTTCTTCGGGATTTGGTTCGAGCTTTTGTCTTAGATGCACGATATGCGTATCGACTGTCCGAGTGGTTGGATAATTCTCATATCCCCAAACTGCGTCGAGCAATCGATCGCGACTCAATGTTTCAACCGGATGCGCGATGAAGTATGCGAGCAGGGCAAACTCTTTCGCCGAAAGATCGACGATATTTCCATTACGCCGTACTTCGTTGCTGCGAATGTTTACTTCGATGTCGCTGAATTTATAGACCTCGGGAGTAGGCGTTGGTGAGGCGACACGCCGCAGTACGGCTTTCACACGCGCCATCAGCTCACGCACTGAAAATGGCTTCGTGACGTAATCGTCCGCGCCCAATTCGAGACCGACGACTTTATCGATCTCCTGTCCACGCGCGGTCAGCATGATGATCGGCACTGACGGGCGTTTCGCTTTCAACTGTTTGCAAACGTCGAGTCCGCTCATGCGCGGCATCATCACGTCGAGCACAACGAGGTCGGGATTGTCAGACAGTGCTTTGTCGAGGCCACTGACGCCATCTTCCGCGCTGATCACTTCGTAACCTTCATATTCGAAGTTATCGCGCAACCCCGCCACCATCGCCGGTTCATCTTCAACGATCAGAATCTTACTTTTCATAATTTCCCTCGAACGGGTGGCCACGGAGGGCCACCCCTACAGTTGATACTCAACGGGCGCGTTCCACGATGTTGCGTGATTGACTACAACTGTAGGGGGTGGCCCTCCGTGGCCACCCGTGCGCAATCACGACGTCGACGGATTTGCGAGCGGTAACGAAAGTGTGAACTTGCTGCCGCGACCGGGGGTGCTCTCGACTTCAACATCGCCACCATGCGCGCGCGTTATGTGACGCACGAGCGACAATCCGAGTCCACTGCCCTTCGTGTTGTGCACGAGCGGATCGCAGGTTCGATAAAACTTATCAAATATCCGCGACTGCTCGTTCCGATCGATCCCAATGCCACGATCGCTCACCTCGAGTTTGAGCACACTCTGCTCGCGATAAAGCCTGACACCCAGAAATTTTTCGTTGTCGGAATATTTCAATGCATTGTTGACCAGATTGACAAGGGCGCGTGCAATTGCTTCGCGATCGACTTTCAACGGCGGAATCCCGGGATCGATCTGCTCCTCGAGCGCGAATCCCTGCTGCTCGATCTGATATCGATAAGAATCGAGCGTGTTGCGCACGAGCTCTGCGATGTCCGTCTCTCTGAAGTCGTACTCTTTCGCGCCCGCTTCAATGCGCGAGAAATCGAGAATGTTATTGATCAACGCACTGAGCCGCTCGCTCTCTTTGCGAATGATGCTGTAATACTCGTTCTTCTTTTCCTGCGTCGTGATGCGGCCGAGCTCGAGTGTTTCCGCGTAGAGTCGAATCAGCGCGAGAGGCGTTCGCAACTCGTGCGACACGTTGGAAACAAAGTCAGACTTCAAACGCGCCAGCGCGACTTGCTTGTTGACGCTGCGATACGTCAACACGAGCCCGCCAATCATCAAGACTGACAACACGCCAAGGATCAGAAAACTCTGCCACACCCAACGACGCCCAATCGCTTCAGCCGTCGTGCCCTGAAATTTGATGCCTAGTACCAGACCACGAAACGGATCGTCGAGCTTGTAAGTGACTTCGGGTTTGCCACTGCCCCAGCCGGCTGACGTCGCCAGCAGTCGATCACCTTCTGCTTTGAACGAGTCGCCCTGATAGACCATCATCGCGAGTCGCTGATCGGGATGTCCGATCACTTCGCTCGGCATCAACTCGTGAAGTTTCTGTCCGTATAGTTGTTCCGGATCGTTGGTGAAGCTTGGCGACGTCAATTCTTCGAGTAATTCGGGAAAAAATTTCTGGGACGGATCAAACCTGACGCCTCCCAAAACGATTCGGTCCCGATCGAGCTGAGGAAGGCTAAAGATCGCGGTGGTCACGAACCTCGTGCCGCCTGGTCGCTCGACTTCGCCGGCGTACCACATGATGGGCTTGGATCTTTTGCGCAACTGTTCGCAGAGGTATGGTCCTTCCAAGCCAAACCAGCCGGTGTACATCTTGACCGACTCGGTAGCTTCTTTCTCAATCAGCGGATCACGCTGCGACTGAACGATGATTCCTTTCTTGGCGTCGAAGAGAAAAACGTGCGCGAACCACGGGTTCTTCGCGACGATCTCATCCAGCTTTCGCTTTTTTTCATCATCGGAGTCGGCGTCGACCGGAAAACTGTTGCGGGTCTGTTCGGTTACTGAATAAGCCTTTGCGACCATCTTCTTCGCAGAGATTGAGAGCAAATACTGAAAGTCGCGATGAATCAACGCCTCGACCTTTTTGTCGCGCTGGATCGATTTGACGTGTTGAAAGTTGACGAGGATGAGCGTCAAAGCCGGCAAAACCACGGCAAGGCCAAGCGTGAGCACCAGCCGGAACCGAGCGTTGCTTTCCCTTTTGGACTTCATTGCGGGCCAGAGAATACGCCCGGTCCGGGCCGGGCTGTGTCAAGCGTAAGTAAAAAGTTGTTAAGAGTTGTGAAATTCGCCGAAATCCGCGGTTATTTGACAAACTCGGTTATAGTAACGCGCGTCCCGGAGATTGACTATGGAAGCTACTGTGAAACATTTGACGATGCATGAGCTCGAAGCTTCGCTGGAACACCTGCGTGAGGCGCCAAAGGATGAAGGTGTGTTGCAGTTGATCGTGTGCCGCCCTGACGTGGACCAGCGAACGATTTTGACTGAAGCCGAGCTCGATCCGCTCAAAGGCTTGATCGGCGATAACTGGATCGTACGCCCGAGTTCGAAGACACCGGACGGATCGCCGCATCCAGAGATGCAGATCAACATCATGAACTCACGCGTCACCGCGCTCGTGGCCCAGGACAAAGAACGCTGGCAACTCGCCGGCGATCAGCTCTACATCGACATGGATTTGAGCAAACAAAACCTCCCCGCCGGCGCGCGTATACAGGTTGGTTCGGCAGTGCTTGAAGTGAGCCCTTGGCCACACACGGGTTGCCACAAGTTCGTCGCGCGATTTGGTGCTGAAGCGATGAAGTTTGTGAATTCAGCAGTCGGACGTGAACTCTGTCTGCGGGGCATTAACGCGAAGGTGATCCAGCGCGGTGTCGTGAAAGTGGGCCAGGTCGCTAAAAAGGTCTAAGCCACAAGAGGCACAAAAAGCACAAAATGTTTTTTTGAAGGAGGTGTCTCTTAAAGAGGACCGCTGGCCTTCCAGTTTAAAAGTTTTGTGCTTTGTGTGCCTCTTGTAGCTTAACTAAGCGGCCCTTTGCCGCGAATGTCTCCCTTCTGCAAACTCCTCGATCATCTTCTTATTGAACGCGGGTATATCGGCAGGCTTCCGACTGGTTATCAGGCCGTTATCGACCACTACGTCTCGATCGACCCAATGCGCACCTGCATTAATTAGATCTGTTTTCAACGAAGGCCACGAAGTAATAGTCCTGCCTTTGATAATTTCCGCATCAATGAGCGTCCACGGCGCGTGACAAATCGCAGCGACCGGCTTGCCCGTGGCGAAGAAGCCGTCAACGAATTCCACCGCTCTCATCATTGTTCTCAACTGATCCGGATTCCGCACACCGCCTGGAAGTAATAATGCGTCGTAATCATCAGACCGCGCCCGGCTCAAGGGCATATCAACCGGAAATGAATCCGCTTTCTCGTCGTGGTTCCAACCCTGCACTTCACTGCCGGCAGGAGAAACAATCTCGGTGATAGCTCCAGCCTCTTCCAAAGCTCTCTTCGGCTCCGTTAGCTCGACCTGCTCGAAGCCATCGGCAACCAGAATGGCCACCTTCTTCCCCTTCAGTTTCTTCTCCATGAGGCATCCTCCTTGTTCTCAACAAACTGCCGCGAGCTATTGGCGGGTAAATGGAGTGCGGTAGACCTGGCTGGCTTTGGTCGGCGGTCCGAAGCGTTGGGCAGGTCTGCCGCACTCCAACGTGCCCTGCTCTATCTGGCGTTTTTGTACTTAGCAATAGAGGTGCCGTTAATGTATTGGAACGTACCGAGGTGTTAGAGTGAAAAGTTACACAAAAAACGTAGGGAAGCCCGACAGGACTGTTCGAACTCGCTACTCTGCTCTTCTCTGTGTAACCTCTGTGTTTTCTGTGTCTCGGTGGTGAGTTATTGCTACGGATTAGTTAACCACAGAGACACAGAGAACACAGAGGTTGCACAGAGGAACTGGTTAAACTGCTTTCTTTTTCCAACGGCCGAGACGAAACACCGCCGCGCTGACGACCGCGAGCGTCGAAAATGCCACCATCATCGCCACAAACACGCCGCGCGGTCCCATGCCCGCCTTAACACTCAGCACGTAAGCAAGCGGAATCTCCCAGAGCCAGAAAACGAAGAGGTTGATAATCGTCGGTGTCCACGTGTCGCCGGCGCCGTTGAACGACTGCCCAAGCACCATGCCGTATGCGTAAAAAAGGAAGCCATACGCCACGATCCGCAGACAATCAACTCCATAATGCGCAACGTTTGGATCGTCCGTGTAGAACCAGATGATCTGCGGTGCGAAGAAGATGAATAAGAGGCCGACAACGCCGAGGAAGATCATGTTATAGAAGCCAGCCTTCCAAACCGCGCGCTCGGCGCGTTCCGGATTCTTCGCTCCCAGCGCCTGACCGACCATCGTCGCAGCGGCATTCGCCATTCCCCACGAAGGCAATAGTGCAAAGAGGATCACGCGAATTCCGAAGGTATAACCCGCGACAGCATTGCTACCGAAACTCGAAATAATACGAACCAGCCCGATCCAGCTCGCCATGCCGATAAAGACCTGAAACGTTCCAGTCCCTGACAGACGAATCAAACGACTGATGACCGACGGCTCGATACGAAGATGATGGCGCTGGATTTCGAATCGTCCACCGGACCGAAAGAGCTTGATGAGTGCGAAGATTGCGCCGGTACCTCTGCCGATTGACGTCGCGATCGCAGCGCCGACGATGCCGAGCTTCGGAAATGGTCCGAGTCCGAAGATCAAACAAGGACCGAGGAGAATGTTAATCCAGTTCGCGAGCCACAACGTGCGCATCGCGATCGCTGCGTCGCCGGCGCCACGAAAGATCGCGTTGATCATGAAGAGCATCACGACGCTGACGTTGCAGGCGAGCATCACGCGCGTGAACGCGGAGCCGTGTTCGATCACCCACGGCGAGCCGCCCATGAGCGCGAGGAGTTTTGGAGCGAGAGGTGCACCAATGGCGCCAATGACGATCGAAACGATTAGTGCGAGCGCGATCGCCTGGACTGCCGCGCGAGCAGCGCCGTCGGGATTCTTTTCACCGATGCGACGCGCGATCATCGCCATCGCGCCGATGCTCAAACCGATGGCGAGCGCGTAAACGAGAGTCATCAGAGATTCGGTGAGACCAACAGTTGCGGCGGCGTCTGTTCCGAGATGTGAGACCCAGAAGATGTCGACCACGGCGAAAATGCTCTCCATGATCATCTCGAGGACCATCGGAACGGCGAGCAGCAGGATCGCCCGGCCGATCGGACCGCGCGTGTAGTCTCGATGCGAGCCGCGGATCGACTCCTTCACCGCACACCAAAGGCTTTGCTGCTCTTCCTGGGGGATAACAACCGTATCAGACATACTCAGATCCGCGTTTATCCGCGTAAATCCGCGGCTCAAACTGTCCTGCCAAAATCATCCTGCAGTCGCTCAATATCGTCTTCACCGAGATAGGTTCCTCGCTGGACTTCAATAAATACTAGAATTTCCTCCTCCGAATTCTCGATGCGATGTGCTGCGCCGATCGGGATGTCGATCGCTTCGCCGGCGCGAATGATGATCTCCTCGTCGTTGAGTGTCACTTTCGCGGTGCCTTCAACTACGAACCAGTGCTCTGCGCGTTGCGAGTGTTTTTGGTAACTGAGTCTCTTACCAGGCAAGACCTCGATCCGTTTCACTTTGAAACCGCGATCTTCCTCGAGCACCGTGTAGCTTCCCCACGGCCGGCGATCAAACTCCCGCATACACGTTCCTCCTTGATTTCGAATGGTGGAATATAACAGAACCGAGCGCGGCAGCGCCGGGTCAAGTCTTCCAACGAACATTGATGAAAAACTT
>DATFDT010000356.1:0-13011 GCA_035251975.1 Pyrinomonadaceae bacterium | reverse complement strand
AAACGGGTGGCCACAGAGGGCCACCCCTACAGTTACGCCCAATTCGTTATCATTCGTAACGAAGGGTAATTAAGGGATCGACTTTGGTGGCGCGTCGCGCGGGAATGAGACAGGCGACGAGCGCTACGAGCAGCAACACCGCCGGTACCGCTACGAAAGTCAGAAGATCAGTGGGTGTTACCTGAAATAATAAATTTGACATCACGCGTGTGACGGCATAGGCGCCGGCGAGGCCGACGATCGTGCCGATCACGACGAGCGTCATTGCGTAGCGCAGCACCATCTTCAACACGTCACCAAGCTGCGCACCGAGCGCCATCCGAATACCGATCTCGCGTGTGCGCTGTGTCACGACATACGCTGTAACACCGTAGATCCCCATCGCCGCCAACAACAACGCCGCCACTCCAAATACTCCAAAGATCACTAAACTAAAGCGTCGCTGATCGAGTGACGACGAAAACACCTGGTCCAGCGTACGAAACTTGAGCGGCAATTGCGGATCGAGCGATCGAACCATCTCACGCATCACCGGCACGAGTGCTCCCGGCTCCGCCTGCGCACGCGCGACAACATTCCATGTCGACGACGGCAAACGTTGCAGCGCATTGCCGTAAACCGTCGGTCCGACTGCAAGATCGACACCGTTGTCGTGCACATCACCGACAACACCAACGACGTGCAGCAGTCGCAAGTCGCCGTCCATGTTTCCAAACTGGATCGTTTGCCCGATCACCTCTTCATTCGCGAAGTACTTCTTCACGAACGCCTGGCTCACGACCGCGGCATTCGGGGCGTTGACTTGATCGGTCGAATCAAACGTGCGGCCGCGCAACAAAGGAATTCCCATCGCCGCAAAGTAACCCCCGCTCGACAGCCGGTATCTTGCATGGCCTTGTCGCGCCGGATTGTTGTTGACGAGAAAATTTCCATCGGGTCCACCGCCCGAGAGCGGCAGGTAATTGATCATACCGGCCGAGGTGATGCCAGGTGTATTGCCCAGACGTTCGAGGAGCTGTTGATGGAAGAGTCTCTGCCGTTCTTCTTCTGCGGTGAATTTGGTGTCTTCAGCCGGAGCCTCGCCGTTTTTAATCAAGCGGTTGTACGACTCCAGCAGTTTCTTGTAGCGCGCCTCATCCATGCGCGGGTTGGGCAGCGACAGCTCCATCGCCACCGCGCTCTCGGTGTGAAAGCCCGGATCGATTTGCAGTAGTCGATAAAAACTCTTACCCAGCAAACCTGCGCCTACCAAAAGAATCAGAGTGAGGGCCATTTGGGCCACCACGAGAAGGTTTCGCGAATGCTGTCCCGCGGATCCGAGTGTGCCGCCGCCCGCTTCTCTCAAACTCACTTCGAGATCCTTCATCGAGAAACGAAGCAAAGGTACGATGCCGAGCAATACTGCGATCACTACTGAAAGCCCGAGTGTAAAACCTACCACTCGCGCATTCACGCCGATATCGCTTATCCGCGGCAGCGCTTGCTGATTCAAACTGAGTAACAGGTTCACTCCCCAAAACGCGAAGAGCACGCCGAGGGCGCCCGCGATGAGCACAAGCAAAAGGTTCTCGGTTATGAATTGTCGGGCCAGTCGCGAGCGAGTTGCTCCGAGAGCTGCGCGTACGGAGAATTCACGCTGGCGCGTAGTGATCTGGGCCAGCAGCAGGTTCGCCACATTTGCACACGCGACGAGCAGCAGGAAACCGACGGCCACGAAGATCATCAATAGTGCGCCGCGCACGTTTCCGACCATGTACTCCTGTTGCGGCACCACCGCGAAGTCAACACCATCCACGTCTTTTCCGAATTCCTGTTTGAGTTGTTTACTGATCGCGCTCACGTCTCCGTAAGCCTGTTCGACGGTAACGTTTGGACGCATGCGCGCGACGACGCTCCAGTTATGAGCGGACCGCGAAATCTCTGCGGGAAACATCTCGCGCGGAACCCAAATCTCGGCGTTGCGCGGAAATGCAAATTCAGCCGGCATCACGCCGATAACATTAAGACTCTGGTCCATCACGCGCAGTGATGTTCCGGTGAGATCCGGTCTTCCGCCCAGCAATCGTTGCCAGAAACCGTAACTGACAACTGCGACCGGCGCGCTACCCGCTTTGCTTTCTTCAGGTGCAAACGTACGACCCAGGAGTGGCTTGATGCCGAGTACATTGAAGAAGTCAGCAGAGACCGTGTAGGCCGCAGCGCGTACGGGCTCGCTGCCGCCGGTTACGGTGGTGAGCTGACCACTGTATTGAGCGACGCCCTGGAACGAATGACTACGAGCACGAACGTCTAAAAAGTTTGGCTCAGCAAACGACATGCGCCCGCCACGCTCGTTGACCTCGCGAAGCTGGACGATTTGATCGGCGTCCGGATAGGGCAGGGAACGCAACAGCACGCCATCGACGACGCTGAAGATCGCGGTCGAAGCGCCAATTCCGAGAGAAAGTGTTAGTACCGCGATGACGGTGAAGCCAGGGCGTTTTCTGAGACTGCGAATGCTGTAACGAAGATCTTTGATCAATGTCTCCATAGTCATTCACCTCCGGGCCGGATTTAGCCAGACACATAAACGTAAAAATTGAACACCGCAGCGAGGCCATTTGTGTCTTTTTAATTAGGACATCTTATTAGCATCAGCGCAAAAAATGTTGACTTCTCTGTGAACTTAGTTTAGAAAAATTTGTCCAGACTCCAATCGAGCTCCCAGTTTGCGTCCGCACATTTTCACGTTACGTTTTACGTTTCGGGGAGGACCAGATCGCATGAAATTGTCGCGTATTGCCAGCAGCCTGGCGCTATTCCTTTTGGTTTTACTGTCGTTGAATGCGATCGGCTTCACTGCCGCAAAAGGCCTCACGGTCCGGGAGGCGTCGGCGCCGTCACTGGTCGCGGAATATCACGGGTCGGAGACCGAGACGTATGTAGCATCCTCCTCAGACGAGGGCGGTATCAAGGAGGTTATTCCCGCTAAATATGCAACCAGATATCTCGCCTGGAAGAAGGATTTCCTATCCACCCAGGCCGGCAAAGATCAATGGGCCGTCTACGAGAACAATCCGAACTTCACGTTGACCATCACCGTCTCGCGTGAAAACGCCGAGGGCGCTGCCACTGGGAAATACCGTTGGGACGCGTCGGGCAAATTGGTTGCGGCAACGATAACGTTGGGCAGCCGTTTAGACAATGGCTATCCGAATCCGATTTATTTCCCGGTGATGAACTCACTCGTGACCACCGAGTCGGATTTGCCGGTTAGCGGGAGCACGCTGGCGGCTACTAAGCTTGCGCATGAATTTGGTCATGTGCTTCGCACGGCGCAGGTCGACGCGCGGCTTTACCAGCTCCAGGGGCTGTTGATTCCGCAGTACAACAAGATCTTTCTTGCTAATGGACGCCAGGATGCCGATCCGAAGCTCGTGGATCTGGCGCGACAGATGGGCGGCACACCCGTCACGATCTGGGAGGATCGTGAGTACTGGGGTGAAACCAATGCCATGCTCTACCTGCGCGATCGGATCACTGAAAACGAGATGCGTTGTTCACTGTTCAGTCGCATCCGGCACAGCGTCGATCTGTACGCCAAGCAATACGAGCAACGTTTCTTCGACATCGCGCACGCGAGTCCTTCGACTAAGCTCTGCGGGTGGCAATGAGGTCCACGCACGGGCGGCCACGAAGGGCCGCCCCTACAGTTGTGGCTAATCACGCAACTTCAGGGGAGGCG
The DNA here is from genome assembly GCA_035251975.1 of Pyrinomonadaceae bacterium. Classification (GTDB taxonomy): domain Bacteria; phylum Acidobacteriota; class Blastocatellia; order Pyrinomonadales; family Pyrinomonadaceae; genus PSRF01. The sequence continues at coordinate 9,287 of DATFDT010000356.1, read as the reverse complement.
CTTGATGAGCAACAACTGTAGGGGCGGCCCTCCGTGGCCGCCCGTGCGTCAAATTCTAATCTGCCAACCTGAGATCTTCTGAACGCACGGACCACGTTCCATCTGAAGGAAAGCCTGGAGCGTTTTGTTTGGGGCCGCCTTTCCAGCCGCCGGCCATCAAGGCAATCGCATAGAGCAGACCCCCGTTGCCGGGGAGATAACAGGGCAGGTTTGGTCGCTGCCAATTGTGCCCGTTTGGCAGGTAACGATTCTTTTCCGTGTTCATCAGCAAAGCATCCACGGCGATGCGCGTTTCACCCAGCCGTGCTGCAGTCATCGCCGTCATTGGAAAATCCCAACCCCATGCGCTGGCAGCGATGGTCTCGGCGTCGGGTTGGTTCCAGTCGACAGCTTGCATTGAGGGCGAACCGTATGGAAATGCGATGCGAACAGCAAGACGAGGCAATCGTGAATCAATGACAACTGCGAGTAGATCACGTTCGGGATGAACTGCTGTGGTGACTGATGCCGGCTCGCCGAATAGTTTGAATTTGCTGTTTAGCACACCGCGCCAGAGATCGAGCTCCTTGTTGATCTCTGAAATCGCCTCGGGGTTGATCTCGGTTCCACCCAGATACAAACCGATCTGGCCCAGGTGGAGACGGTGAGGATTCTCGCGCAACCAATTGAAGAGCTCCGTCTGGCCTTCCGAACTGGTGTTGTAACCAACCTGTCTTCCGTAAATGTCGTAGAGTTCTGAGACTTGAGCGACGATGGAAGCGGACGCGTGTGCCAGCCCCATTGCGACATCGTGCAGAGCGGCATTGCGTCGGCGTAGAGTCGCGGGAATGTTTGCAAACCAGTTACGTCGGCAGTGAATGCGAATTCACCATTGCCGAGTGATAGCGAAGTCAGCGGATCGATCTTCGTGAGCCGTGGATTGTGTCGAGCCACGAGAGCGAATCGATCGATCGCGGCTGATCCAAACGCACTTTGAGCAAGAACTCCAGTGGCGAGCAGTGTTTGAAGAAAGCTGCGACGTGAGATCATTAGTTAACAAAACCAAGGGTGGCCACAGAGGGCCACCCCTACAGTACGTACCGAGAAATTTTGTTCCTCTTTGTTTGTGTTCTTCTTTGTGCCTTTTTGTGGCTCCTTTAGAAAATAAACTTAGCTGCCAACTGCGCGCGGCGAGCGTAGTTTAATTGGTTAGACGTCACGATTGCGCCAAAGCCCGAAGATCCGGCATTGACGGTTGGTCCCGGGAACAGCGGATGGTTGAACGCATTAATGAACTCCACCCGCAATTGGATCTTCATCTGTTCGCGCAATTGAATGTCCTTGCGCAAACCAAGGTCGACGTTGTTGATTGGATCGATTCGTACCTGGTCCAGGAAGAATGGGAACGTCCTCAAGTGGTCGACGGGAGTTGCGCAGTTTGCTGAACCTCCCGGAAACGCACCGCAGGTCGGCGTTCCATTTGCGGCTGAAACAAACGCCGACGTGTTGAACCAGCGATTGACGGTCTGTTCGCTCCTCGGAAGCCCTGCGTCACCGCCCAGATAGAACACATCATTTGCAAATCTCAGTGGGAAACCGGTTTGGTAAACATAAGTTCCCTGAATTTGCCAGCCACCAACTATCGCGTTGGCAAGCCGGTTCGCACCCGTAAAGAAGCGCTTACCACGACCAAACGGCACCTCATAGAAAGCACTCATCGAAAACCGGTTCGGCGTATCCTGAGGTGACCTCTGTTTGACGGGGCGTTCGTCTGCCGGATTCAGAAACTCAGTCGCTTCCAACCACCGCGACATCGTATAGGCGAATTGTGCTCCCCAACCCTGAGTGAATCTTCTGGTCAAACTAAACTGGCCTGACTGGTACCAACTCTCACCATCGTTGACCGTCGTGTTTATGTCACCAAAGTTCGGGAACGGACGCAGCAACTGACGTCGTGATGTCGTCGCACCAGCGCCTACGAAAAGCGCACTGCCGCTTGTGCAACCCGTTCCAGTAGCGTTGGGTGTGGTACAGAAGAACGGATTTGCGACTGTTCCACCGAGCGCCGTATTGTTGGCGTTCTGAGCAGCAGTGCGCGAGTTGTCGAGGCTCAGATATTTGTTGGGGAGAGCATTGATGTTGCGGGTGATTTCGATGTCGTAGCCTTTGTCTCCAACGTATACCGCTTCAAACATCCAGCCGCCCCAGAGTTCACGCTGGATGCCAAATGACCAGCGGGCCTGTTTGGCCACCTTCGGATCCTGGTTGAAGAACGAGATCGTCTGGCCCAACGCGGTCTGTCGGCCTAAAGCATTACCACTCGGCTCGGTGATTCCGCCTGGGAATGGATTCGTGATCAAAACCGGTAACGGCGCTCCGTTAGGACCAGTGCTTAATGGTTGAATCGTGGTTTGGGTGTAACCCGGCTGGATCACATCGCCACGTCGCTCACCCAGAAAACCCTGGAACAAGCCAAAGCCACCGCGAATTACCGTCTTGTCATCGAGACCGTATGCAAAGCCCACCCGTGGAAGCAGGCCGTTTCTCGGCGTGTTATAGAGTCCACTGCCTGTGTCTTTACCGGCAAACAATAGACCACCTTTAGAACTGATCGTGGTTACCCCAAAGGTAGTTTTGAGTGGATCATTCGCAGGTAACTTACTCAGTATCGCGGTTAAGTTCGCCTGAGCCTGTGCTTCGAACGGTTGTGTGTAGCCAAAGTCGAAACCCGAAACGCTCTTGTCCTGGCGTTCCGTTAAGGCCGTCTCAAATTCCCAGCGCAAACCGAGATTGAGTGTCAGTCTGCTCGTGAGTCTCAAATCGTCCTGTGCAAAGAATCCCCAGGTCTTCGAGTACTCCGAATAATCGGAAGCGCGCACAATCTGCATCGTGGTTGGATACCCGAGCAGGAACGATGCAAAGGCTTGCAGACCTTCGACGTCAGTGCTCGCGGCGCTACCTTGCCGGGTGAAAGTGTTATCGAAGATAAACTGACCTGATTGATTGTTGCTCTTGAAACTATCGTCTTCACGATAGATGCGCATCTCACCACCAAACCGGAATGAGTGCTTGTCTTTGGTCCAATTCAGCACCGCGGTTGCGAAGTGGCTACTGACGGGCCGGAACTCATTTGTGTGGCCATTGCCAACCGGAGTGCCGGTGCAGTTCCCGGAGCAATTGAAATCGAAACGCGGGAAGCGACGGATGCCTTCGCCAATCGCGTTGTTGAAGGATGCCGGGAAACCGAGCGTGGTCAGATCCATCCCGTATTGGCCTTCCGGTGCATCGGGAGCGCGGATGAATCGATTAAATCCATACCTGAGATTCAGTACCTTGTTGGCATCGAAGGTGTGAACCTCGTCCAGAACAGCCTGTCTGGATTGGAAGACAAACCGGTCACCAACGTAAATTGAATCGGTGTAGTTGTTGTAGGTGCTCTTACGGTTATACCAGCTATAACGACCAAACATCTTGTCTTTGTCACCGATGCTCTGGTCCAAACGGATGGTGTAGTTGCGATAAGGCGGATCTAGCAGCTCGGAAAGCGTCGAGTCTCTTATGTTGTTGTTGAGAAGAAAGTTTCCCTGCGCGGCGTGTTTTGGTGCGTTCCAGAAGGACATTACCGCCTTAGCTACCGGACTAATTCGATCAGCGGGAATCTTATTGTCCGCGAAAGCCGTGCGATTAGTAACGTTGCCGCCTGAGAATGTGCCGGTCAGCGGATCGAAGATCCTGATCCTGCTTGTATAGGCGGAGAAATCACCGTTCCTCAGTGCCGCTGTCGGTACCCAAATGTTGTTAGCATCGAACCGGGGTCGCGAATCGTTGATACTCTCATACGAGAAGAAGAAGAAGCTCTTGTTCTTTCCGTTGTACACCTTCGGAATCGTGATTGGACCACCAATGCTGAAGCCAGGACGATTCGAGAAGCTGTATGGTCTACCCTGACCCTGGGCATTGCCAAAGAAGTCGTTGGCCGCCCAGCCTCCGGGCTCGAGCCAGTAGTAAACCGTGCCATGAAAGTCGTTTGCGCCGCCTTTCGTCACGATGCTGGTGACGCCGCCTTCGGTGTTGCCAAACTGAGCGTCGTACGTCGCGGTTTGTACTCTGAATTCCTGTGTCGCATCGCTGGTCGGAACGTAAGAGGCGATTACCTCGTTGGCATTTGCTGTCGCCGTGCTGGGAGCGCCATCGATCAATAGATCGCTGCGGATGCCACGCGCGCCGCCCATCGCGAAGTTGGCGATGTGGGTTGGTTCGAAAGGACGATCCAAACGAGTACTGCCGGTGTATGTAACGCCGGGCGCCAGGTTGATAAGCACGTACGGATCGCCGTGAATCGATGGCAGCTCGTCTACGCGCTTGCGATCGATTGTCATGCCCAGGTTGGGATCTGATTGATTCAGTTGCGACGTGTCAGAGGTGACCGTGACAGTCTCCTGGACCGTCCCCACATCAAGAGTTATCGTCACGGTGCTCGTCTCATTAATTGCGACCGAGACTTTGTCGAGCACCGCTTTCTTGAATCCGGAGACTTCCACCAGCACCTGATAACTTCCGGGCAGGAGGTATGGTGCATCGAAGAGGCCCGCATCGTTCGTTGTTACCGTGGTTGTTCCTGCTCTTGCCAGATCAGTGATTTTCACGGTGGCGCCCGGAACTGCTGCTCCGTTCGGGTCCGTAATACGGCCGCTAATCTTTCCACGCGACTCCTGAGAACTGACTGACATGGGCATGAGCAATGCTGCAAACACAAAAACGATCGCCCAGGTGATGTGTGCGAACGCTCCGAATCTGGATCTCATTTTACTTCTCCTCTTCAGTAATAAACTTCGGGCGTCTAACTGTTAATCGGCGATTCGTGCAGCCATCGCTACACTTTCAAACCGACGTAGTCCTAACAGAATGGTCCTAACAGAATGCTTAAAGTTCTAAAAATGCGTTTGAGTGCGGCTTGGTCTAACCAATTCGGTGACGTGATTAAGTTAACTAGAAACCGGGCCAGCCTGGGAATTGCAAAAGCCGCTTCTCTTAAACTTGATTTTGGAGTCCTAAAAAAGGGTAATAATCAACGCGTCGTTCGTTGCCGCATTTTGTGTCAGCACACGCCTGATGTCAAGCCCTTTTCTTTACCAATTTTTCGGATTAGCGCTTTCAGGTATTACCAAATCAGTGCATGAGTTTCTTGTGCAAGGGTTGTTCCGCGGGTATTTGCAAGACTCCACGCACCGATTTTCTATGGATTCCAGATGAAGAGCGCGGTTTATGAGTCCATAAATATGGATTCGACTTTGCTTTTTTGGAACTGCAGTTCTGCGATTGGTCAGGCCACAATCGACTTTGAACCTCGGACAACAACTGTAGGGGTGGCCCTCTGTGGCCACCTGGTCGTGGAGATACACGAACGGGTGGCCACGGAGGCCACCCCTACAGTTGTTATTTACCGCGCTCAATAGATTACAAATGTAATTCGGCGCGGGTTTGGATGAGTTGGAGGATGTGGGAGCGGGAGATCAATCCTGCTAACCCTTTCTCGTTCATGACAAGCAGTTGATTCAGATCCTGACGCGCCATCACTTCGAGCGCTTCGGTGACGGGCGTGTTTGGATTAACTGTGCGTGTCGCATCGAGCGGTCGCATCACGTCTGCGACAGTCGTGTACGGCCAACGATTCCGCGGCACCGTGCTGATCTCGTTCGGCGTGATGATTCCCTCCGGCTGCCCGTTCAGAGTCACGACAAAAAACCGCCGTCCAGTCCGAGTCAAATGCTCCTCGGCGAACGTTTGAAGATTCGAGTGTGCATCAACAACAGGAAAATCGCGCGACATCACATCTCCGACACGCAGTCCGCGCAGTCCTTCGCTGATGACCATCTGCGCATAGCTCTCGCGTGACGCACTCAGCAAAAACCAACCGATGAACGCCATCCAAAGACCGTTGAAACCGGCGCCTCTGAAGAATTGCAGCAATCCGTAGAGGATCATCACGAACGCGATCACCTGGCCAACGCGAGCCGCGATCCTCGTAGCGCGCACTGCATTGCCCGTGATCCACCACACGATGCCGCGCAGCACGCGCCCACCATCGAGCGGAAATCCGGGAATCATATTGAAGATCGCGAGTCCGATATTGATGACGCCGAGCCACATCAACATCGCCGGCAACGGTCGTTGCGGAAACTCCGGCGGCGTCCAACCAAGCGCGACCGTGATCGCGAGACACGCCACACCGATCACAAAGCTCGTGATCGGACCGATGATGCCCATCCAAAACTCTGTCTTCGCGTCGGCCGCTTCTTTCTCAATCTGCGCCACACCGCCGAGTGCGAAGAGTGTGATCGAACGCACCGGCAGACCGCGCAGCTTCGCGACAATCGCGTGTGACAGCTCATGGACCACGATCGCCGCAAAGAACAGAACGGCCGTGACGATTGAGACGCCCCATCGCAAGCCGTCGCTCCAACCCGGATTGTTCTCCTGAAACTGTCCGGCGAGCGAGAACGTGATCAAAAGAGCAATGATGAACCAACTGTAGTGCAGGCCGATCTCAACGCCAAAAATACGGCCGAGTTTGATTTGTGCCTTCATCGCTTCCTCCCCCTTGCTCCGTCGCTCCGTTCTCCCGCCGTGTTAAAGAACCCACGCGGCTGTCTTCAATGCCCATTCGCTGTCCGGATATTTCTCCTGAAACTGTCCGGGCAGCTCGCCGAGCACTGTGTGATCGTTCGTGCTTTTATAGCGGCTCACGCCTTTCCAGTAGAGCGCTTCAGCCGCGACCTTCGACGCCGGATAACGCTCGAGCACTTCAGTGTACCTGCGTTCTGCATCTTTCCAGTTCTTGCTCATGAATGCGACACGCGCGAGAGCCAATTCCAAGTGTGCGCGAAACTCGTCTTTTGGCAAATAGCCTTCGATACGAAACCGCTCTTTTCCGTTTGGATCGAGAATGATCACGCTCGGCGTCCACAACGCGTCGAATCGATGGAAATTCTTGGGGTGCTCTTTGATGTGTGCCTCGAGCGGAACGAAGTTGTTGTCAATAAACGCAGCAGTCTCGTCATCGTCGTACGACTCGGCTTCCAGCCGAGCACATGCACCTCATGCCGGCGCGGCGCTAAAGTCGATGAGCAACGGCTTGTTCTGAGTCTTGGCTTCCGCGAGTGCTGCGTCAGCGTCTGTTAACCAATGTACTTTCATCGCGTCTCCTATTCAGTTGTTTTGCCGTCGAAATGCTCCTCGTGCTCGATGGCATCGCTTTTGGTCTTGTGAACTGTGCCGTCGCGATGCTCGGGCGGAGAGTAGAGTGTGTAGAGTTTCAGCTCTTCTGTGTCTGAAACATTGATCACGTTGTGCTTTGTGCCGGCTGGAATGATAACTGCTGAGCCGTCGGACAGTCGATGCGCGCCTCCGTCGATAAGTGCAAGACCTTGTCCGGCTTCGATGCGGATGAATTGGTCCAGATCGTGTATTTCTTCGCCGATCTCTTCGTTTGCGCGCAGATTCATTAAAACCAGTTGAGTGTTTTTGGCGGTATACAACACGCGTCTGAAATCCTGGTTCTCGAGCGTGTCGTTTTCGATGTTTGTTACGTAGCCTCTCATCAGCTTTCCTCCCACTTCCTGTGAGCATAACGCTGATTTGAGCTTAAAGTCTTACAGATTTGCCACAAAAAGGCACGAAGCTTATGGGAGGCATTTTCTGCTTTTTGCGCCTTTTTGTGGGCTGGTTAGAGAGAGACGGTTTGTTCGGCCCAGAATTGGAATTCGCGGTGTTTGTGGATTTCGGCTTTGGCTTGTACGCCGGTCGCGACTTGGATCACGTGTTCGAAGACTCGTTGGCCGACTTCATCGATCGTCTCGGTGCCATCGATTACACCGCCCGCAGACAGATCGAGATCGTTCGACATGCGTTCGAACACGGGAGTGTTTGAAGCGAGTTTGATCACAGGTGTGATCGCGTTGCCGATCGTGGTACCACGTCCGGTGGTGAAGACAACAACAGTTGCGCCGGCAGCAACGAGGCCCGGTGTCGATTCCTGGTCGTAGCCAGGACCCTGCATGAGATTCAAGCCGCGGCACGAAGGTGTTTCTGCGTACTCAATCACGCCTTCGACGCGCGTCGTTCCCGCTTTCGCGATCGCGCCGAGCGATTTGATCGTGATGTTGAGCAGTCCGCCTGCGACATTGCCCGGACTCGGATTGTTATTGAGCACTGCTCCAAACTTCGAGGCATAGTCTTTGTACCAGTCGACCATGCGATAAATCGCGCGACCTGTCTCGATGTCTTTCGCACGATACGCGAGCAGGTGTTCGGCGCCGCAAAACTCCGGTACTTCAGTTATCAAAACCGTTCCGCCCGAGCGTACGAGCAGATCGGCAGCGCGGCCCAACGACGGATTTGCAGAGATACCCGAAAAGCCGTCGGAGCCGCCACACTTCACACCCAGCACCAGCTCGCTGACCGAACACTCCTCGCGACTCGTCAGGTTCACAATCGGCAACATCTGCTCGACTTCTTTCAGTCCCTGCTGAATCGCCGCTTGCGTGCCGCCAACTTCCTGAATCCCAATCTTCGCCACCGGCTTATCAAAAGACTTCTCGCGCTTGAACAAATATTTTTCTACCTGCGCCAGGTTCGTCTTTTCACAACCGAGATCGATCAGTATTACACCGCCGACGTTCGGATGGTCCGCGTAGTTCGAAAGCGTCCGCAGCATCACGTCGACCGTCGATCCATCCTGACAGCCGCAGCCTTTGTTATGCGGGATCGCAACGACGCCGTCGACGTTCGGAAACTGGTCGCGATTGTAAAGCGTGAACTCGGCAATCATCGAGATCTGCGACGCTTCGTGACTGGCGCACATGCTGGTCGGCACGATGAGAACGTAGTTGCGCGTGCCGACTCGACCGTTCGGACGCCGATAACCCATGAACGTGCCCCGTTCATCGATGGGAAGATAATCAGGTGGAGCAGTGTGTAGATCTTCAGGAAGCTCGCGGACGACCGGAACGTCGTCCGTCATGTTGTCGTGCGTGATCTGTTCGCCTTGCCTGATGCCGAGAGACGTTCCGATCGGTTGTCCAAACTGCAACACAAACTCGCCTGCCTCGATATCTCGCGTCGCGAAGCGATGGCCCGGCGGGATCTCGCAGCAGACCTCGACGGTGGACTGGTTTGGAAGCACGAGCCCCAGTCCCGGCCACGTCGCTTTCTTGACTACAGCAACGTTGTCCTTCGGATCGACGACGATCGCGAACTCACTTAAAGACGCTGTGGGCGTTTGAACGCTCATTTTTAGCAAATTAACA
>DATFDT010000355.1:0-5804 GCA_035251975.1 Pyrinomonadaceae bacterium | reverse complement strand
GTGTTGGTCGAGACGATCGTTGCTGTGCACAGTGAGACGAGCACAGCGATAGTCAGAAAACGTTTCAGGGCATGGGGGCGAGACATTCAGCTTCTCCAGGGGGCTAAGATCAAAAAAGAACGCGGCTCCAAAAAATGCGAGCACGGCCCTAGTGCGACCCTCGTGCCACGTGGTTTCGTGAGGGTTTTGTGACTTTTGCCCGTTTGGACCAGAGCAGATTGACCAGCGTAAGTCACTTTGAACGCGACTCAGTCTGAGATGGTGGACTACAACTGTAGGGGTTGGCCCTCTGTGGGCACCCGTCGCGTAATTGGCGGAGCGGGTGGCCACGGAGGGCCACCCCCTACAGTTGTAGTCCACCCGATTCTCGAAATAGTCGCGCCGGATGGCGAACGTTGCTATACTCCCTCAGCCTTTCACCAAGGCTCCTTAAAAATTAGCCAGCTTTTCCCGTCCAGGTAGCCCAGGAGAATTAAACAAATGAAGAAGCGAATTTTTGTTGCCATCACAGTGCTCTGTGTTTGCGCCCTCATTGTTGTCGGACAATCCCGCAAGCGACCGTCGCCGTCACCGTCGCCAGTTGACCAGTTCAGTTGGGAAAACTTCGAGGGCGTGAGTTGGCAGAAAGGACCGTCACTCGGCGATCTCGGTATGAACGCTCAGGTGAAGGTGCCCGAAGGTTACGTGTTTGCCGGAGCCGCTGACACCCGGACCATCATGGAAGCAAACCATAACCCGCTCACTGGAAAAGAGATGGGCTTTGTCGCGCCCGCCGGCGAAGACTGGTTTGCCGTGTTTGAATTCGACGACGTCGGTTACGTAAAAGATGACGAGAAGGATTCTCTCGATGCGAACGCACTGCTCAAGTCAATTCGTGAAGGCACCGAAGCAGGCAACCAGGAACGGCTCAAGCGTGGCTGGCCCACGATGACGATCCTCGGTTGGGAAACACCGCCGCGCTACAACGAGACCACGCACAATCTCGAATGGGCCATCAACGCAACAAGCGAGGGCTCGCCCGTGATCAATCACAACACCCGCATGCTCGGACGCGGCGGCGTGATGGAAGTCACACTCGTCACCAATCCCGCCACTCTCAAGGAAACTCTGCCGAAGTTCAGGGCCATGCTTGCAGGATTTGAATTCAAGACAGGTCATAAATACGCCGAGTTTCGCGCGGGTGATCGAACGGCTGCTTACGGTCTTACCGGTCTGATCGTCGGTGGCGGCACTGCCGCGCTCGTGAAAACCGGCGCCTTCAAGTGGATCTGGAAATTGCTCGTCGCTGGTGCTGCGGGTGTCGCCGCTCTCGCGAAGAAGCTGTTCTCACGCAATAAGACCGCGTGAACGTTCTCGATCTTATTGGCGAAGGTCAGACACTATTACTTATCCTGGTCTTGCTCTACCTCTCGGAGTGCTTGATCTGGGTGAAGCGGGAGTCTGTCGCCTTTGTTTCTGCGTGGGGAAGTCGTTGGCGGCTCTCAGTCCCGCCGTCATGGATGGGAAACGCGAGCGGCGGAATTTTGTTGTTGAACCCGCTGCCGCCGGCAGGACGAGTGTTTCTCTCGCACTTGTCGCCGATCTCGATCTCGCCTTCGGGCATTTGCGCCTTTAATCTCCAGACACTTCCGTCAGAAGCACGTTCGCCGTATCAATCCGGACAGTTTCTCCCTTTCAATAAGATCAAAGACTCGAGCTCAGACGGTGCTTATCTACTCATTAATAAGGAGAAGTTCACGAAGTGTGCGACGACGAAACAGGCGCACGCGCTCGCGAAAGTGATCGCTGCGCTGGCGAAAGCGTCTGGTTCGAAGCGCGAAACGATGGCGCGGACGTGGGTTGTCAAACAGTTTGCTGTAGACGACGCTGCGATGCTCTTGAAGGAGAGTGCGTCTTTGATCGAGCCCATTCAACAGATCGGTGTGATCCTGTTTCTGTTCTTGTTTGTGTTCACTCCGAGTCTTGCCTTTACTTTCGGCTCAGCGCCTTTGATCATTCCGGTCGCGGCGGTGATGGTTGCCCTCGCGATCGAGATTGCGATCATGTTCCACCGCGCGCATAAGAAGTTATACCCGGCGGAATCTTCGGAGCGTTTGGAGAGTTTGGTGAAGATGATCCTGTGCCCGCCGGTATCGATTCGTGCCGCTGACATTCTCACGAAAAATTTGCTCGCGCAGTACAGTCCGATCGTGCTGGCGAGTGTGTTGCCGGGATCGGGCGAGCCGCAATTTGTGCGCAGTGTCATTCTCGACTTGAAGCATCCGTTGCGGCATGAAGTTTCAGAAGCTGATGCGGAAAAGACGATCGAGTGGACCGCGAGTGAGCAACTCAACGTTTGCATGGACCACGTGAAGAAGGGGCGCTATCTAAAGCCGGAAGAGTTGCTGGCTCCGGCACAGCGGGAGGAAAACTCAATCTCGTATTGCCCGCGTTGTCGTTGTCAGTATGTGGTGAATGACGGCGAGTGTCCGGATTGTCCCGGCGTGAAGTTGGTAGATTTCTAGCTTGCAGTCGATCTTATTAACGTTGAAAATAATCGCATTTCAACGAGGAAGGGGACAGTTATGAATCTCTCGAAGCAATCGAATTTGGTGCTGTTTGTTGTGTTGTGTGCAGTTATCGGAGTGATGGCGAGTATTTCGCGCGGCCACAGTTCCGCTGCTGCGGAGACAACCCAGGACCCGAGTAGTCTAGATCGAAGAATAAGTTTACTTGAGCAACGTTTTTACTCCGTCGAATCGAGTATCAGCCGGCTTCAGCAATACGTTGCCACACAGCGTCCGTCCATTCCACAACCAGGCACGAGCACGAACGATCGCGAGCTCAGTTTGATGCGCGAGGAGCTTCAACGACTGACCCTGAGAATGGCCGAGATCGACTGTGGACTAATCAAGCTCGACGAGCGAACCACACCCGCCGCTCGCCGAAACCCCACCGCCAAGTCAAACGATCCCTGCCGTCTCAATCCCGACACCCCCGTGCGCCTATCCACCCACCCGTAAGATTTTTTAGCCACAAAAAGGCACAAAAACACCAAAGCTTAAGCAACATTTTTGTGTTTTTGTGTGTCTTTGTGGCTAAACTGGATCGAGAGGTGGGTTATGCAGGTAGTGAGTTGTAGCAGTTGTGGGGCGAAGAATCGGGTCGATGAGGTAAGGTTGGCGAATGGTGAGGCGAAGTGCGGGCGGTGTGGGACGAAGTTGGTGCCGGGCGCGCACGAGTCGAAGCCGGTGAATATTACGGACCAGACTTTTGAACGCGAAGTGCTGCAAGCGAGAGGAAGGCCGGTGTTGGTTGACTGCTGGGCGCCGTGGTGTGGTCCATGCCGGATGGTTGGCCCGATTTTGGACCAGCTGGCTGCGGAATCAGCCGGGCGTTATCGAATTGCGAAACTTAATGTCGACGACAACCCGCAAACTGCGTCGCGTTTTCAGATCGCCAGCATACCGACGATGCTCATCTTTAGAGACGGACAACTCATCGATCGTCTGATCGGCGCACAATCCAAAGACGTCATCGCCGAACATCTCAAGGTTGCTGTTCGATCAGCCGCATGATTAGCCACAAAAAGGCACAAAGCGGATCACAAAAGGTTCAAAAAGATCTGTCTACATAAACTTTGTGCTTCTGGTGATCTGTCTTGTGCCTTTTGTGATCCGCTTTGTGCCTTTGTGGCTAACGTCGCGGATAACCGAGCGTCTTTAGATTGATTTGGATCTCGTCGATGACGGTGACGTCTTCGATCGTCGGGGGAATTCGATACTCAACACCATCGGCCATCTTCTTTATAGTTCCTCGCACGATCTTACCCGAACGAGTTTTCGGAAGACGGTTCACAACTGTGGCCACTTTGAACGACGCAACTGGTCCAATCTTTTCGCGCACGAGCTGGATCAATTCCGGGATGATCTCTTCGTGCGATCTCCCAACCCCGAGCTTTAGCACGACCAACCCGAGCGGCACTTCACCTTTCAGATCATCAGCAACTCCGATCACCGCACACTCAGCCACATCCGCATGTGCAGCAAGCACTTCCTCCAGCGCGCCAGTCGATAATCGATGTCCGGCGACGTTGATGATGTCGTCCGTACGACTCATGATCCAAAGGTAGCCGTCTTCGTCCTTGAAACCGGCGTCGGCCGTCTTGTAATAACCGGGATACGAAGTGAGGTATGACTCGACATACTCGGAATCTTTATTCCAAAGCGACGGCAGACAACCCGGCGGCAACGGCAGCTTGATCGCGATGTTCCCGATCTGGTTATCGGCAACCTCCGCGCCTTCATCGTCGAGCACGCGAACGTCGTAACCCGGAACCGTCTTACTGCACGAGCCGGGTTTTACCGGCAGCAACTCGAGGCCGACGCAATTCGCACCGATGGGCCAACCAGTTTCCGTCTGCCACCAGTGATCGATTACGGGCACGCCGAGTTTTCGCTCAGCCCACGCCAGCGTGTCTGGATCACAACGCTCGCCTGCCAGAAACAGTGTGCGAAATTTTTTTAGATCGTATTGTCGAAGGTAATCACCCGCGTAATCTTCGCGTTTGATGGCGCGAAAAGCGGTCGGCGCGGTGAAAAGCACGCAGACACCGTGTTGCGAGATCACGCGCCAGAATGCACCCGGATCCGGTGTGCCAACCGGCTTGCCTTCGTAAAGGATCGTGGTGTTTCCATGCAGCAGTGGTCCATAGACGATGTATGAATGACCGACGGCCCAACCAAGATCAGACGCTGCCCAGTACACTTCACCCGGCTCGACACCGTACACATTCTTCATGGACCACTTGAGCGCGACGAGGTGACCACCGTTATCACGCACGATACCTTTCGGAATACCAGTCGTGCCGGACGTGTACAAAATGTAAAGCGGATCGGTCGCAGCGACCGGCACGCAATCAACTGTCGCGGCATGCGCCACCGCGTTGGACCAGTTGATATCACGATTGGCGGTCAACTCGGCTTCTAATTGCGGACGTTGGAGTACGATGCAGCGATCAGGTTTATGCTTTGCCAGTGAGATCGCTTTGTCGAGCATCGGCTTGTATGGGACCACGCGGTTCACTTCGATTCCGCACGACGCTGAGACAATCACTTTCGGACGCGCGTCGTTAATGCGAGTGGCTAACTCGTCAGCCGCGAAGCCTCCAAAAACCACCGAATGGACCGCGCCGAGGCGGGCACAGGCGAGCATCGCGATCACTGCTTCGGGGACCATCGGCATGTAGATGATCACGCGATCGCCTTTTTCAACGCCTTGTTGGCGTAGTGCACCGGCGAACCTCGCAACTTCGTTCAGAAGTTCGCGATAAGTGTAGGACCTAACAGTTCCGGTAACAGGGCTGTCGTAAATGAGAGCGGTTTGATCTGCGCGGCCGTTCTCGACGTGTGCATCGAGCAGGTTGTAACAGGTGTTAAGGAGACCGCCTGAGAACCATCGATAGAATGGAGGGCGTGAAGCGTCTAATACCTTATCCCAACGTCGATACCATTGGATCGATTCCGCCGCCTGCGCCCAGAATCTTTCGGGATCCTGCCGCCATGCGTTGTATGCGGCTTCATAGGCTCCGATCATTCGACGGATTCTGCCACAAAAAGGCATGAAGCGGATCACAAAAGGCACAAGACAGATCACAAAAGGCACAAACGAACTTTACACATAAAGCGGCTTTGCCCGAAAAGTCTGATTTCTCTGTGCAACCTCTGCGTTCTCTGAGTCTCTGTGGTTGTTTTTCCTAAGCAATCTTCACCACAGAGGCACAGAGAGCGCAGAGACTGCACAGAGAAGAGCATGTATAACGACTT
>DATFDT010000354.1:0-7510 GCA_035251975.1 Pyrinomonadaceae bacterium | reverse complement strand
TTGTTTGACTTCGCAGACGGGTGGCCACGAAGGGCCACCCCTACAGTTGATGCAAGTTTGACAGAGAAACTTGGAAGAACTTTTCAAAACGTACGCTAGTCACGTCGCGCTGTTGCTGGAAGCTATCGCGGCGATCGTGATTACCGTGGGCGCAGTCGGGGCTGTGATCAAGTTGATCAACCCCGCGGGCGGCGATCCAGCGAAGCCTTTCCGAAGAAGCTGGGACTTGAATTTGAACTCGCTGCAGTCATTCGCACTTCCTCAACTACTTTCTCGAACGTGATGTCGAGCGATACGGTGAAGAACGATCGATATGAATTACAACTCTGAAGTAGACGACACAGAAGCGACTGCAACGCCGCTGGATGAGACGCCGCCGTCACCATTCTCCTCGCGCGTGAACGTAGATTTCTTCGGCATGACCGACAAAGGATACGTACGCACGAAGAACGAAGATCATTTCCTGATCGTTCGTTGTGGACGCGCGGTCGAGACTGTGCTCACCAGCCTCACCGAAGAAGAAACGATGTCTGGTGAGTTATACGAAGAAACGGGTTACGGCATGATTGTCGCTGACGGCGTCGGCGGTGTCGTCGGCGGCGAGGTTGCGAGTCGTCAGGCGATCTACACGCTACTCAGTCTGGCGTTGCATACACCGGATTGGCAGTTTCGTTGGGGAGCGAAAGAGAGAAACGCGGTCATGTTTCGCATGCGAGATCGCTTTCGCCGCGTGAATGCCGCTCTCCTGCGCGACGCCGCTGTTCATGTAAGCCGCGGCGGCATGTGGACCACAATGACCGCCGCCCTAACGCACGGAACCGATTTAGTCATCGGTCATATCGGTGACTCTCGTGCATATCTATTACACGACGGAAAACTGATTAAGTTAACGCACGATCATAGAGAGGGAGCGAACACTCCCACGGATCCTCTAATGCGTGAGCTGAGCGGCGTCCTCGTCGAAGCGCTCGGTTCCCCGGAAGGTGAATGCGATCCGCAAGTTGATGATTACCTGCTGGTGAATGACGATCAGCTTTTGCTCTGCACGGATGGTCTAACAGATATGGTGGACGATGCAGAGATCGAACTGGTCCTTAACAGTGCGGTTAACGCAAAGTCGGCGTGTCGCAGCTTGATCGATTTGTCGCTGAATAACGGTGGCCGCGATAACGTCACCGTCATCGTGGCGCGATATTCGATCCCACCGGTTACCTGAGGTTTCTCTGTGCAACCTTTGTGGCCTCTGAGTCTCTGTGGTTAACTGATTCAATAGCTATATTCACCACAGAGACACAGAGGTTGCACAGAGAAGACAGGACTACAAGATTCTTACAGGACTCACGTTCAAATTGAGCTGGCGCGAGACCGTTGCCGCAACGCGACCGAGCACTCCGGCATAGGTTGGAAAAGAGAGAGGGACGCGGGCCAGATCGTCAACTAGCATCTTGCCTGACATCGCGACAGCCGCGACCTGCGTGATCTCAACTGCGCGCTCGCCTACAACGTGACAGCCGAGGATCTGGCGTGTCTCGCGATCAACGATCAGTTTGCAGAACCCGTCTGTGCGCCCATCGATGATCGTGCGCGTGGTGGAATTGAAGTGAATGATCGCCGTCACGATATCGTGAATCTCGCGCGCCTTTGTTTCAGTGAGTCCGACTTGCGCGTACTCGGGATCGGTGAAGCTGCCAATCGGCGCTGCTTGATCGGGAAGCTTCATGGTTGGACCACACACCGCATTCGTGGCTGCTACGAAGCCGTCCTGAATTGCCTGCGGCACAAGCATCAGTCGACCAGTGACATCGCCTGCTGCGAACACGTGCGATGCCGACGTCTGGAGAAATTCGTCAACGCAAACGAAGCCGCGCTTGTTAGTTTCGACGTTTGCTTTTGCGAGGTCCAATTCGGCTGTTTCTGCTGCCCAACCGATGGCCGAAACGATCACGCTGGCTTCGACGCTCTCGCGGTTTCCGTCTTTCGAAAAAGTCATGCGAACACCGGCTGGAGTCTTCTCAAATCCTTCGATAACGCCGAAGTCTTCTCTTACGACCATACCCGATTCGCGAAAAAGTCCTGCGAGTGCGACTGATACATCTTCATCTTCAGTCGGCAGAATTCGTGGGCCAGCATGAAACAACTGAACTGTGGATCCGAAGGCGTTGAAGATCGAGGCCACCTGCGCGCCGGTTGCTCCCGCGCCGATCACAATCATCGACGGTGGTACACAAGTCAGCGCCCATGCATCGCTGTGCGTGGCGGTGAATTCCGATCCCGGACAGGTAAGACGACGACTCACGCCGCCCGTACAGATTATGAATTTGTCAGCGCTCAGACGCAGGCCGGACGCGGTCTGGACTGTATGCGGATCGACGAAACGCGCGCAACCTGTGTTCTCGTGCACGGCGACGTTCACCGAGTCGATCTGCCGGCGAAAGGTTGAATGAGCGCGCACGTCGTTAACAACTTCGCGCACGCGTTCGAGCAGGCGCTGGTAATCAAGCACCGGCTCGCCCACGACGATGCCGTAACGTCCGAGCTGGCGAGACTCGCGAATCAATCGCGCTGCATGGGCCAGCGTGCGCACGGGAACAGGGCCGTCATTTGCAGCCATCCCGCCGAACTCGTCGCGAGTGATGAGCGCGGTGTTCGCGCCTGAGTCTGCCGCGCGGAGTGCCGCAACCACACCAGCCGGCCCGCCACCGATTACGAGTACATCGATCATCTTCGTTCCTGAGCGGTGCTACGAACCTGTTTGCCTTGCCGGCTTCGCACCAGCCGATTCACTGGACCGCGGAGCACCAGGTAGGGAACTACCGCCAGCAATACAGCGATTGTTAACAGTTCGAGTGGATAAACCCAACCTACGACGATCAACTGATAAATGACGTCCATGACGATGGCCAGAATGAACACTCTTCCAACCGCTGCCCATCCATGGCGGATCAAGTCGAGGCGTTGAGAAGGAGCAGTGATGATCGTCCACAGATACGGCGGCCGATCTTCGCGAGCATCTCTCAAGCCATCTCGGACGGCGAAGATCGAAGCCATAAGCGGCTGAAGAATGATCCGGAACGTCATTGGGCCACCGACTCTGGCGGCGAGGTTCGTCAATGCCCGCAGGATCATGTCCCTCATGTTTATCTCCTCTTCTCTGTGCAACCTCTGTGTTCTCTGTGTCTCCGTGGTTAACTCACCACAGAGACACAGAGAACATGGAGGTTGCACAGAGAATCGCTAAAAGCTGATAGAGCCTGAAAACTGTATCGAGTGTCCCTGGAACGTCGATCGGTTCGCGAACTCCTGAAAATATTTGAAGCCGACGTTAACTTTCGACGTCACATTCAAATTCGACGCGACGCCAAGAGCATTTACTTTGTAATGCACATCTGCCTGGTCGGGTGTGATTGCTGGTCCGGTCTTATCAGTGAGTTGCCACTGATGATAGCCAACCATGCCGAGCTGCAAGCGCCGCTCGCGACCGAACGTGATCGCGTGTGTCACCGAGTAGTCGAGGTTCAATGTCTGTCCCGGGTGGATCTGAGTGCTCTTTTGCCTCGTGTGAATCTCATACATCTGAAAAGCAGAGACCGCAGTCGCTCTGTTCTTTTTCAGGTAGAACGTTTGCCCGGAAGAGAGTGCATGAGTCCAGTAGCCGGAACCGACGTTGTCATTGGCGCCCTCTTTGAACTTGCCGGTGGGCGCGAGGAATCCATAAACAGCCCGAACGGCGGCGCGCTTGGTGTCCCAGCCCAGGATGAACGGTTGGTAGTAAGAGTCAGCGAATCCCTCGCCGCCGCTGATTGAACCAGTAACGTCGGAAGTGAGTGAGTTGTTTGCAACAGGCAGTGTCGCTGACATTGAAAACCTTGCACCCATAATTTTGCGTGTGCTCACCCAAACAAAAGAGTTCAGATCCATGACGACTGATTGCTGTCCCGTCGCGAGTGTCTCGCCGTCGGGCCCGACAAACTTGTCGCGTGAATAGATTGCCAAAAGGTTTGAGTAACTAAATCCAGGTTGTGGTGTCACACCCGAATTAGTAGCACTCATCCCAAGCGGATACACACCCCTGACCTGTGCTCGAACTGCTTGCGGAAGCATGCAAACGCACCCCAGGACCGCGATAACGACTCGTATGACGATCATGTTCTTTCTCTGCCGCAGAGAAAACGAATCAAAGTTCAGCGAGCCAGCGCAATGCTCGCAGTCCTGGCATGAAGCAGTATTCACCTCCGCGCGTGACTACAAACTTTGGAATACCCTGTAGACGTTTTCGAACTGGTTTGCGGGGCAGGGTAAAGTTGATTTCACCCGATCCGACGATCGGATCTTTATCATCTCCGGCTCCGAAGAAAACACCGTCGTTGACCCACTGCGACTGAACAAACTCGAACTGCCGTCCAATATTTGCGCCGACGAACGCGAACATCAAACCGCGATCGACTCCATCGTCGTCTACGACTCCCTCAGGAAGCATCGGTCCATAAGCAGTGCCGCGACGAATCATCCGGTGTATCCGTGCTACACCCGCAATCGCTGCGTCGCGCGGGTTACAGCGGCGGATGTGCGAGCCACCCGGTGTTTTAAGCCCGGTTGGATCATCTGCTTGAAAAAGAAAATCGTTGTTGCGTCTTGAATCGCCACCGAGTTCCGGATCGTCATGGAACGGACAGAGCGCGAGGGGCGCACCACTACGCCAGCGGCCCATCATTTTTGCGGCCAGCAATTCTTCATCTGCGGCATTAGTTGAATTCGCTTTGAGGTACTGGCGAAAAGCAGCGACGCGCTGGTGCAACTTGCGAAACACAACATACGTTCCGTTGCGGCCGAGAATTTCAGGAGTGGTTTTTTGTATACCACCCATCTCATCTCGATAACCCAGTACAAACTCACCTGCTTTGAGTGGTCGTTCCTGTGGATTACTTCCCGGAATTCCGCTGCCTTCGATCGCAGGATGGCTAATGCCGTCGCGAAATCCGAACGGCTCGGTTTCGGTTGGTAACGCGTGACAATTCTGACGCCAAATCGCCTCGATTCCCGACATCTTACGGTAAGCTTCGCGCGCACGATCGAGAGCTTGTTCCAGTCGTTGTTCATCAGGCGAGACTGCCACGAGAACGACGTGCAGATCGGAACTTCCCAGCGGTTGTTCCCAATTCTCGGGCGCGCTCTCGCCGGTATCTCCTAAGTCATGCGCGCGCGCGGCCATGCCCTGGCGAAACTCCCACGCAAGACTGTCGAGCGCGTCCTGCGCGACACCGAGTGCTTTCAGACCCTGATATGTAAGTGCAACGCTGACCGAAGTATCAGCTAACGGACTCGTGGGATTCGCAGCCGACGTTACCACGCGCGAGATGCGCGCCAGCAAGTCACGGCCTGCTTTCGGGTCGTCGATACGGAAGGCAATGTAAGTTGCTACGTAAGGAGTCGGGCGCGGACGCAATACGCCGCTCTGTATGTCGTCTAGTTCCAGTTCGGCAGTTGTTTTAGTCTCGGCGATCATGCCCGCGTTCCTTTCGCCCACGCCCATGACGCAATGCGCCATCCATCTGCGAGTTTGCGCAGCGCCACTGTGAAGACCGCGCCGGTTTGCACGACTTGTTGATTCTGAACTTTGAACGTCATGGAAGCGGGCACAACCACGTATGCACTTTCTCCCGTGATGTTGTTATGCAGCGGTTCACCGAGGGTGACGAAATAACCTGAAGCGCCATGTTGTTCGCCTTCGATCAAAACATCCCGGTACCAATCCGCGGAGGCTGTTGGTCCCTGCCACACGTGCGGCGCCATTCCGTCGAGGATCGAACCCGGGTTTGCGAAACTTGCCGACATAGCCTCGCCGTCACCTTTATTAAAGTCGTCGATATACTGTCGTACCGCTGCCATCGGATCTGTCGCCATTTCATTCTCCTTTTTGAAAGGCTTCACTTTACGGTCGCTATATTTCGCCAGAAATTTCTCAGGCTATCGTCGGCGCCAAACAACGTGCTGAAGATGGTGGAGTCAGCGAATAAAACATCGCCGGCGCGCTCGCCGTTGGGAGGCATCCAGAGGAACATGTTGAATTCAGTGTTGCCTGCTTCGACGAATGGGTGAGGACGGGATTGATCGATTGGCTGTTTCGCGAGTACGTGTACCGAGCCATCGTTCGAAGTCACTGCGTAATGCGGTAAGTGCATGTGGAAGTTAAAGGTGGTGACGCCTTTCAACCAGCGCTTAGTGTCGAGATCGGACGCGATCGATAACGGCGCGAGTTTTCGGGTTTGCTCGTCGCGCTTTGGTCTAAGGCCATAGCGGTTCTCGACCGGAATTCCGAGACCGTTCATCAACGATCGCGTGTAAAGTCCGAAACGCTGCTGGCGTGGAACAAGCGCGTCGCCGTGGTGTTTGTATTCCATGTTTCGGTGATCGGGATCTTCTGAGATGCCGACCTCATGATGTGGACCAAGAATCAAACACGTTCCTTCGCGCTTTAAGAAATTCCGGACGGCTTCGATTTCTGCCGTGGTCGCTTCCTGTTGCGTGACGTTGTGGTCCAGACCGAACACGAGGAGCGTGTCAGTATCTGCCAGTACACGATCATCAAGCGGAAGTTTGAAACCGGCTTGATCGATGCGTTGAAAGAGTGGAACTGTGTTACCGGTTGTTTCGCCGATGAATTGTTGGAAAGGCGCGAACGCCCAGAAGAAGAGCTCGAGTGCTCCCGAAATTCCTTGCTGAAACTGCATCGGGTCGGACCATTGCGGCGCCTCATAAGCGGGCCATGCGACGCGTCGCACTTCAGTCATCGTTGAAAAACGATTATCCAGCTCGGCCGGGTTTCTGCCTGCTTCCGCCGGATAACTCCACGACATGTAAATGCTCACGCGCCGCCGGTCGCGATCATACTTACGCGGCACATGGTTCTGGTTGTAAGTCCTGGCAACTCTTTCGTCACTCATGTTTGACTCCCGCGTGTCACTGCAACTGATCGACCATTTCCGTAAAGGCGTGCTTCAACTTCAAGGCTTTCTTAATTTCATCGGCGCTGACGTAGGGATACTCGCCATACTCCAAAAAGCTGGGGCACTGATGGTCGCGCACGTACCTCACGAAAGCATCGGGATTAGTTGCCCAGTCCATCGGAAAGCCCTCAAGATTCTCGAAGACCGTTTTCACACCCGTTGCGCCAAATAGAGCCACAGCATCTTCTGTGTACTTATCGAAGTCTGTGTCGAAGATGCCCTGATACATGAAATAAGTCTCGCCATTGATCGGAATGAGTAGCCAGCGCAGGTAGTGCAACTTCAGTTGAGCGAGGACATCGGGCTGAGCTTCCACGGCCTTTTCAATTTTTTGCGCATGTTCGTGAAAGGCAGACTCGCGACCCGGAATAATCTTCGCAAGAATTGTGAATCCGTAACACGATGGGCTCTTCGGATAGATAGGGCCGTATTTTCCTTTTGGTAAATGATCGGTCTCTGGGGGGATTGCCATTGCCGCCGGTTTAATTTCCATGTTGCTGCTCCTC
>DATFDT010000353.1:0-12248 GCA_035251975.1 Pyrinomonadaceae bacterium | reverse complement strand
GCGGGGGCAAGCCCCTCTTCCTGACTTGTTCATTCCAAAGTCGGTCGAATCCTGTAAACGTCTCCTGCTCTCACCAATTTGATTTCACCACTCGACGTTCGCAGTCGTAGTGCGCCGTCGGGCTCGACGCCGCAAGTTGTTCCCTGCCAAACGTCGTCGCCGTTACTCACCTGGACCAACTTTCCGCTTGCAAAAGAAGAACGGTTGGACCATGCGTCAACAATCTGTTCCGGTTCAGCAAGCCGCGGATACCAGCGCGACAACGTGTCCAACACGGCCGCCAGTATCTGCTCGCGGTCGGGCTCCATGCCTGTCGCTTCAGATATCGAAGTCGCAACAGTCGCAAGCTCTGGCGGATAGGCATTTGCCGTCAGGTTGATCCCTATCCCGAGGATCACCGCGCGTCCCAGAGGAGTGTCGATTGACTCAGCCAGGATGCCGCAGATTTTTCTTTCACCTGAAAGAAGATCGTTGGGCCACTTGATGTCCGTTTGCACACCAGCCGCTTCACGCAAAGCGTCGCCAACCGCCAGCGCCGCCATAAACGTGATCAAAGGCCAAAGATTATGAGGAATTGTCGGGCGCAGCAGGATGCTGAGGTAAAGGCCGGCACCTTTCGGCGACGACCACGCACGCTGCAAACGACCCCGGCCCGCAGTTTGCTCATCCGCAAGAATTACGAGGCCTTCCGCCGCGCCTTCAGATGCACGTCGCGCCAGCTCGGTGTTTGTAGAAGGCAACGACTCGAATCGCAAAACCTTCGGCTTAAGGAACGTCACATGAGCGATTATACAGAACCGCGCGCGGTAGCGCCGGGTATGCGATCATGCTTACGCTATCTCGAAATACCTGTAGTGATGCTCGCGTTGTTAGCAGGCGCAGCCTTCCTCACGAAGATGTGTTATCTCTCGCTCGCCTTCAACACCATCTTTGTCCTGATCTTTCTGACATTGTTTTATTCATACGTTCGCATTCGTCTCAACATTCAGATTCCTTTGACACTGCTCGCGCTCGTCTTTCTCGCGCTGCAAGTCGACGCACTCGGAAACTTCTTCCGGATGTATGGCCGGCAGTTTGGACCAATGCAGTACGACGAGTTCGCACACATGATGGTCCAGGTCCTCGTCAGCCCGATCATCGTTTGGCTCACCGGTCGCGTTCTACAACAACTCGGGCTTAGACTGCCGCTCAAACTCACCGCATTCTTCGCCGCCACGATCGTGTTTAGTTTGTCGGCGATCTACGAGATCATCGAGCTGTGGGATGAGATCTATTTCGGCGGGCACCGCATCTGGGGACCTTACGACACGGCCACCGATCTGCAGTGGGACCTCTGCGGAATAATTGTCGGGACACTGTTTTCTTGTATCATGCTGCGAGACACCCGTGATCAACTGGTTTCCCATTAGGCTTTCGTTCGCCGTAGCCACCGCAGCTACGCTGATCGCATTGATCGTCGGCTCGGGGCTCGCATGGTTGTTGGCCCGCAAGCGATTCCCAGGACGCAACCTCGTCGATGCACTCGTAACGCTGCCGCTCGTGTTGCCGCCGACTGTCTTGGGTTATTACCTGCTGGTGTTGCTCGGTACGCGCTCGGCAATTGGCGGCTTTCTCTATCGCACACTCGGCATCCGACTGACGTTCACGGTGACGGCGGCGATCATCGCGGCGTCGATTCACGCATTGCCGTTGGTGACGAAGAGTTTGCGGGCGGCGTTTGAAGGCGTGAATACGGATCTCGAGGCGGCGGCGCGCACGCTGGGGTTGAATAATCGATTGATCTTCTTTCGGGTGACGTTGCCGTTGGCAGCGAAGGGTGTGCTGGCGGCGACGGCGCTCGCGTTTGCACGTGCGCTCGGTGATTTCGGAGTGACGATCATGATCGCTGGGAATATTCCGGGGAAGACGCAGACTGCTTCGGTGGCGATCTACGATGCAGTGCAAGCTGGGCGTGATAATGAGGCGTTTACGTTGGCGGTGACGGTGTCAGTGATCGCGGGTTTTATGCTTTACGTGATTAATCGGTTCGGAAGGGTTAGGTGGTGAAGTAGGATTCTCATGCAGCGGCGCAACGGCACGGCGAAAGGTGCGCTGCGCCGTTGCGCCGTTGCGTGAGTAACTAACTCAAGAATCCTTTGAACTTCGATTGCGTCACTGTATAGCCCGGGAACACAGACTTCACGTCAGTGCTGCCGAGGTGGCGCGTGGCGATCTCGCCAAACACATCCCGGAAGTCAGTCGTCAACGCCAGATCGCGACCCTCGTAAAGCTGATCGCTCCCCAGTCCCGGCCATTGCCCGTAAACTTTTCCGCCCTTCACGCCGTTACCCAACACAAACATCGCATTCGCATGACCATGGTCTGTGCCGCGATTGCCGTTCTCGCGCACCGTGCGACCAAACTCCGACATCGTCAACACAATCACATCATCCATTCGCTGGCCCAGATCCTGGTAGAGCGCCGCGATGCCGCTGCTGAACTGCGTCAAAAGATTCGCCAGTTGCCCGCGTGAATTTCCCTGGTTCACGTGCGTGTCCCATCCACCGATGTCGGTAAACGCCACTTCCAAACCGACGCCCGCTTTGATGAGCTGCGCGATCTGCAACAACGAAGTACCAAACTGACCGCGCGGATACTGCGCACCGTTCTCCGGTTGATACTGCGCTGGATTCGCCTTCTTTAAATAGTTCACCGCTTCGAACGTCTCGCGTCCAGTGCCCGCCAGAGAGTCTTTCGTCTCGCGCGCGTAAATCGCCTCGAATCCGCCCTGCAAGTTTTCCGACGACTTGCCTGCGCGAATCGCGAAGTCTGAAAGGTTCGACATCGCCACCGCCGGCTCGCGTCCCTGCAACACGCGCGGCATCGTCTTCGTCATCGACACGGCGCGAAATAGCGACCGCTCCGAATCCTGCTTACTGCGAAGATAACGATTCAGCCAGCCATCACTCGTCGACTTCACACCGGGCGTCGCTGATTCCATGTAGTCCTGCGCGTCGAAGTGTGAACGCGTGTTGTCGGGTGAGCCGGACGCGTGAATGATCGCGAGACGCTTCGAGTCCCACAAAGGTTTGAACGCGCTCATCGACGGATGCAGACCGAAGAAGCCGTCGAGATTGATCGCCGCGTCGACACTACCGGGCTTCGGAATCGCGATCGAGGGCCGCAGCTCGTAATAATTCGCTTCGCCAAACGGCACGACCACGTTCAGACCGTCAACTGCGCCGCGCTGAAAGATCGCAATCAGTGTCTTTCGTTTACCGCCCGCGAGCGAGTTGCCAAGCGCGATGCGCTCGAGAAACGACGGCGCGGAAAGCGACATACCAACACTGGCGAGTGCGATGCTGCCTGATTTGAGAAAAAATCTGCGGTTCATAATTATTGCCTCTGAAACTCCGGCGTCCCCAAGATCAATCCAACAACCTTCGTCGCCGGATCCGACGGCTCGAGCTGCTTCAACAACGTCTCGCGTGTCGCTGCTGAAATATCTCCCGCCAGAAGGGTTTTCAAGTACTCGTCCATCACCTTCGCCTGCGCGCCATTCGTCTTCGCAAGACTCACCGACGTTCCCTGCACGCGATTGTTTGCGAGCGCGAGTCCGAAGTTCATTCGTTCGAGCAGCCCGCCGGTGTTGACCCAACTCTCCGCTGCATCCGAATAACCATTCGGCGTTTGGAAGCCGTAGAGCGGCTCGCCCATGCGTTCGATCCAACGATGCGTGCCCGGCCCGCCGTTAGTGTCAGCACCGAGCGTTCTGATCGCGCTGATCACGAGCTCAAACGGTCGCTTGATCTTCACGCGATACGCTTCAGTCGAGTTGAACTCTTTCGAGAAGAAGATTGCTTTGAGCGTCTCACGAATATCACCGTCGCTCTTCGTGAACGTTGCGGCAACTCGATCGACGAGAGTTTGTGGAGGCATGTCGGAAACAAAATGGCGAACGAGCTTAGTTGCGATGTACTTCGCAGTCGACGGGTGATGGGCCAGGATATCGAGCACTGTCAGCCCGTCTTTAAGTCCACCACCTGCGGGAATCTTGTGACCGAGAACCATCTTCTCGCCATCGTCGTGCACGCGCGCGTTGAAGAAGAACGTGCCGGGATTTCGACGACCAGCTTCACCCATCATCGCATTAACCGCCGCACCGCCGCCACGCGGTTGAAAGATGGTCCAACCCGTGAAGCAGCGCGCTACTTCCTGCACGTCTTTCTGGGTGTAGCCGCCGTCGACGCCGAGTGTGTGCAGCTCCATCAACTCGCGCGCGTAGTTTTCATTGATGCCGCGTCGCTGTCGTTGTTGTTGTTGTTGCTGTGGGCGTAACTGCTGTAGAAGACCGCCGCGTCGTCCCTGGTTCGCATTCGGACTGACGCTCTGAAAGTTGTCGAGATAAAACAGCATCGCCGGGCTTTGTGCCGTGGCTTGCAGCAACGTCGAGAACTTACCCATCGCGTTCGGACGAATCGCGTCGCGATCGTAAGCGGGTAACAACCAGCGATCGGCGCCTTTGTTGGCGAAGATGTTGAAGTGGTTGGTCCAAAAGTCGACCATCACTTCCTGAAGCTGTCGCTCGCTGTAAACCGCACGCAGAATTCGCGATGCTTGCAGTTCGGCGATGATGCGTTGCGGTCGCTGCAATCCATTCTCGCGGTAATACTCTTCGATTACTTTCCGATTCTTTTCGTTTTCGAGCGGATTCTTCGCCGCATCAGCGGACATATCCTCAGGCAACATTCCTCGCGCCTGAAGCTGTCGCAGCAGTTGACCGGGTTGGGGATACTTTTCGTAGAGCTCTGCCGTGGTCATGTTGAGGGTTGACAACTCGCGAAGCTTAGTCTGAGCATCTGAATCGGCGATCTGCTCCGGATGTAGTTGTTGTTCGATGTACTTTTCGACGCCCATTGCCTTCACGCGCTCGACGTCGCCCGGCCGCGCGCCGAATCCAAGCCGGTTGAGAACGTGGATAACGCGCTGATCCTCGGTTAAAGAACGATGCTTCTGAGCGAAGACAAGCGGCTGCGTCAGCACAGCGAGCAGTATTAATGCGACGATCTTTTTCATGCTCAATTAGACGCACGACCGGAGAGAGTGGTCGAACAAATCTGTTTAAAAATCCGGGTAATCTGTCGCTAAACTACCGCCGTGTTTGCGGGCGCGGATAGGTCACGGGACTCTTATTCCCATCCTTATCTACCGACCTGACCCCGAAAAAGTAATTGTCTTTCGACATCCCTTTCATCGTAAAACTCGTCACGTTTCCGACGGGTTTCGAGTTAGTCCATACGGCCTCAGTCGTCTCGCGCCAAACAATTTCATAACCCGCCAGATCCGGCTCTTTATTCGCATCCCAACGCAGCTCGGTATCATTCGATAAGCGCTGCGCCACGATGGTTACACCTTTCGGTCGCGAAGGCGCCCAGCTTAATGCCGCAAGCGATGCCGCATTCACGCGCGCCACATTCGCCGCGTACGCAAAATCAACAAACTCCGGCAGGTCACCAAACTGCACACCATTCTCGACCCGTACGTTCTGATGCTGGTGCCGGAACTCTTCGTTTACCTCCGTGAACCGCACCGCCGGATACCCGCGTTCGAGAAACGGAATGTGATCGCCACCGCGCCCGTAACGATCGCGGCGGTAGATCATCATCACTTTGAACTGCGGCACAAACGCGTCGCCAGTCTCCTTGATGAATCGCGCCAGTTGCCGCGACGCGGAATCATTCTCGCCACCAACACTGCGTCGCGTCGTCGCTTCGGCCGGCGTCTCATTTGACGGCACGCCTTCGGAGAACACACGCACGTGATTGCGATCGCGCATGCCATTGCCACCAAGCGAGTTTCCGACGATGTCGTTAGTGAACATCGCATCGACGTTCCAGTTTTTCTGTTTTGCCTGTTCGGCGAAATGTGTCGAGCCGAGCAAGCCCTGCTCTTCACCCGCAACCACCATGAAAACAATCGTCGCGTCAAACTCATACTTCGCCATCACGCGGGCCATCTCGAGGACGGCGGCAGTTCCAGACGCATCATCGTTTGCGCCGGGCGCGTCGCACTTCGCATCGGTGGGCGAGTTGCACATCGAATCGTAGTGACCACTCACGACATAGATCCGATCAGTCGCTTCAGGTTGCGATCCTTTCAACGTCGCGACGACGTTCGTGAGGATCGTCGGCTCAGGAACGCGCGCGGCTTTCGCCTGTTCGTACGACTGCTTCTCGACAGTCATGCGACCATTCGAGGCTTCAGCCGCTTTGAGAAATTCCGCGTACAACCAGTCGCGCGCAGCGCCGATGCCGCGCTTCGGATCGTTTTGATCTGACAACGTGTTGCGCGTGCCGAAGGAAACAAGCTTTCTGATCGTCGCTTCAATGTTGCGGGCGTCGATATCGCGCACGATATTCGAAATGGCGCGATTGCGTGGAGGCGCAGCTCTCCTCGATTGTTGTCTGGTTTGAGCGGCAACAACAACGAGGCTCGCCGCCAGTAGAAAAATCATTGCGCTTTGAAAAACTCGGTAAAGTTGATTTCGAAGCTTCATGGTGGTCTGTATTTTAATTTTGATTTTAGCGTGTTCCGCGATCAGCGGGTTCTCTGTAGATCGGGCTGAATGTGCGTGTCGTGTTTTCAGTTACGCTTCCGACTGGTTCCATGCGCGGCGGCAGGTGCGGCATTGCTGGTCGATCGGTGAATGCAGGACGAGGTTGCTGCTGCGGCGGGGCGAGCTCGCGCCCGAAGGTCATCATCTTCGTCAAAAAGCGGATCAATAGACCAACGCAACCGAACAGTGTTGCCGAGCTAAACAGGACCATCCAAACGATCGCGGCTGGATGTAAGTCCCGCCGTGCGAATTCCGTGGCGCTGCCGAAGATGACGCCCAGGCCGCCGAGGATCGTTATGCCGAGAACTATGCTGGGGACAGTCAGCTTAATGGGCGCCAGGGCAACTGGCGCCATCGTTGCGGGCAGCGTTAAGTTGGCGCCACAGCGGTTGCAGTATTTAAGCTCGACTGTTATCTCGTTACCGCAGGTAGGACAATACATAAAACCTCCAGTGCAGTAACTGTAACATTAAAGTGAGCCGCGGATGAACGCGGATGAACGCTGATCTGCGTTTATCTGCGTTCATCCGCGACTAAATATTAAGAATTAACGGATGCGGTAGGTGTGGCCTTTCCAGACGACGATGATCTCGCCTTCGAGTTGGTCCGCGATGGTTTTGATCGCGGGTTCGTCGGCCACGAGTGCGCGGTATTGTTCAGAGCCACGAGCCAGCGTCACTGCATCTTTCGAAGAATCGTAAGCAGTGTCGACCCAGACACTGCCTTGCTTTCGAAAACGCCGTCCAGCAACGGTTCGATTATTCGCCGTTGTGTTATCGACCCCACCAGCCTGGATCTTCGCGCCTGACCCGGACGCTGGTGCACTCACCGCGTCCGCAGGTTTTTTCGCGCGTGCGAAACTATCTTTATCATCCCGCTGCGCTCCCCGAAGCGCTTTGTCTGCTGCCTGTGGTCTGGCGACCGGTTGCACTTTGACTTCGTTCTTGGCTACCTCCGTTTCAGCAGCGCGCGGGCTTTGTTCAGGAGTAGGCGCCGGTGCAGTCTTCACTGGTGGCGGTTCGTTCCCTGCGGTTGCTTGTTCTTCAGGCTTCGGCTGCGCCACTGCTTTCTCTTTCGAAACGTCGGCTTCAACACTCGTTACTGCAGGCGGCGCATTCGGAGGCGGAGCCGGCTGCGCGGGTTCATTCTTCTGCTTCCTCTCTTCGTCGGCTCGTCCGGGGCTCGGCGTGGGATTTGAGACACTGAAAACGAAATTTTCAGACGCCGATGCCGCTGGAGATGCGACTGGCTGTTGCTGAGTTTCACTAGTAATATTCCGCGCTACGTGCCCTTCCGGCTGATTACGACGCAGGACCACGAAACCAATCGCTGCGACTACGATCAATCCCAGCGCCGGCGCTGCATAACGCAAAACCATCGGCGTGAAGAGACTCGCTAAAAATTTCCTGAATCCTGACGGCTCCGGAACTACCGCACTGTCTGTCGCAGCAACGACACCAGCGGATGAACTGAGTTGCACGACGAGACTTCGGCAACTGGCGCACTCCGCGAGATGCACTGTGTATCGCGCACGCGCCGCGGCAGGCAGCGCATTCTCTGCATACGCGTTGAGTTCGTCCGCATCGAGATGATCTTCAGGCACAACTGAATCGTCGCGACGTCCGAGCCGTCGCAGCAACGGATCCATCTCGTTGTTTGTTTCCTGTTTCATCGTCAATCTAAAAGCTGCCTTGTAAAGAACGTATCCATCCTCATACCTTGCACTAAATTCATTTTGTGCCTTTTGTGGCTAAAATCGACTCCAGATCCGTATCCAGATGTTGCGCCACCTCCGCAAATGACCGTTCGGTTTCAGCCTGCGTCCAACCACGTTCATCAACGAGGATCTTCGTGACTCGCTTGCGCAAGTCACTCTGAATCCTCGTCAAACGCCGGCTCGCCGTCGCTTCGTGTACACCCAGCACAGCACCCGCCTCACGCAATCGCAGGTTATCGAAGTAATAAAGTTTCACTAACAATCGATCTTCTGCAGTCAATTCCTGTACAGACTGATTGAGCGCCTGTTGCATGTCAGTCTGCGCGAAGCGATTCGAAATTGACTCTTCGGGCGACGGTATGCCAGCGACAATCGGCTGTCCTTCCGCGACGCGTGCGAGGCGATCGAGATCCGCGTCTTCTTCCGTTTGCACGAGGCGCGACTGCTTACGAAATACGTCGACTGCAAGTTGGGCCACAACTGCACGCAGCCAACCGGCAAGCGAGCCGCGACCCGAGTAGTAGGCGAGCTTACTCGCGGGCATGCCGTCCTTGCGCGTACGCAGCCCGTAGAGTTCCGCCCAGATCGACTGCGCGAGATCTTCAGCGGCATCTTCGTTTTTACTTGCCGCTCGCGCCGCGGAACGCACGGTCGGAGTGAATCGCTCGACTAGATCGTTCCAGGCGTTTTCGTCACCACGCTCACAGGCGATGATCAAACACAGATCATCAGCCTGCATCTCATCGATGAATTTCGTGATTTCAGCGTGAGGTATGTTCGCGTCGTCCTTTAATAAATACTTCTCGACCGCGCTGGTGATGCGAGGCACCATGGCCTCACGACTGAGCGAACGATTGTCACTCGCCCGCGCCAGCATTCTCCCAGCGCCATCCTCGAATAATTTTTCGACTCCTATATTCACTGCCGCGCCCAATCCTACCACTCGCCCCCCGTTTGATGCTTGAAATCAACTGTAGGGGCGGCCCTCCGTGGCCGCCGGTTCCGGAATAACGCGTGGCTCAAAGAACGGGCGGCCACGGAGGGCCGCCTCTACAGTTGTGGGTCGTCGCGTCCACATCCTAAAATCGCCAACTACTGCAAATGTTGCGCGTCACAGAGATTTTTCGCTCGATTCAAGGCGAGTCAACGCACGCCGGACGGCCATGTACCTTCGTGCGCCTGACGGGCTGTCCGATGCGTTGCGTCTGGTGCGACAGCGAATACACGTTCACGGGCGGCGAGCACTACTCGATTGACCACATCATGGCCCAGGTTGCAGCGTTCGGATGCAACCTCGTCGAAGTAACCGGTGGCGAGCCACTCGCACAAAAGGAAGTATTTCAGTTAATCCAGCGACTCTGCGACGACGGTTACGAAGTCCTCATTGAAACCGGCGGTTACGTCTCCACCGCGAACGTAGATCCGCGCGCGAAAGTCATTCTCGATATCAAGTGCCCGGCTTCCGGCGAAGAACCTCGAAACGACTGGTCTAATCTCGACCGCCTCCGCGCTGAAAAAGACGAAGTAAAATTCGTGATCGCCGACGAAGGCGATTGGCTTTACGCGAAGAAGCTGATCGAAGAACAGTCACTTGAAACTCGCACGAAAGCAGTTTTGATCTCGCCCGCATGGGGACAACTCGATCTGCAACAACTCGCTGACTGGATCGCGAGCAGCGGATTGAACGTTCGCATGCAGTTGCAACTACACAAATACATCTGGGGACCGGACGTTAAAGGAGTGTGATGGGCGGCTCACAGGAAATCGAAACTGAAGAGCTTGAATCGTCTATCGAAGAAGACGGGCCACAACTGGCCATCTGCCTCGTTTCCGGCGGCATGGACTCGTGCGTCACAGCCGCGATCGCAGGGGAAGAAAACGATGAGCTCGCTTTTCTGCACGTGTCTTACGGGCAGCGCACTGAGCAACGCGAGCGCGCAGCGTTTGAAGCACTGGCCGATTATTACAACGTGAAGTCGCGCCTCGTGATCTCACTCGAGCATCTCGCGAAAATCGGCGGCTCATCTCTGACAGACCATCGAATTGCAGTCACGGCGGCAAATCTTTCCGCTCCGGGAGTTCCCTCGAGTTACGTCTCTTTTCGAAATGCGCACCTGCTGTCAGCGGCGGTGAGCTGGGGCGAGGTGATCAACGCTACGTCAATTTACATCGGAGCCGTTGCCGAAGATTCGTCGGGTTATCCGGACTGCCGTCCCGAATTTTACGACGCTTTTCAAAACGTGGTCGACATCGGCACGAAGCCCGAAACGCGCATCACAGTAGAAACACCTGTGATCGCGATGCGGAAGTCGGAGATCGTGCGCAGAGGAATCGAGTTGGCCGCGCCGCTGCACTTAACCTGGTCGTGCTACAAAGAGTCGGAATCGGCATGTGGAAATTGCGATTCGTGCGCCCTGCGGCTGCGGGCATTTCGCGAGGCCGGCGTCACGGATCCTATCCCCTACATGCTTGACAGTAGTCGTTTTGCTTATTAAGTTTAGGTCACTCTCAGGATGGTTAATTATTACAACCAGTAAACTGTGTGGGCGCATCCTACGGCCGACACGACGACGGAGGAATCTTTACATGATTGCCAAACATTTTATCGGAGCGCTAGCGGTAGCCATTCTCTTTGCATCCGCTTCTTTGACTGCGGTCGCCCAGGTCGGCGAGCTGCGCGGTCACATTTGGTTGCAGCAGGCTGATGGCCAAAAGGTTCCCCTTGCGGACGCGCAGATCGACGTCTTCAGAACCGACATGAGCGCGAAGTACAACACCAAGACAAACAAAAAAGGTGAGTTTGTTTTCGCGGGACTACCTTTCATCGGCACGTACACAGTAGCTGCAAGCCATCCCACGGCGGCGCCAAACTTCCAACCTGGAGTGAAAGCCGGACGCGATCTTGACGTCGAGTTGACGCTGAGCCCCGGCGATGGAAAGCGACTCACGTTCGACGAGATCAAGAGCGCCGGTGGTGGTTCAGCAACTCCTCCGAGTGGCGGGACACCACAACCCAGCGCGGAAGATAAAGCGAAATTGGAGGAGCTGAAGAAAAAGAACGCTGAGATAGAAGCCTCCAACAAGAAGATTACGGAAGCGAACGCGGTAATCGCGCGCACCTTCAAGGCTGGTAACGAAGCGTTGCAGGCCGCAGGCGCCGCGAGCAAAGCAAGCAATTCGGAAGAAGCGGTTGCGAAATACACCGCGGCAGTGGCCCAGTACGACGAAGGTCTGGCAGCCGATCCGGACCAACCCGCGATTCTGACGAACAAGGCAGTAGCTTTGAAGGGACGCGGCGTCGAGAAGTTCAACTCAACCGTCAGATCCAAGACTCTCGACGACGCCGGCCGCACCGCTGGACTGCAAGCCGCCAAAGACGACTTTAAGGCCGCCGCGGAGACCTCGGCCAAGGCGGTAACGCTGATCAAAGCTTCGCCAGCGCCGACCGAAGCGGCAGAGCTACAAAGGTATAACGGTAACAAGTATGCCGCGATGCTGACGCAAGCCGAATCAATGCGCCTGTATGTGAGCAAGGCCGATGGTACGCAGGCTGATGCGGGCCTCGCAGCTTACAAGGATTACATAGCCATCGAAACGGATCCCGTGAAGAAGGCAAAAGCCCAACTCGATATGGCGCAGATGCTGCTCGATGCGGGCGCCTCTGACAAGGCACTCACGGAGTTCAGGGCAATTCTTGCCGAGAATCCGAACAGCCCCGAAGCAAACCTCGGCGCTGGACTGGCAGTTTATGCAACGGGCGACAAGGCAAAGTTTCAGGAAGCAGCGAATTTTCTACAGAAGTTTGTGGAAGTCGCGCCTGACACCAACCCGATGAAGGATGACGCTAAAGCGATTCTGACCGAGTTGAAGAACAGCGAAAACGTCACCCCTGAGAAGAAACCCGCAACCCGCAAGAAGCCGTAGTCTCCTTTGGTA
>DATFDT010000352.1:0-19177 GCA_035251975.1 Pyrinomonadaceae bacterium | reverse complement strand
CGGTTGGCGGCGGCGACGACGTGCGCCATTCGAGCCCCGGCAGGTGCCACGGGTTCGCTTCCGCGTGGCGGCCGTAACGCATCGACCACACAAAGTAGATTGCGGGTATCAACATACCGAAGCCGAGAATCGATGCGCCCGCGCTCGAGAGCACGTTGAACACCTGAAACTCCGGTGGGTATGCGTGATAACGGCGCGGCATGCCCAGATAACCGGCCACAAATTGCGGCAGGAACGTCAGGTTGAAACCAACGTAAATCACGAGCGCGCTAAATCGTCCCCAGCCTTCGGGATACATTCGCCCGCTGATCTTCGGCCACCAGTAATGCAGGCCGCCGAGATACCCCATCAAAGCGCCGCCGACCATGATATAATGGAAGTGTGCGACGACGAAATACGTGTCACTCACGTGCACGTCAACCGCCAGCGAAGCAAGGAACAAACCCGTCATACCGCCGATTGTAAACAGTCCGATAAACCCGAGCGCGTAAAGCATCGGTGTGTCGTAAGAGATAGACGATTTATAGAGTGTCGCGGTCCAGTTGAAAACCTTGATTGCCGACGGAATTGCGACCGCGAAACTCAGGAACGAAAAGATCATTCCAGCGTAGACTGACTGGCTCGTGACGAACAGGTGGTGTCCCCAAACCAGAAATCCGAACACGGCAATCGCGATACTTGAAAAAGCGACGAAGCTGTAGCCGAAGATGTTTTTGCGTGAAAAGTTTGCAATCAACTCGCTGATCACGCCCATCGATGGCAGGACCATGATGTAGACGGCTGGGTGCGAGTAAAACCAGAATAGATGCTGAAACAGGACCGGATCGCCACCCAGCGCCGGGTCGAAGATACCGACGCGTGCGACACGCTCGAACGCGAGCAGAAGGATCGTGATCGCGATCACGGGCGTGCCCAGGATCATGATCAGGCTCGTGGCGTAGTGTGACCACAGAAACAGAGGCATGCGCATCCACGTCATGCCCGGAGCTCGCATCGTATGAATCGTGACGATGAAATTCAATCCGGTCAGTATCGAAGAGAAGCCGTTGATAAAAATTCCGAGACCGGTCGCGACGACGTAAGAGTTTGAGAACGTCGTGCTAAACGGCGTGTAGAACGTCCAGCCAGTGTCTACACCGCCCGCTAGCAGCGCATAAATCGTGATCACGCCGCCGAGCATATAAATGTACCAACTCAGCAAGTTAATTCTGGGGAAAGCGAGATCCTTCGCCCCGATCATCATCGGGATCAGGAAGTTGCCCAGCGTGGCCGGTATGGACGGTATCAGGAAGAAAAAGATCATTATGATGCCGTGCTGGGTGAAGACCTTGTTGTAGGTCGTCGACTGCATGAAATCGCCTTGCGGTGTCAGCAGCTCGAGGCGAATCATCAGGGCGTAGATGCCGCCGATGAAGAAGAAGAACGTGATTGAGCCGAGGTAAAGCAGAGCTATCCGCTTGTGATCCTTGGTCAACAACCACGACTTCAACCCGTATTTGGCGTTGATGTAGTTGACCTTCGGTGGTGGTGGTACTTCGAATGACTCTATCGGTTTCATAAAAACTTATCTCAGCCACAAAAAGGCACAAATCTTTTGTGCCTTTTTGTGGCTCATCTGATATTCCTCGTTGGCGACGCGCCGGGACGTGCAGTCGTTGTCGCCGGGCTTGCGGCCTGTGTTGGCGTCGTTTCGCCGCCGGCGTGCAACGATTTAATAAACGCAATTAGCTGCACGAGCTGATCTTCGCTCACTTGTCCCTGGAACGTTGGCATGATCGGTCCAAAGCCGATTACAAGCTTCGCTTGTGGGTTCGTAATTGATTCGCGAATGTACGCTTCGTCAACATTAACTGCCTGGCCGCTCTGAAGCTGCTGCTGTTTCCCGAAAATACCAGCGAGAGTTGGACCGCGCCCGCCTTCACCATTCGCGCCGTGACACGACGCGCAGCCGAGTGTTTGATACAACTGCTGGCCTGCTGTCGCAGGAGTCGTGCTGCCGGTATTCCCGCTCAACCAGTCGTCAAACTCGCGCTGCTCCATCACGATCACGGATCCGGTCATGCCAGAATGATTCATACCGCAGTATTCAGCGCAGAACAGGTGATACTTCCCAGTCTTCGTCGCTTCAAACCAGAGCGTCGTGTAGCGGCCGGGAATGACGTCAGCTTTCGTCCGAAACGCTGGCACGAAGAAGTCGTGAATCACGTCTTCCGTAGTCATGATCAACTTGACCTTGCGACCCACAGGCACGTGCAGCTCGTTGATCTCGCGCTGTCCGGTGGCGTGCTGTAATTTCCACATCCACTGTTTGCCGACGACGTAAACCTCGATCGCATTTTCGGGTGGCTTGTATTGGTCGAAATAGACGCTCGCGCCCCAGCCAAACATCGTCATAGCGATGAGGAAGGGAATCACAGTCCAAAGTGTCTCGAGCTTGTGCGAGCCTGCGACCGGACGGGGAATCTCATAAGGCGTGCGGCGGCGGTAACGAATGACAAAGAAGACCAGTACGGCCGAGATTAGAAGTGCAAAAAAAAGCGTAACGCCGGACAGATAGAAATACAGCGCATCAACCTTCCAGGAGACGGTCGAGGCGCTTTCAGGTATCAATGGAATCCAACCTTGCTGCATTTACTAAGCGACGCCTCCCGTCTTCACGTCCATCAATTTCGGATTGCGTCTTCTCAGTGCAAACAGCATCACCACAATCCCGAGCATCGTCACCACACCCGCGATTCGCATGATCTTCATCACCGCAGCGCCGTACGTACCGGTCGCGGGATCGTAGTGGTAGCAATAGAGCAGCAGTTGGTCCACTGGGGATCCGATCTTGTTTGCTGACGACTCGATCAGTCCGAGACGCAAGTCGCGCGGCGCATACTCGACGCCGTAGAAATAACGCGAAAGTTTTCCAGCCGGTGTTGTCACCATGATGCCGCTGGCATGCGCAAACTGTTTGGTCGCGTCGTCCCAGTGATAACGAAAGCCGGCGGCGTCAGTCAGCTTTGCGATGTTTTCGGCGTCGCCAGTTAGAAAGTGCCAGCCGGCGGCGGCGTCCGCGCGCATCTTCTCCGGCAGGTAATTGACGTACACTTTTTTCTTCTTAGTGGCGAGCTCGCTTGTCTCGCGCGGATCGAAACTGACTGTGACGACGTCAAACTCTTTCCCGATCTCAAACGGCAGGACGCGAAACGACGTCACCATACCGTTGAGTATTTGCGTGCAAAGCATCGGGCAGTCGTAATAGACGAATGCCAGGACGACGGGCTTGTGTCCGAAGTACTGGCCGAGTTTCACCTGTTGCCCGCTTTCGTCGCGGAAGACGAGATCGAGCGGCAACTGCTGATCGAGTTTCTGTTCGATACGAACGTCGCGCAGTGCACTCGGCAGACCTGTAGACGGATTTCCGGTTTCCGTTCGCGCGCCATACAGCGGCGAGCTCGGTCCCGGTGGTCTCTGCGCCAATACAGATGATGAAAGAACAAGCAGGCAAAGCACCATCAGCAGCGGGGGCAAGCCCCTCTTCCTGACTTGTTCAAAAATTGAACTGACTTGTTCAATTCTGACTTGTTCAAGTATTGAACTGACTTGTTCTATTGATGAAAGAACTTGACTGTAAACAAAAGAACAAGTCAGGAAGAGGGGCTTGCCCCCGCCGCCGCTTGCATTTGTTTTGTGCATAAAAAACTTCATTGCAACCGCTTTTCTGTTTCCCTGCCGGAGCTTGATGCTGTCGGCATCTTGATCGCGTAGTCTTCCAGTTTGCCGTTCGGCTGTTTCGCTTTTGACCCCAAACCTTCCGACACGATTTTCTCCATTGCAGCGCCGATGGGCATGCCCACGACGTTGCCCGACTGATCTTTCAATCCCGTCTTGAGGTTCTCTTCCCACTGTAGTCGCAAAACGCGATATTCAGATTGGGGAGATGACCTTTCGAGATTGACTGTTTGTCCGTTCTCCAGCTTGACCTGAAACCCGGGCGCGGACTGAAGACGCGGCTCAGGTGGCAGGCGATCTTTCTGCGTCAACGCCATCGGCCCGGGTTTCGGTGACCGCTTCGCTTCCTGCGCATTCAGGAACTTAAACAAAAACGTCAAACCAAAAGATACAACGGCAATCGAGATCGCGAGCACCGCCGCGAATGTCACTACCGCGCTCGCGTTGATGTCACTACTCTCGTGCTCGACCTCGACGTTGCGGATGTGCGAAACGTCCGGCGTCTCTGTCTTATGCCCGTCGCCTTTAGTCTTTTCAGCCATTACTAATGTCCACCAGCATGCATCTGTTCGAGCGTCGATTCAAACTGCGGATCGTTAATCGGAATCAACGGTCGTTTGCCTAACTGCCACGTAAAGAACGCGAGCCACAAGCCTCCGAAACCAATCAGCGCCGCGACGTCCATCAGGATCCACATGCGATGCCCAAACGCGGGAGCCAGCATCCACAAAAGATCCACGCAACGCATCACCAGCACCAGCGCGGCAACAAAAACCAGCTTGCCGGGGTTTCGTTTGATTCCGCGCGACAGCAGGAACAAAAACGGTGCGAAGAAATGTAGTATTCCGATCGTGATGATCAAGGCGCCCCAGCCGCCGTGGATGCGACGGATGTACCACGTGATCTCTTCGGGAAGATTCCCGGACCAGATAATCAGAAACTGCGAGAACGCGAAGTAAGCCCACAGCATCACGAGGGCCAGCATCAGTTTTCCGAGATCGTGAAAGTGCAGCGGCGCAACGATTCGTCGCATCGGCTCTTCGCGCACCAATCGCGCCATCACGGCGATCACAAACGCGAGCGCGCTCAAACTCCAAGCTGCGACGAAAATAAATCCGTAAATCGTCGAGAACCAGTCAGGCTCGATCGACATGTACCAGTCGATCGACGCAAAAGAGACACTGAAGATCAGCGCGACCATTCCCCCACCACTCAAGACGCGCATGTTCTTGGTGTAACGATTGTCGGCAGTGCGGTCCTGTGCGAGCGACCACTTGTTCAGGAAAAACGCGAGCGCGAACCAGATGCCGAAATAAATCACAGCGCGCACGGCGAAAAACGGCAGGTTCAAATAGCCGGATTTGAACTGCACGGCCGGATGTTTTGCGACCTCTGCGGGATCCATCCACTCGTGATAGATCGAATGCGCACCGATCAAAACCGGAATAAACAACACAGCCATGAGCGGGAGCGTTCTCGTTGCCGCTTCAAGCGAACGGCGGATCACGAGGCCCCAGCCACCGCCAGTCAGGTGCTGCAACATCAGGAGGGCAAGCGACCCGACAGCGATTCCGGTCCAAAAGGTCCAACCGATCAAATAAGCCTGGAAAAACTCGCGGGCATTAACGAAAGCTCCCGCGGCCAGCACGACTAAAAACACGATGCCTGCGATCAGCGAGCGCTTCTGAACGTCAGACATATTCGGAGGATTGAATGATTGAATCATTGATGTCCTCCGGCTGCGGGTGTGGGTGAAGGTGAAGTTGACGGCGCTGGGCTCGCCGAAGCGGCGGCGGCGTTCTGTTGACTTAACTGCAATGCGCGAATGTAAGCGATGATGGCCCAACGGTCCTGCACCGGAATCTGCGATGCGTAGGACGGCATCGCGCCCCAGCCGTTGGTGATCGCGTCGAAGAAGTGTCCGACGGGCGCTTGTCGCAGACGATCATCGTTAAATGAAGCGGCGCGCCGGAAACCGCGGCGCACGATCATGCCGTCGCCGTATCCGGTCAAACCATGACAGGCCGAGCAGAAGATCTCGTAGCGTGACTGACCACGCTCCACGACCTTTTGTGTGACCGGGATCGGAAAATCCACGACGTCATCGGGAAACGAGTTTTGTTGCGGGCTGTTTTGTGCACCCGCGGTTTGTTGTTGAGCGGGTGTCGCAGTGGCGGTTGCTGCTCCGGATTTCTTTCCGGTGTAGAACTCGGGATTATCATCGCGCAAAAAACCACGCGGAATCGTGCCCTCAATCGGCTGCCGGCTCCCGAGCCCGTCGGCGAAGAACGTCGACCCCCGAAGCGGTTTGATCTTCGGCTGGTCCTGCATATCACGCCGGCAGCCAACACAAACCACCAGCAACAAACAAGCACCAAAAGCACCAAGTGCTTTTACTTTGTGTGGTTTTTGTGCCTTTTTGTGGCTAAACTTCGACATCGTTAACTGCAACTGCATTCAAACTCTTCAACAGATCCACAACCTCACCATGATTAAACTTCGGGTCATTCGCCTCAATCGCGAGAAAGAATCGATCGCGTGTGGCGAGCGCGAAGTTCGGGAGATTGAAAACCGGATGGTACGGCTGCGGCAGCTTGTTCAGAATCAACATTCCCAACACTGCCGAGAAAGACGCAAACAGCACTGTCATCTCAAAAGTGATCGGGACCCATGCGGGCCAACTGTTGGTAGGCTTGCCACCGACGTTGAGCGGATAGTCGATCGCTGCGATCCAATACTGCATGAAAAATCCACTGAGCCCGCCGACCAGCCCGCCAATAAAAACAATCAACGGCAAACTCGTCTTCGTGAAACCAATGGCCTCAGACAGTTCCTCGATCGGAAAAGGTGAATAGCCATTTATGCGCCGGTAGCCGAGCGAGTAAACCTTGTGGGCGGCGGCCACGAGCTCGGTCGGATTCTCAAACTCAGCCATCACGCCGTAGAGCGGCGGCGCATGACGTCGATGTCCCGGGTACGCAACATCTCCGGCCGCGAGTGGCTGCTCGAGTTTGATATCGTCTCTATCCAACCTACTCCTCCACCTCCGCTTCCGGCAGGATCGTGCGCATCTCGAAAATCGAGATCATCGGCAGGAAGCGAATAAACAGAAACAGGAGCGTAAAGAAGAACCCGATCGTGCCGATAAACATGGCCCAGTCCCACTGCGTCGGCTGGTACATGCCCCATGATGACGGCAGAAAATCCCGGTGCAGACTCGTCACGACGATGACGAAGCGTTCAAGCCACATGCCGATACTGACAACGAGCGCAATGGTCCAAAGCGCCAGCAGGTTTGAACGCACTTTCTTGAACCATAGAAATTGTGGCGTAACGATGTTGCAGAGAATCAGCGCCCAGTAATAAAGGTGATACGGACCGTGCATGCGGTTCCAGATCATGAAGCGCTCGTACTTGTTGCCGCTGTACCAGCCAAAGAACGCTTCCATTATGTAGCCATAACCGACGATCAATCCGGTCGCGAGCATCACCTTCGCCATGTTGTGCATGTGGCGCATCGTGATGAAGCCTTCGAGACCGTAGAACCGTCGCAGGGGAATCGTCAGCAACAACACCATCGCGAACCCCGCGTAAATCGCCCCCGCGACGAAGTACGGTGGAAAGATCGTGGCGTGCCATCCGGGAATGATGCCGATGGCAAAGTCGAAGCTGACGATCGTATGTACTGAAAGCACGAGCGGCGTAGCGAGTCCGGCGAGCAGCAGGTAAGCCATCTCATAACGATGCCAGTGGCGCGCAGAGCCACGCCAACCCATTGCGAGAAGGCCGTAGAGAATCTGGAACGGTTTGCTGCGGGCGCGGTCGCGGAGTGTAGCGAAGTCGGGAATCAGACCGACAAACCAGAACATCGCTGAGACGGTCGCATAAGTCGAGACCGCGAACACGTCCCACATCAGCGGGCTGCGAAACTGCGGCCAAATCCCCATCGTGTTGGGATAAGGAAATAGCCAGTACGCCAGCCACGGACGCCCGAGGTGAAAGATCGGATACATGCCGGCTTGGGCGACGGCAAAGAGCGTCATAGCTTCGGCGAAGCGGTTGATCGATGTGCGCCAGCGTTGTCGCAGTAGCAGAAGGATCGCGGAGATCAGTGTGCCGGCGTGACCGATGCCGATCCACCAGACGAAGTTGAGGATGGCGACGCCCCAGGCCACGGGCACGTTGACGCCCCACAAACCGATACCGACGAATATGAGATTCGTCATCGTCAGCAGCATCAGTTGGAAGAGCGCGAAGGAGATGGCAAAGCCGAAGAACCACGCGAGCGACGTCTTGCGCTTCAAGACGATCGAGCTGATCTTGTCGGTGACGGATGCAAACGTCAGCCCCGGATCGATCACGGGCGTTGTCGAGTGCATCGGACCTTCGGTATATGGCTTTTGCGCTTCGTCTGACATTTTAAAACCATCCACAGATTACGCAGATTTAATCGGTGTAATCTGTGGATTAGGATTTTTTAACTGGCCCAAATACGTCGTTCTCGGCTTCGTATTCAATTCCCCGAGCAGCGAATAGTTACGCTCGTTCTGTTTCAACCTCGACACGCGGCTGTTTGGATCGTTCACATCTCCAAAGACGATCGCCTCGGTCGGACAAACCGCCTGGCACGCGGTCACGATCTCGCCGTCATGCACTTTCCGATCTTCGAGCTCCGATTGGATCTTCGCGTTCTGAATGCGCTGCACGCAGTAATTACACTTCTCCATCACGCCGCGGCTGCGCACGGACACATCCGGGTTGCGCATCAGTTGATACGTCGGCGTGTCCCAGTCCTGATAAAGGAAGAAATTGAAGCGGCGCACCTTGTACGGGCAGTTATTCGAGCAATATTTCGTACCGACACAGCGGTTGTACACCATGTCATTCAGGCCTTCGGCACTGTGGACCGTAGCGTGGACCGGACACACCGGCTCGCACGGCGCGTTCTCGCAGTGCATACACGGGACGGGCATGAAGTTGGTGCCTTGTGGATGACTTGGATCGAAGCCCTGGAAGTAAGTGTCAACCCGAATCCAGTGCATCTCGCGACTGCGCACGACTTCACGTTTGCCGACGACGGGAATGTTGTTTTCAGATTGGCAGGCGACCATGCAGGCGTTA
This sequence comes from Pyrinomonadaceae bacterium, assembly GCA_035251975.1. Taxonomy (GTDB): domain Bacteria; phylum Acidobacteriota; class Blastocatellia; order Pyrinomonadales; family Pyrinomonadaceae; genus PSRF01. The sequence continues at coordinate 10,339 of DATFDT010000352.1, read as the reverse complement.
CAGCCGATACAGTTGTTCAGGTCGATCGCCATTCCCCACGCGTAATCCGGCGTGTTTTGGTCCTGGTTTTTATACGGGTATTCCGGATAGAGCGATGGATGTTCGTGCTCCTCGTGCTCCTTCGGTTTCTCGCCGTGCAGAAATTCTTCGAGCGTTTCCGAGCGCACGACGTCGCGCTCTTCGGTGCTGAAACGGGGCTCTTCGAGAGTGAAGTGAAGCTGCGTCGTCGCGAGCTGGTAATCGAGTCCCGTGTTTGTCACGCGCACACCGTTTGTGTACCACGGTTCAAAGGAGGTGCGGATCTGGTAAGCATCAAAGCCAACCAGATCGCCCTTCGTGCCGTCGTAAGTGCCACTGTAACTGTCTGGACCAGGACGACCGTAACCTAGATGGACCGTTACGACTTCATCCGGTTGACCCGGCATGATCCAGAGAGGTGCGCGAACGGTTCCTCCGTGTGCGCTAGTGATATCGACGAGCGGTACGTAATGTTCGCGACCTTTGACTGCACCGGTGATGCTATTTGCCCCAGCGATTTGTTGCGCGGTGTTTGGACTGACGATCGCGACGTTGTCCCACGTCACTTTGGTCAGCGGTTTCGGCAGTTCCTGTAACCAGCCGTTGTTTGCGAAGCGGCCGTCGTAGATCGACGGATCGGTGCGGAAGACGAGCTCAAACGTGCCCGCAGCGGGTCGCGGCGCGGGCGGAGTTTGTTGATTGGCCCAACCGGAATTGAGCGCGACGGTTTTCGGTTGAAACGCCGAGTTTTCAATAAAACCGTCGTGGACGGACTTACGCCACCAGCTTTCAAAGTCTTGCGAAGGAGACGGCGACGGCGCGGGAGCCTGCTGATTGTTTTGATTTCCGGCTGGTTGTATTTGAGCACTTGTCAGCGCTCCCGCGCCGCGTTGCGATTGCCAGTAACTCTTAACAATATCGTACGGCTTGCGATCGTACTGGTCCGAAAATACCGCCAACAACTCGTACGCCGTCTTGCCTTCGTAAAGCGGCTCGATCAGCGGCTGCATTATTGTCACGGTGCCGTCGTACGAACGCGCGTCGCCCCACGATTCGAGATAGTGCGCAGCGGGCACGTGCCAGTGACAGAAGTTAGAAGTCTCGTCTTTGAACTCGCTGAGATGAACGCGAAGCTTGGCTTTCTGAAGTCGCTCGAAAGTGAGCTTCATGTCTGCGGGAGCGTTGTAAACAGGATTGCCGCCGATAATCACCAGCAACTCAACGCGTCCGGCATCAATGTCGTTGACCAGATCCTGTAACGACTGCCGTTGATCGACCGGATTGACTTCGAGCGGATCGGTGTAGAAAACGGTCTTCCCGATGTTTCCGAGCGCGTTGTTCATCGCATGGGCCAGCGCGTGAATAAACGGCGGCTGGTTCTCGCCTGCGACGACGATGCTCGCGCCGCGATGTTGTTGCAGGTCGCTGACGACTGGACCAATCCAGGCCGGACCGCCCGCTGCCTGCGTTGATTGCGCGGTCGCCGCGCTTCCGATTGCGCGCGCGATTGCCTCGAACTCGCTCGGCTTCACGACCCACGTGTGGTCTCCAATCGCGCCGGTGTTCGAGGGCGTGGTTTCAACCACATAAAGCCGGTTCATATCGCGATTCTTTTCCGTCACTTGCCGTCGCGAGATGAATTCGCGTGAGTAACGTACGTAACCGGGGAATGTCGGCGATAGAAAGTCGCAATCGAGCGAAAGAATTCGTTGTGCCTGATCGAAGCGATAAGTCGTGTTTACCGGCTGCCCGAAAGCCATCACCGCGCCCGCGCGTGAGTTGTCGTTATTGGCCGGTTGCCACTGGTGCCACTTTGCTTGCGGCAGCGCAGTAAGCAAGTCTTTCATTTGCTGGCCGAGTGCCGGCGAGATGATCGACTCTGTTAGAAAACGAATGCCCGCGCCCTGCTTCGCACGCTGCTCGTCGAGCGCAGATCGCATTTCACCGACAAACGCCGTCCACGTGCGAATGTCTTCACGATACAGCGGCGTCGACGAACGTTCAGGATTGTAGAGATTCAATAACGACGCCTGCGTGAAGATGTCAGTCGCACTCGATCCACGCGGGTTCCAGACCGGATTTTCAGATTCAGCTTCAGCGGGCCGGTTGTTTGGGTGCTCCGGATTGCCTTCGATCTTCGTGGGCCGGCCTTCATTACTTCGGACCAGAATCGGTATCGCGGCGCCAAACAAAGGCGCGGCCGTCGCATAATAGAGCGATTTGCCGGGGACGTGTTCTTCCGGTTGTTTGACGTTCGGAACGATCTTCTCCGGCGGTTGGAAAACGCAGCCACTCAAACCCGCGAGTGCGAGAGAAGCGCCCATCAGCTTGATGAACGTGCGACGCTCGATCGGATCATTCCACTCTTCCGCCTGTTGCGGAAACTCACGCGCCACAAACTCACGAAACACCGGCGTGTCGGCCAGTTCTTCAAGACTTCGCCAGTATTTCTTGCCATTGCGTGGACCGTCTTCATCCTGCAAAGACAGAATGTGGTCGCGCATCAGCTTGAAATTTATGTGACGATCGCTATCGCTCATAACCTTACCGATGACAGGTGGAACAGCTTTCCAGCACTCGCCGGCCCTGAATCTTGTATTCCATTTTTAAATCGAGACCTTGCTTCAGCTCTTCCGTCGTTTTGTTTTCCGGCCGCCATTCCATGTTGTAAATCTCTTTCACAGGCCGCACGAATCTTTCCGGCGCGCGATGACACTCCAAACACCATTCCATCTGTAGCGACTTTGTCTGGAAAAGAATCGGCATTTCGTCGATGCGCCCATGACACGTCGAGCAACCGACACCTTTTTTCACGTGAATGCTGTGATTGAAATAGGCGTAATCAGGCAGATCGTGTACGCGAATCCACTCGATCGGCTTGCCCGTGCGAAAACTCGCGCGTACGGGTTCGAGATATGGACTGTCAGCCCAGATCTGTTTGTGGCAGTTCATGCACGTCGTGGTCGAAGGCAGGCCCGCGGACGCAGACGTTTCGACGGACGTGTGACAGTAGCGGCAATCGACGCCATCGTCACCGACGTGATGTTTATGACTGAATTGAACGGGTTGTTGACGTTCGACCCACTGGCCAGTGTTCCACGAGGAGCGATTCAACTCAACAGCGACCCACAGCAAAGCAACGATTATGAATACAGCGCCATAAATCGTGATTTTCGCCAGCGCGTTTGTGCTGTGATGGAAGATCTGTGGCATTAGCCCACAAACCTCTCGGCCCATGAAATTTTATTGCGAATAACGCCGTACTTTACCAAATGGAAGAAAATTTTCAAATCGGACCACAGATTTGACAGATCTTCAGAACCGATTGACACGGATTGATCCGTGAAGATCCGCTTCTACAAATCCGTTTAATCCGTGGTTGTGTCGCGAGCGAGGAGGGCGGCGCCGATTGGTGCACCGTCGAGGCCGAGTTTGGCGGCAACGATCTCAGTGGCTTCGAAACAGGGTTGGAAAGCGCGTCTTTTAACTTCCTGGATGATCGGATTCAGTATCAGTGAGCCGGCGTCCATCACACCGCCACCGAGCACGATGCGCTCGATATTCAGAAGATTAATCACGCTCGCGACGCCCGTGCCGATATATTTTCCAGTGCGCTCGATCATCATGAGCGCGAAATCGTCGCCTTCATTGGCCTGGTGTGCGACGTCTTCCGCTGTGAACGCTTTATTTAAAGCGAGTCGTGAAAGTGACGAGGTGGAATCGCGATTCAGACGTTCGCGCGCGCGGCGCACGATGCTCGGCGCTGACGCGACAGTCTCTAAACAGCCTGTATTACCGCAAACGCATTCGATTCCTTCAGTGTCGATCGTGATATGACCGACCTCGCCCGCGAACCCCGACGCGCCCGTCCAAAGCTTGCCGTCGAGAATGATCGCGCCGCCGATGCCGTTTCCGATCATCATGTAGAAAAGATTTCGCGCCCCACGACCGGCGCCGACTTTGAACTCGCCATAAGCCGCGGCATTCGCGTCGTTCTCGAGTTCGACGCGTAGACCGGTCGCACGCATCAGGTCGCCATGAAGATCGCCGACGATCGTTGACGGTAGATCACGTGGCGCGATAACACGATCGGTTTGTCGATTGACCAGACCCGGAATCGCGACGCCGATCGCACCGACTTCGACGTTCTGCTTCCGCAGATCCTCGACCATCGCGGCCAACTCCTGGACCAGTTGTTTTGGGGCCACTTCGCCGAACCGGCCCTCGATCACGGATCCCTCAGAATTGACCAAAGCGGCACGCGCCTGAGTTCCGGAGATGTTGATGCCGATGAAATGCATTCGTGGACGAAGAATAGTCGAGGGGTTTTTGGCTGTCAAACAGGAGGTCCAGAGAGTAGAATCATAAGTCCTAAGGACATATAAGACCTATTTAGGCGAAAGAGCGCTATGCAGATTCGCTCAATCCTTCTACCCACCGACTTCAGCGAGTGTGGCAACTACGCTCTCTCCTATGCCGCCTCGCTGGCGCGTACCTTTAGAGCGTCGATAATCTGCATCAACGTGATCGAGCCGATTGTGCCGACGGTCGGTTATTCGGGAATGACCGAGCCCCTGCCGATCGCCGACATCACTGAGCAGCTCGAAGATTCAGCCGAGCGTGAACTACCAAAGCTTGCTGAATGCGACGAGTGTGCGGGACTCGACGTGGAAGAACTCGTCGTTCACGGTGAAGCAGCATCGGAAATTGTTCGCGTCGCAAAAGAGCGCGACGTCGATTTGATAGTTATTGCGTCGCACGGGCGGACCGGGTTGGGACGGATCCTTTTTGGCTCGACGGCCGAGTCAGTAGTGCGACATGCGTCATGTCCGGTTCTTGTAGTGAAGCCTCCCCAGGAGGAAGACCCGGAAGAGTAGTAGTCAACACTAAGCCCTCCAGTTTATTCTGTCAGCCGCCAACGGCTGATCTTTGTTTCCTGGCTTTCATAGTTTGAAGGTTTCATAGTCTGGTTTCTTCATGCACCTCGACTTTCTTAACGATCTGCTGTTTCAGTACGGGCTTTACGCGGTTTTCATTCTTGTCATGGTGGAAGGAGACATTACGCTCCTTTTGGCGGGCGTGCTTGCTCACAGCGCGTTTTTCGGACCGTACAGCTTTGCGCAGGTGCTGATTTGGGGAACGATTGGTGGGTGTTTGAGTGACAACATCGCCTACTTCGCCGGGCGTGGTTTTTGCGAAGGTGTGAGGGAGTTTCGTTTTTACCGCGCCGCGCAGCCGAGATTGCAGCGACTGACGAACAAATTCGGGCCGCTCTCGATTTTTCTTTCCAAATACATTTACGGGCTGCGATGGGCGTCGTGCGTGTTTTATGGCGTCGGGCGCATGCCGTATTTGCGGTTCCTGGTGCTTTCGTTTGCGAGTTGTTTTTTGTGGGTCTTCGTACTCGCGGGCGCGGGATATTTCTTCAGCGGCGCGGTGATGGGTTTGATCGGCGACTTCCAGCGACTCGGAAAAGTGTTGCTGGTGATCGTCCTGCTCGGGATCGTCGCGTTCTATTTAATTGAAAGATACTGGCTTTCACCGAAGATGGAAGAGGCCAACCCCGAACGACTTCACGAGCTCGAACATGCGGCCAGTGAAAAGCTCCAGGATCTAAAAGAAGAGATTCAGGAACATATGCCGTTCAAACATCCAAGACGTACCGATCAAAAGAAACCCGAAAGCGATGCTGACTGATCTGTGTAAATCGCTTTATCAAATCCGCGTTAATCTGTGCTAACTTGCGTAACTTATGATAATTGAATCTTCTGCACCCCCGCGTGTTGACCTCGAAGGGGGCACAATCGATATCTGGCCTCTTTACCTATTCCATCCAGGCGCCACAACAGTCAATTTTGCACTTTCGCTTCAAGCACGCTGCCGCATCGAGACCAACGACGACGGCCGCATAGTTTTGGAATCGCGCGACCGGAAAGTCTCTTTCGAAACACACCTTTCAGCAATCGAGGATCTGTTACAGGAAGAGCGACTCGAGCTGGTTTCGAAGCTGGTCCACTTCTTCAAACCGACGACGGGTTTTCATCTCGTTGCGGAAGCGAATGTGCCGGCGGGCGCAGGACTCGGTGGTTCTTCGGCGCTCGCGATTGCTTGTATCGGTGCGTTGAATCGTCTTGTTGGTAATCGTTACGACGAGCGGAAGTTTGTAACGATCGCGGCGAATGTCGAGTCGACGGTGATCAAGGTGCCGGCTGGTTTTCAGGATTACTATCCGCCGTTGTTTGGTGGTGTGTTGTGCATGCATTTCAAAGCTGATGGAATCGAGAGAGAGTCGCTTGACATCAACACCGGGGAGCTCGAAAAGCGAATCGCGATCTGCTACACAGGCGAGCCGCGGCTTTCCGGTATCAATAATTGGGAGATTTATAAGCGACACATCGACGGCGATCCGGAGTTGTTTGAATTGTTTGACGCGATTCGTGACTCTGCGCGCAATTTGCGAGATGCGCTGGTGGCTGATGATTGGGATCGCGTTTCGGATGTGATGAAGAAGGCTTATCCGGTTCGCAAACGTCTCGCGCCGACGATAACGACGCCGCAGATGGACATGCTGGTTGAAAAGGCGCTCGCGAACGGTGCCGAGGCCGCGAAAGTTTGCGGTGCGGGCGGCGGCGGATGTATTGCGTTTTTGTGTAAATCCGGACGCCGCGCGGATGTTGAAGCTGCACTGGCTGCGGAAGCAGGAGTTGAAGTGCTCAACTGGAAAGTCGCCACTGAAGGACTAACGGTTACGGAAAAGTTTTAGCCACGGAACACAAGATCAAGTCAGGAAGAGGGGCTTGCCCCCGCTCGTTGAATCCAAGTAGCAGCGGGGGCAAGCCCCTCTTCCTGACTTGTTCTTTTAGTCTTACCCGCCCTCAGATCGCTGCTTGGCTGCTGCGGAGAGTGCTGAGAGGCGGGCGACTTTTTGTTGGAAAGACTCACCGGGAACCGGACCCGTATCGACAACGCCGCAGTAAGTTGATCTTTTGAACAACGAGCGATCGGCATCGCCTGTCGGCTTGTGCGCCGGCGCTGATGACGCCGCCGGAGGTGTGTGTGGCGGAATCTCCTGATCGGGCGCGAGCTCTTGTAAAACCTCAGTAACTTCGGCCGCAGACGGCGCTTCACCACCTTCTTCAGCGCGTTGCTTTGCCGCAGCCGACAACGCCTTCAACCGCGCTACCTTCTGCTCGAAGGTCTCACCTGCGACAGGGCCGGTATCTTTATAACCGGCATACGTCGTGCGCTTGAACAGTTGGCGATTCGGATTCTCGCCGAGTTTGTGTCCTCCCGCCGGTTTTGCAGGCGCCGCGGGCTTTGGTGCCGCTGGTGCTGCCGCTTTCGGCGCGGGCGCTGCCGCTTTCGCGGGAGCAGGCTTAGCGGGAGCGTGACCGTGATCGCCGACCTCGGTCTCGATCATTATGTAAACGCCGCGAGCCTCATCCCTCTTGATTACCGGCAACGTGCCGCCTGCCGCCTGTAACAACGCCTGCAACTCAGCTTCAACAAACCGGTGCTGCTTCTGCGGATCGCGCACGTGCCCCAACGGCGGCCCCATGTAAAGCGTGCCGCACGTTTGGCACTTGAACAGCACGTCGTCACCGCGCAGGTGAATCTCGGCGGCTTCGCCGGCGGTTCGCAACTGCTTCAAGTGACCGTTGCAGAGTTTTCCCTTTTCGTTTTTCTCGTTGCAGACGGTCTGTGCATTCGTGATTCGCTTGGGGACGGCGACGGTTTCAGTTGCTGCCATGACGGAGCGCATTGTACACGAAATCCGTGTTATTAGTGTTTGCCGGTGGCCAACTTTCAGAATCTCATCAGCCGGGTCTGGCGAAAACTCCCGTCACGAATGCGTCGCTGGACGATGCGTCTCGCGCACGCGCGCTTCACCGTCACAGCCGGCGCCGTGATCTTCAATGACAAAGGCGAAGTGTTGCTTTTGAAACATCGCTTCCGCGCGGGCAGTGGCTGGGGTTTGCCCGGCGGTTTCATGGAAACTGGCGAACAGCCGATCGACGCACTGCGACGTGAGCTGCGCGAAGAGATCGCATTGGAAGTTGACGACGTGAAAGTGTTAGCAGTGCGATCTTTCAAAAAACCGAAGCAGGTCGAAGTGTTGTTTCGCGCGCGTGCGAATGCGCACGTCAAATCGCAGACGATTGAAGTCGAGCGTGCGGAGTGGTTCGCGCCCGACGCTTTACCGAAAGGTTTGCCGAGCGACCAGCGAAGTTATATCGAGAGTGCTGCGAAAACGGAGTGAATTGATGTATGCTGCGCACCGAAAATCGCCCAGCCAACAAAAACAGGAGAACCGAATGGTCGAGCTGATTCCTTCCCAAGATGCTGTAATGCAGATTCTGAAGCGCACCGGAGCGTTTCGCGAGGGCCACTTTATTTACCCGAATGGCAAGCACTCGCCACACTATTTTCAAATGCCACTCGCCTTTCGCTATTACGACACGGCGCGCGTGCTGGCCGTCGCGCTGAGCCGCAAGTTTCGACTTGAGAAGGACATCTCGAGCCAGTTGCCGAAAGTCTCGATTATCAGTCCGAGCTCAGGCGGTATTCCGGTCGCATTTGGTGTGCGCGACGCGCTCAACGCCGAGCAGATCTACTGGGCCGAGCAGGAGCAGGGCGAGCGCCAGTTTCGGCAGTATGTGAACCAGGGCGAAGTTAATCCGTGCATTATTGTTGACGACATTATTCGCAGCGGTCACGCGATCGAAGAGACAATTAAGCTCGTGAAGTCGCTCGGTGCGAGGATCATCGGCTGCGGCGCGATCGTGCGTTTCGATACGGCGCCGGATGAAGTCGAGGGCGGGCCGATCAAGTCGTTGATCGATTTCGATGTGAATATGTACGAGAGCGATCAGGATTGTACGGAGTGTAAAGAGGGCGTCACGCCTGAACACGTACGCTTTTAATTAGCCGCGGATTTACGCGGATAAACGCGGATTATATTTCATGCCGGTTGGCGAGCGCTTTGTCCATCGTGACCTCGTCAACGTATTCGAGGTCGCTTCCGACCGGCATTCCCATCGCGATTCGCGTCACTCTCAGTCCCAGAGGTTTTAGTAGGCGACCGATGTAGTTCGCGGTGGCTTCGCCTTCCGTCGTGGGATTTGTGGCGAGTATTACCTCTCGAACAGCCACGCCATCGTTATTCTCCGGTTTCAAGCGCGGCAGGAGATTCTCTAACTGGAGCTCGCTTGGTCCAATGTGGCGAATCGGTGAAAGACTCCCGTGCAACACGTGATAAACGCCTTTGAAACTCCGCGTCTTCTCGACTGCAACTAAACTATGCGGCTCTTCAACCACACAGATCACTGAATGATCGCGCGTCGGCGACGCACAAAACCGGCACGGATTAACTTCAGTCAGGTTGTTGCAGATCGAGCATAGAATGATCTTCTGTTTTACTTCACGCAGCGCCGCGATCAACCGCTCGAGATCGGCCTCAGGCGCGCGCATGATATGAAACGCCAGCCGCTGCGCTGACTTGTGGCCAATGCTCGGCAGGCGCTTCAGTTCGTCGATTAATTTGGTGACTGGTTCGGCGTATTCCAACATCGCTGATCAATTAGCCAAACAAGCCGCCCAGACCCGGCGGTAACATCCCGCCCAGCTTGCCCTTCATTGCTTCATCAACTTTCCGGTTCGCTTCGTTAATCGCCGCGAGGATCATGTCCTGGAGCATCTCGACGTCGCCGTCCCTGACCGCTTCCGGATCGATTTTGAGCGCCACGATTTCATGATTGCCTTTCATCTGCACGGTTACGACGCCGCCACCCGCTGAAGCATCCACGATCAGCTCATCCATCTCCTTCTGCATCTTCTGCTGCATCGACTGCGCCTGCTTCATCATCTGTTCGATGTTAAATCCACCCGGAAATTTCATCACTGCACCTCGCTAAGAAAAGTTTGAGTCATCCTACCTTAAATCGGTGTAATCTGCGTAATCTGTGGAAACTGATATGACCCAAACCGATCGAATTCTGAAAGCACGCATCAACCTCTATTACGATCTGCGACCCGGCGCGAGCTCGCCGGCGCCGCTGCTGATCGCGTTGCACGGTTACGGCGCGAACAAGCGTTACATGATGCGCGAAGCTGAGCTGATGGCGCCGGAGGGATTCGCGATTGCGTCGCTACAGGGGTTTCACCAGCACATGCGAGAACCGCGCGAAGCTGGTGGTCCAATGCGCTTCGGTTTCGGCTGGTTGACAAACTTTCGTACCGAGGAATCGGTCGCGCTTCATCATCGCGCGCTGATTGATCTGATTGAAACGTTGAGCGACGAAGGGTTCGCCGATCCGAAACG
>DATFDT010000351.1:0-13137 GCA_035251975.1 Pyrinomonadaceae bacterium | reverse complement strand
AGCCACCCTTCCTGACCTGTTCATTCCGTCGAGAGCCTGAAAAAGAACAAGTCAGGAAGAGGGGCTTGCCCCCGCTGCCAAATCTTTAGGCGTCGCGGTCGTAGGCGACTCTGAGCCAGTGTTTTACCTCGTCGTCGATGTCGTCCATTGAAGAGATCGGAATGCGGTGAGTGAGGCGATCCTTTTTGGCGAAGCCGCCGGTGTCGATCAGGCGACCTTTCGGTTTCATGTCACCGAGGGCGAAACCCATGTCGATGCGTGTTAGCGTCGTCGGTTTGATCTGCGCGAAGACGTGATTGCGATATAGCGGCACGATCGTCGAGCACGGACACGCTTTCGCTTCGTTGCCTGTTTTGAGTCCGAGCTTTAACAACGCTTCATAGAGTGGGCGCAGTTTGGCTTTGCCGCCTGAATACATCTTATCAACGTCGCGTTCAGCGGCGGCGAGATAGGAATCCGGATCGCCGGATTCCTCGCCTTTTCCTTCCGCGCGTTCGGCGAGCCACGACGCGGTGTTAGTGCCGAGGCCGTGTTCTTCCTTCAGCCACGCGCGGCGTTCCTTTTCATCTTTGGGACCGGATTTTTTGATGTACGCGAGCCATTCTTCGAGCGAGCGGCCGGTTTTCTGTTTGAGCTCAGCGATCCACTTTTGCGTCATGAGAACGCCGGGATGGACGCTGTAGATGGATTTTTTGCGAGGAACGGCCATGCGATCTCCTTTCACGAGAAGCGGGCGGTGGAGAGGAATTGCGGTGGTCGCCGCACCTTCGTGGCCTGCTCGAACGCATACGCAATCTTGATCAGCTTCGGCTCGCTGTACGCGCCACCAAAAAACGAGATACCCACCGGCAAGCCAAAAACGTAACCGGCCGGCACGGTGATGTGCGGATACCCTGCAACCGCCGACGCCGACGAATATCCACCGGTGAAGTGATCGCCATTGATCCAGTCAGTGGGCCAGGGTGGTCCACCAGTCGGCGCCACAAGAGCATCGAGCCGGTTCTTCTTCATGATCGCATCGATGCCCTGCGCGCGCGTCAGCAAATGGTTCTTACGCAGCGCCGCGAGATACGGCTTGCTGGTCAGCGGTCCCTTCGCTTCGGCTTTGATCATGATGTCCTGACCGAAGTACGGCATCTCACGGGCGCTGTTCTTTTCGTTGAACGCGATCACGTCTTTGAGCGAACGAACCGGCGCGGTGGGTCCAAGCCCCGCAAGGTACCTATTCAGATCCGCTTTGAACTCATATAACAAAACTTCAAACTCGGAATCGTCAAATTTTCCAGTCGTCGGAATGTCAGAAGGATCGACGAGCACCGCGCCGAGTTTCTTCATCTCCGCGAGCAGATCGTTCATCAGCTTGTCGACCCGCTCATTAAACCCGAAATGTTTGCGTGCGATGCCGAGTCGCATGCCGCGCAATCCGTCTTTGGCGAGAAACTGCGTGTAATCCGCAACCGATTTTCTACGACTCGCGTTTGTTGCTTCATCGCGTGGATCGATGCCGGTCATCGCGCCGAGCAGTATCGCAGCGTCACTGACGGTTCGCGCCATTGGACCAGCCGTGTCCTGGCTGTGCGAGATCGGAATTATTCCGGCGCGACTCACGAGGCCGACGGTCGGTTTAATACCAACGAGCGAATTCGCTGACGACGGACAAACCACGGAGCCGTCAGTTTCAGTGCCGATCGCAGCCGCACACAGGTTTGCTGCAACGGCAGCGCCCGAACCGGAGCTCGAGCCGCACGGATTGCGCTCGAGAACGTACGGATTCTTCGTCTGTCCACCACGACCACTCCAGCCACTCGAAGACTTCGTCGAGCGAAAGTTGGCCCACTCGCTCAGGTTCGTCTTGCCGAGAATCAATGCGCCGGTGTCGCGGAGTCGTTGAGCGACGAACGCGTCGCGCTGCGGCTTCGCGCCGACGAGTGCGAGTGAGCCGGCGGTAGTCATCATTCGATCCTGCGTGTCGATGTTGTCTTTGAGCAGGATCGGAATGCCGTGTAACGGACTGCGGGGACCTTTTTCTTTCCGCTCGCGATCGAGTGCGACTGCGATCCGCTCCGCGTCGGGATTCATTTCGATGACGGAGTAAAGGCCGGGGCCTTTCTTGTCGATGTCAGTGATGCGGTCGGAGTATTTCTCGACGAGCTCGCGCGACGTGTATTTGCCGGATTGGAGGCCCTGCTGGAGATCCGTGATGGTTAGCTCTTCGAGATCGAAAGCAGGTGGCGATTTCGCGATTGATTCAGATAAAGGGTTAGTAATTGCGGCAACGTAGGTGGCTGCGGTTGTTTGCAGAAATTGGCGACGCTTCATTTGAATGGTTTGCTTTCTCTGCGCAACCTCTGCGTTCTCTGCGTCTCTGCGGTGATATTAGCCGTAGAAACAAACTTACCGCAGAGGCGCAGAGAACGCAGAGGTTGCGCAGAGAAGACGTGCGTTAATTCAGTCTACCGACTTTGAATGAGTTAAAGAACCGTTCGACCAGCGCCGTGTCGTCCATCCCCTTCGGGGAACCGATGACGATCTGATACGGACGGCGACCAACCAGGAACACGCGCGACTTGAAGATCCTGTCTCCGGCCTCCGCGGTAAACTCGATCGCGTTATAGCCGTCGATCGTTGTTGCCTTACTGCTCAACAAGGTCGCCTTGATGCCCTTGACGAAGTTATCGCGGTTTGCTTCCAGCTCGGCCTGCCGGTTGAAATTGAAACTCGGATCGTAATCAACCCAGCCAATAAGATAAACGCTCGTTGTGTCTCTCACGACGAACAGATGCGTAGTGTATGGACCATGAGCGCTATCGGTCGTCTCGGTCTTCTCGGGTGGTATCTCCGGCATCAGGACCGAGAAGCGTCCATTCGGGGAAGTAAACTTCACCCAACCGCTGTCGTCGGCGGTATTGCTGGGAGCGGGAGTGTTGCTGGGCGTGCTGGTTGGGCGGCTGGAGTGTTCCTGGGCGCTAAGCGGAAAACTCATTCCTACTGTGATAATTGCCAGTGCCAAAAACCTTCTCATATTCGACATCCCTTCGAGGTTAGGACTTAAGGACGGCAGATTATAACCGTAGATCGCCACGGATGACACGGATATTAAGGCCCTGTAAGCTATCCAGCCATGTCAAATCTCGTCGCGATCGTCGGCCGTCCGAATGTAGGGAAGTCCACGCTGTTCAACCGGCTCATCGGGGAGCGGCGCGCCATCGTCGGCGACGAACCCGGAATCACGCGCGACCGGATTTACGGCGAGGTCGAGTGGGCGGGCGCGAAGTTTTCCCTGATCGACACCGGCGGTATCGTGCCTGACGACGATGCCGTAATTCCCGCAAACATTTTCAAGCAGGCCGGAATGGCGATTGACGAGGCCACGGTGTTGATCTGGGTTGTTGATGCGCGCACTGGTATTACCCAGCTCGACGAAGAGCTCGCCGCGCTCCTGCGAAATACCGGCAAACACGTGCTTGTGGCGGCGAATAAGACTGACTCGTCGAGACTCGAGAGTGAAAGCACGGAGTTTTATCGTTTCGGATTTGACGACGTGTTTCCGATCTCGGCGGAGCAGGGAATCGGTATCGGTGATCTGCTCGACAGCGTGGTTGAGCTAATCGACGAAGAGACTCCTGTAGACGAGACTGCTGAGCCGCGCGAGTTGCGACTCGCCATTATCGGACGTCCGAATGTCGGCAAGTCTTCACTGCTGAATCAACTGCTCGGCGAAGACCGCGTCATCGTCTCGCCCGTCGCAGGCACGACTCGCGACGCCATCGACACCGTTCTACAAACACCCGAACGCAAATTCCGCCTGATCGATACGGCCGGGATCCGTCGCAAAGGCAAGACTGATGAGATGGCGGAGAAGCTCTCGGTGATTATGGCGCGGAAGAGTCTCGAACGTGCGGACGTCGCGATCGTGCTTGTTGATGCGATTGAAGGTGTCACTGCGCTCGACGCGAATATCGCGGGTTATGCACTTGATGCAGGCTGCTCGATCATCGTCGCGGTGAACAAATGGGACGCGGTGCAGGACAAAGAGACGAATACTGCGGCGGAGTTTGAGCGCAGCCTGCGAGATAAGATGAAGTTTCTCGATTGGGCGCCTGTGATCACGATTTCGGCGCTGACGGGTCAACGTGTGGAAAAGATTCTGTCGCTCGTTTTGAAGGCTGACGAAGCACGCAACCGTCGAATTCCGACTTCGCAGCTCAACGATTTCTTCGAGCGCGCGATTGCACAGCCGCGTGGTGGAACGGCGCCGTCGCCGGCGAAGGGTGGGTTTTCGCGGCTGAAGGTTCAGTATTTGACGCAGGTCGGCGTGCGGCCGCCGACGTTCGTGGTCTTCACGTCGGGCGGCAAACCTGGATTGCACTTCTCGTACGAGCGCTACCTCTTGAATCGTCTGCGCGAGGAGTTCGATTTCTTCGCGACGCCGTTGCGAATCGTGGAAAAACATAAGTCAGCCAAAAGGCACAAATGAGAACGTCAAACTTGGATCGGGTCAGTCGCAACACGGCTGCGCACCAACCCGCTACCGCGAGGTGGTACTGACCCGATCCAACAGACGCGCAAACAATGACGGCAGCGATTCGGTTTACAGTTGAGGCGCAGGATGGTGACGCGCGGGCGGGTGTGTTGACCACGCGCCGTGGTGTGATTGAGACGCCGGTGTTTATGCCGGTTGGCACAGCCGGTACGGTCAAGGGCATTCGCTTCGAAGAACTCGAAGAAGATCTCGACGCGCGAATCATCCTCGGCAACACGTATCACCTCTGGCTGCGACCCGGCATCGACGTGATCAAAGCTGCCGGTGGTCTGCACCGCTTCAGCAGTTGGGATCGCGCCCTGTTAACCGATTCCGGCGGTTTTCAGGTCTGGAGTCTGGGCAAACTCCGCAGGATCTCAGAAGAAGGCACACAGTTCAGATCTCACGTCGACGGCTCGCTGCGTTTTTTGTCGCCCGAAGTCTCGATGGAAGTCCAGGCCGCACTCGGCTCCGATATCGTGATGGTTTTCGACGAATGCGCGCCCGGTGAAGCGAGCCACGAAGACACCGAGCGCAGCATGAATCTCACCGCTCGCTGGGCACAACGTTCGAAAATCGCTTTCGATCGACTGCAATCGGAAGACGCCGACACTGGCCGCCGCGAAGCTGAAAGTCTGAGTGGAACGCAGGCACTGTTCGGCATCGTGCAGGGCGCTGGTCACCTCGATCTGAGACGTACAAGTCTCGAACAGACCGTAAACATTGGCTTCGACGGCTATGCCATCGGCGGATTGAGCGTCGGAGAAGAGAAGCCGGTGATGTTTGAAGTAATAGAAGACATCGCCCCGAAAATGCCAAAAGACGCGCCGCGATACCTGATGGGAGTCGGCACGCCCGAGGATCTGGTCGAAGCAGTGGCACGCGGCGTTGATATGTTTGACTGCGTTTTACCGACGCGCAACGGCCGCACCGGACAAGCGTTCACGTCACATGGCAAGATGAATATCAAGAACGCGAAATGGATAAACGACCAGCGCCCGCTCGACGAGTCATGTCTTTGTTCAGTGTGCCGGAGACACTCGCGCGCCTACGTCCGTCATTTATATATAGCGGGCGAAATGCTGGCCAGCATCCTCTTAACCCACCATAATCTGGCCTTCTTCCTTGACACCATGCGAGGCGTGAGGCAATCTATCCGGTCTGGCGATTTCCCGAAATATCGGCGTGAGTTCACCGAGCGGCTGGGAGCGAATGGGGAATAGCAGTTCGCGAGCTGGCCGCGTCTCTTTGTTCAGTTTGGGAAAACACAGTCAAATCCTTTAACAAAAATGCATACTTTACTGATCTTCTTTCAGGGTGGCTTAGGTGGATTCGCCGGGCTCATGCCCTTCCTCCTGATCATCGTTATCTTCTACTTTCTATTAATAAGGCCTCAGCAAAAACGTCAGAGACAACTTCAGGAAACTATATCTAGTCTGAGGATTGGCGATCGTGTGGTTACAACCGGCGGCATCCTCGGCGTGATAACTACCGTGCGCGATTCGAGTTTTATAATCCGCAGCGCTGACAAGACCATGATTGAAATAGCTCGCTCGGCAATTGCCGATATCGATCGCGAGCCCGAAAAAGGTACGTAAGCAAGAATGCTTCTCTGCACAGAGAAATCGACTTAGAGCATTAGTTTCTGCAATGAAGAAAAAGAATCTTCTCACCCGCGTTATCATCATCGCTATCGTTACTATCGTTGGCCTTTACCTGGTTATCGGTCCGCGCCGTCGTCCGACTGTGCAGGACTTCAAATGGTCGGGAATCAAGGCCAATCTCAAGAACAACATTCATCTCGGACTCGACCTCCAGGGCGGCTCGCACCTCGTAATGCGAGTGAAAACTGAGGAATTTCTGCGGCGTCTGACCGAAGAGAATTACGTGGCCGCTCAAAACGCCGCGAAAGATGCCGGCTTTGAACCGAAAGGTGGAAGGGCTGACACGAATCCCGGCAACTATCGCGTAGTTCTTCAAATCGCGGATCCGGCAAAGGTCGCTGACGCAAAAGCAGCCGTCGAGAAGAAGATCGAACTTGGCGATACGTCAGTTTGGAGTTACTCAGCTTCCGGCGACACGCTCACCTGGAGCATGACCGCCGCTGCGGAACGTGTTCTCGCGGACAACGCCACTACGCAGGCGCTCAACATCATCGAGAGCCGCATCAACGCGCTCGGAATCGCAGAGCCGACGCTCCAAACTCACGGCGCAACAACGTCACACCAGCTTCTTTTGCAGATGCCCGGGGTTCAGGATCCGGAGCGCGTGAAGGATATTCTCAAAGGCGAATCACGACTGGAGTTGGTCCACGTTATCAGTCCGCCAAATCCCTCGCCCGCGCAGACTTATCCAACTGAGCAGGAAGCGATTGCTTCGCTCAACAGCGGTGGCACGATTCCTCCGAATCGCAGAGTTCTGCCGTACAGCGAGCGCATCGAAAAGTCTGAAGATCCCAACCAGCAAAGATCGAAGAGCTGGGTCGTAGTCGAAACTCCCGCAATCATCGACGGCAGCGAGTTGAGAAATGCTACGGCGATTCCCTCGCAGGGTGGCCGTGCGGACGACTTCGAAATCAACTTTTCGTTGAAGAAAAGCGGCGCAGACAAGTTTGGCGCATGGACGGGCGCGCACATCAACGAATACATGGGCGTCGTGCTTAACGACGAAGTGAAGTCAGTTGCTTTCATTCGCTCGCAGATCTTCGATTCAGGACAGATCAGCGGACGCTTTACGAAGAATTCGGCGGAAGATTTAGCGCTCACTTTGCGTTCGGGCGCGTTGCCGGCGCCGATTGAATATCTTGAAGAGCGCACGGTTGGACCAAGCCTCGGTCAGGATTCGATTCGCGCAGGTGTTAGAGCATCGCTCGTCGGTCTCGCCCTCGTCGTTGTCTTCATGCTCTTTTATTATCGCGGTTCCGGCATCAATGCAGTGGTCGCGTTGCTTCTGAACATGATCCTGATGCTTGCCGGACTGATCGTGTTTGGCGCCACGCTGACGCTTCCCGGTATCGCCGGCATCATTCTTACGATCGGTATGGCGGTCGACTCGAACGTGCTCATCTTTGAGCGTATTCGGGAAGAGTGGCGGTCAGGAAAGACGATTCCGTCGTCCGTCGATCTCGGATTTAACCGTGCTTTCATTACTATTATCGATACTCACGTAACCACGATCGTTTCTTCTCTGTTCCTGTTCGTGTTCGGCACCGGACCGATTCGCGGGTTTGCGGTCACGCTCGTTATCGGACTGCTGGTTAACCTGTTCTCGGCAGTCTACGTCTCGCGCACGATCTTTATCTGGCTGCTGTCGCGTAAGAAATCAATGGAGTCGTTGAGTATCTAGAGAGTCATCATGTTTCAAGTTCTTCACGATATAAATATCGACTGGATGGGTAACCGCCGCTGGTTTATCGGCGTTTCCGTTCTGCTTATGCTGGCCGGTTTGGGATCGGCTGTGCTTCGACAGGCCACCGGTCGCCAGGCGTTCAACCTCGGCGTTGATTTCAAAGGCGGAACGGTTGTTACCGCGCGTTTCAAACAGCGACCGAACGATGACGCGATTCGTGCTGCGCTCGTGAATAAAGGCATCAACGATGCGGTCGTGCAGCCGGTTACTGACCGTCCTGACACCGTGCTGATCAAAGTGCCGCTCGAAGGCGAAGGCCAGGACGGCCGCGTGCGTGTTAGAGAAGCGTTGAACGAGTTTGGCCAGGAAGCGGACGCCAGGACTGAGCTGGAAGCCGATCAAAATGCGGCTTACAAGATCGTCGGAACGGACGCAGTCGGAGCGATTGCCGGAGCTCAGTTAAGAAATAAGGCCATCGCAGTCACGCTTGCGGCGCTCGTTGGGATTCTGATCTACATTGCGGCACGGTTCGAGTGGACCTACGGTGCGGCGGCTGTGATCGCAGTGTTTCACGACGTGCTCGTAACGCTCGGTTTCTTCTCGATTTTCCAGATTGAAATCAGTCTCAACGTGATTGCGGCGTTGCTGACACTCGTCGGATTTTCGGTGAACGACACGATCGTGGTGTTCGATCGTATTCGCGAAAATCGCAAGCTCCACCGGCGCGACTCGCTTTACAAGATCACCAACGACTCGATCAACCAGACGCTTTCACGCACCGTGATCACCAATGGTTTGGTGTTTCTGTCGGTGCTGGCGCTCGTGTTGTTTGGTGGCGACGTGTTGCGGGCATTTTCGCTCGCGTTATTTATCGGCGTCGTGTTTGGAACGTATTCATCGATCGCGATCGCGAGCCCGATCATGGTTTGGTGGGAGCAGCGACTCGAGGCAGCGAATCGCGAAGCGGCAGTAGCTTTTAATCAACCCAGAGTGGTGAAACCGGCGGCGCGAGGTGCGAAGCAAAGTCTGAAGAATGCTTCGAAGCCTCTGCACTAATGAGTGTGACGATAGTTTAACCACAGATGACACGGATGAAATCCGGATTTTATCCGCATCCGTGGTTAACTCAGCCGGAACAAATTGGCTGCATCCGGTGTCCTATTACCGCTTGACTTTGAAACACTATGCGGACTAGACTGCGGGCGTTGCTGGCCAATTAAATATCCCAAGTGTCGACCCCGTATCGTGTGTGAAAGCAAGAAGTTGGGGGTGTGGCAGTGGTGTGTTGAGCGGGCCGGCGAGTAGTCTCGCGCAGCGGCTTCCAAATTCTAAATTCGGTGTGCTCAATATCGCAGGTAGCTGCTGTTATCCCCTTCATTATTGACGGAACGTAAGCGGTACTTTAAATCGACATTTGCGATGTACTTACTGCTTAACTTTTTCGTAAAACCCCTGATCCATTTGGCGCCGGAGTCGGAGGAGAATTATGTTCGATAATCTTGTTGAGTCCAGTTCGCACAAAGACGACATCACGCGAAAAGGCTCATTCGTCGGTATCACCGCACTGATCTACGCTGTGCTGCTTGTGACGTTCTTTGTTGCCGGTATCTACTGGTATGACGCGCGTCTCGGCGATATGGAACTCGAGCTGACGACGCTCGTCGCTCCTGTACCAGTGCCGCAACAACAAAAAGAACCCGAGAAACAAGCCGAGGCAAAGCCGCAAAAAGTCGAGCAGAACGTCGACATTCGTAAAGAGTTGATCGCCGACGTTGCGGAAAGCCGGCTGCCACCGAAAGAGATTTCGGCCAAGGCCAGCGATATCCCGCCGGTCAGACGCGGTGTGACCACCATGATCGGAAATGCTGACTCCAACGCCGCCGCGCCAATGCCGGCCGGACCCGGCGCCGGTAATGTCGTAACTGCCCCAGCCAAAATTGATATCGGCAACGAGCCGCCACCACCCGAGGCGCCAAAACCGACTCCGCCTCGCGCTCCCATTTCGGGCGGCGTTCTTAACGGCAAAGCCATTAGCTTACCCAAACCAGCGTATCCACCGATTGCCAGGGCAGCGCATGCTTCGGGCACCGTGGTGGTGCAAGTGACAATTGACGAAAACGGCAACGTGATTGCTGCACATGCCGTGTCCGGGCATCCTCTGTTACAGGGGGCTGCTGTAGGTGCTGCGCGTCAAGCGAAATTCTCCCCAACGAAGCTTTCGGGGCAGCCAGTTAAAGTTACCGGAGTGATCCAGTACAACTTCGTAGCGCAATAACTGCGGAGAATATTTGTCGTGTCGCCGCGGTTATCGTGGACCGTCCCGGCTTCTCTGCTTGCTATCAATCTAATAAAACCTTTTGGAGGGGTTCACCGTGACAATTCTAACGAGTATATTTCTCGGCTTCTTGATGCTGTTGCAGGAAGCCGCAGCCAGTCCAGAGGCCTCCAGCGCCGACCATTTCACACTGACCGAGATGGTTAAGAACATGGGTGGCGTCGCGATCGCCGTCGTCATCGTTTTGCTGATCATGTCAGTTTATTCAATTGCGATCATGGTCGAGCGTTACCTGACCTACTCTGCCGCGAAGAAACAATCGCGCGAGTTTGCGCCGCGTGTGGCCCAGGCGCTCAAGAACGATCGCATCGAAGAAGCGATCAACATCAGCGACAAGCACCGCAAATCGCACCTGGCAATGGTCGTCAGCAGCGGCTTGCAGGAGTTTCGCGCGCATGAAGGTTCTACCGACATTTCGGGCGACGAGATCGATGCGTCAAAGCGCGCCTTGCAGCGAGCCATAGCGATCAAGACTGCCGAGTTCAAACGCGGCCTGTCAGGTCTCGCGACCATCGGTTCCACCGCGCCTTTCGTCGGTTTGTTCGGAACGGTATTCGGCATTATCAACGCGTTCCGCGGCATGAAGAACGCGGAGTCAGCCGGTATCGCGGCTGTGGCCGGCGGTATTTCGGAAGCGTTGTTTACCACCGCGCTCGGATTGCTCGTGGCAGTTCCGGCCGTGTGGTTGTTCAACTACTTCACCGGCAAGGTTGATGGTTTTGTGGTCGAGATGGACAACTCTGCATCAGAGCTCGTCGACTACTTCATCAAGAACCGCACGAAGCAGTTGAAGCCGTAATTGAAACGCCAGGGATGGTGAACCCTGCTGGGTGCGGCCGCGTGCTGCGACCGCACCAATGTTTACCGGGGCGTTTACTGCTTGAAGTAAAAGGAGATCTGTTATGGGAATGTCAGGTGGAGGTGGTGCCGGCGGACTGCAGTCCGAGATTAACGTCACCCCGATGGTCGACATCATGCTCGTGTTGCTGATCATCTTCATGGTGGTCACACCGTTCCTTCAGCAGGGCATCACGGTTGCGCTGCCGAAGAATATGAACAACCCGGATGTCGATCCGAACATTATCAAGGAGTCGTCGATCGTGATTTCAGTCCCGAACGACGGTGAGTACTACCTTGGCAAGCAACGGGTCGCGAAAGAGCAGTTGAGCGATAAGGTCGATACAATGCTCAAAGGTATTAAGAATGAGAACGATCGTATCGTCTACATCAAGAGCGGCGTTAACGTCAGCTACGGCGACGTGGTGACTGTTATCAATGAGGTCCGCAAGCTCGGTGTCGATAAGATCGGACTTGTGGCTGACAAGAAGAAGGGCGGCGCTGCCGCTGCGGCAAAAGCGACTACATAAGAAGCATTTAAGAACTAGGAGAACCTAAATGTCGGTGAGTGATAATGAGATAGAGCATAGAAGTAGTACTACGGCCCAGCCATACATCAACGTAACTCCGTTGATCGACGTGTTGCTGGTGTTGCTGATTATCTTCATGGTCGTCACGCCGCTGAAGCCGAGCCGGTTCAAAGCTGACATTCCGACGCAGCGCGATCCGAATGAAGACCTGAGCAAACTGAAGCCAAATCCGCTGACCCTGGTGGTCACCATCTCGCAGGATTTGCAGATCAAGCTGAATCAGGATTCGCTCGGTTCGGTAAACGATACGGCGCCGCTGGCCCAGAAATTGGCCCAGACGTTCGCACAGCGCAAAGACCAGCGCGCTTTCAAGATCGGCATGGAAAACCGCACTGATCTGAAAGACGACGATCGCATCGAGAAGACTGTGTTCGTCAAGGCGCCGAGAGCGGCGAAGTACGGCGACGTTGTCAAAGTAATCGACGCTATCAAGGGCGCAGGCGCGAGTCCGGTCGGATTACAAGTGGACGATCTTCCGTAGTAAATAGGAGACCCGTGAGAGCTTCGAGCGCCGGCCCAGAAACTCGCCCCGTCGGAGCTCAAACGCCGGTCTATTAAATTTGGAGTCATGCATAAATGAAACTCTCTCAGACCGGGATCGTCATTGTTTTGGCGATCCTCGTTGCTACTAGCTCCGGGTGCGGAGTTATCAATCGCATCAGGGCCAAGAACCAGTTGAACGAGGCCGCGAAAGCGTACCGCGAAGGCCACTTCCCTGAAGCGGAGCAGCACTCGCGCAGGGCTGCTGAGCTGGATCCGAACAACAAGACCGCGCCGATGTTTATCGCTCGGACCATCCATGCTCAATATCGCCCCGGTGTGCAGTCTCCCGAGAATCTTGCCAAGGCGCAGGAGGCGATCACCGCCTACCAGCAGCTCCTCGCGAACAACCCGGCGGATGAAGAGTCGTACAAGGCAATTGCTTACCTCTACGAAGCGACTCACCAGGACGACAAGCTGAAACAGTGGATCTCGGCGCGCGCCGCCAACGATAGTGCGCCGCCGGAAAAACGGGCTGAAGCTTATGTTGTTCTTGCCAGTAAAGATTGGGATTGCTCTTTCAAGATCACTGAGCTGCCGACCAACAAGACCACCACGCTCGATCCGACCAACAACAAGGCCACCGTTTCCTACAAGAAGCCAAAGGAACAGAAGGATTTCGATCAGGCCCAGATGTGCGTGAAGCAGGGATTGGTCGAGGCTGAGAATGCGATCAAGTTTGATCCGAATAATGAGTCGGCGTGGTCTTACAAGACAAACTTGTTGCTAGAGGCTTCCAAGCTCGCGGAGATGGATGGCAAGCCGGATCAGAAGGCTCAATACCAGAAAGACTATGAAGCCGCTCTGAAGCGCACCACCGAACTGAGCGTGGCGAACCAGAAGCGCAAGGAAGAACAGGAGAAGCAGTCGGCTTCCCCACCGAAGGGCTAAGTCAAGGAATTATCAGGAGTCCATCCACAGATTACACAGATGTCTTTCTGTGTAATCTGTGGATGGTTTTCTTT
>DATFDT010000350.1:0-11824 GCA_035251975.1 Pyrinomonadaceae bacterium | reverse complement strand
GATGAATCTGTATCTCGACAAGTTGTCGACGGACGGTGTACTGGCGTTTCACATCAGTAATCGTTACTTGAATCTGGAGCCGTTGCTTTCGGGTCTTTCGCGCCGGGCAGGACTCGTAGCTTTCATACGTCGAGACGAAGAGCACAACGTGGTGGGAAGATATCCATCGCTTTGGGTAATCATGGCTCGTAACGATTCCGCCCTCGGCACGATCGCCACGGACGACCGCTGGCGCCGCGTGCAGGGAGACATGGTTTGGACCGACGACTTCTCCAACATTCTCAGTTTGCTTAAGTAGCCACAAAAGGCACAAAAAGCACAAATGATGAATGTTAACGAACGCGCCGAGTTGGAAAACTTTTTTATGTGCTTTTTTGTGGCTAAAGGAGATCTCAAATGAAGCAGTGCCCAGAATGTAACGAGCTTTTCGACGACCAGAAAGCTTTCTGCGACATGGACGGGTCGGAGCTAATCGATCAGACCGACTCGCTCCGTGCGGCGTTGACCAATGCAAACGTGCCGTCGTCAGGAAACTCATCCGTCTGGGTCACGGGCGCGATCGGCGGACTCATCGGCGTGATCATTTGCGTTCTGCTGTACATGCTCTTCCTCCTGCCCGGCCGCCAGTCCGACCTCGAGCAAGACCGGCGCGCCGCCCAGGCAAAGGAACCCACTGTGGTTCAACCGAGTCGGGCCGCCCTCGTGCCGGCGAACAATCAGGTCCCCGCCACTGAACCGAGCCCGACTGAGACGGAGAGTCCGGCGGAAGTGCCGAGTCCGGCAACGCCTGCTGCAACTCCTCCACCTGTGGCACTCAACAATGGTCCAATCGCAACCGGAACAACCAGGGATCTGGCTGGTGGTGACCGTGCCATTATTAAGATGAAAGACGGTACGACGGTTGAAGCAGATGCCGCGTGGGAAGACGCGCAGGGTGTTTGGTTCAGACGCAGTGGCCTGGTTTCATTTGTAGAGAAGAGCAGAGTCGAAGCGATCACAGAGCCGCAGCGAAACGCGGCGACCGAATCGAAAACGCCTTAGTTCTTTGTGCCTGGGAGGCGTTGATGAGCCGAAGAACGCTGACCATTCTCATTACAATTTTGTTCATTCTACTGGCGTGGGCTTTTTTCTCGTCGGAGGGTGGGGTGGCCGGTGTTTTAGAGAAAATAGGCGGTTGGATTTCCAAACTGTTTAGTTATATTTAACAGCGGATTAGATGGACACAACGCTCAAACGCATCTTTGAAGTGTATGTGTTTGTCCTCGCTTTCCTCCTCGCCTCACGCCCACTCAGTGACGGCGATTTCTGGTGGCACTTAAAAACAGGCGAGTACATAGTCCGGAACTTCAGTATTCCGCGAATCGATTTTTACTCGTTCACTGTTCCCGGCAAAGCGTGGGTCGCGCACGAATGGTTGTCGGAAGTCATCTTTTATCTCGTCTACTCACACGCCGGCTTCAACACACTGATCTTCATCTTCACGGTGTTGACAGTGCTCGCGTTCTGGATCGTCTTCAGAAGGACCACCGCGCACCCGTTCGTCAAAGGACTGGCTGTTTTGCTCAGCGTCTGGAGCATTCTCCCGACGATGGGCGTGCGGCCGCGCACGTTCACGCTCTTGTTTGCGGCCATCTATCTCGCCTTGCTGCACCGCTTTGTTCGTGAACGCGAGAAGAAGGCAATCTGGTGGTTAGTGCCGTTGATGATCGTGTGGGTGAATCTACATGCAGGTTATTTGCTTGGTTTGGTTTTGATTGGCGCCGTAATCGCGGGTGTGGTGCTCGACGCGTGGTTTGCAGGCGAGAAGCTCGGGGCGCAATGGCCGCGACTGAAGACGCTCGCGCTGGTGTTTATCGCGTGTCTTGTGGCGGTGAATCTGAATCCGCAGGGACCACGGATCTTTGTATTTCCGTTTGAGTTCTTCATGTCGCCCGTGCAGCAGGACCAGATCGTTGATTGGCTGTCGCCGGACTTCCATGAAAGACAACTCGTCCCGCTGTTGCTTTTGATCATGCTGACGATCGCATCGCTCGCACTCTCGCCGAAACGAGTCAGGCCGAGTGAGCTGCTGCTTTACTTAGCGACGCTCTACATGACATTGAAGTCAAACAGGCACATGGCGATCTTCGCGCTCGTCGCCGGGCCATTGCTCGCGGACTACTTGCAACATTGGCTGGACACAACGAGATTCACACGCATGTTTGCTCCGTCGAAAGCGACGACCAGCGGGCGACGAAAGGTCATCTTCAACATCATCCTCCTCATCCCGTTAATCCTGTGTCTGATCAAGTTAAAATCAGTTATCTATTCGCCGCCGACACAGAAACAGGTTGGTGTGCCGCTCAACGCCGTCAGCTATCTCAAAACAAACGGAATAACCGGTAACACGTTTACGGATCCAAACATCTGGGGTGGATACTTAATTTGGGAAACCCCTGCAAATCCTGTCTACATCGACGGCCGCATCGACATGTACGGCGACGAATTCATGCGAGAGTATCTCGGCATCATCCGCGGCATCACACGCTGGCAAGAGCCGTTTGATAAATACGGCGTCGAGGTCGCGATCGTCAGTCCCACGTCAGTGTTGCGCCTCCAACTTGAACAATCCCCGCAGTGGCAACAAGTCTACAACGACGAAATGGCAGTCGTGTTTACACGGCGGCAGTAAGCGTGCTACACGACGATGACACGACTCAACACGCGCACTATCTTTTTTGTTTTGCTCATTTTGGGCCAGGTCTTTCTTTATGGACTTAGATGGTGGAAGTCAGATCCGATGACGTCGGACTTCGTCTACTTTTACGTCGTGGGCCGGCTCTACGAATCAGGGCAGAACCCCTATGATCTGGACCGGCAGTGTCGAGCTCAGGCCGAATTGCGACCGGGCGATTGTGCGGGCTATGCTCACACACCGATCCTCCTGCCGTTACTGGCGCTTTTATTCAACGACGACTTTCAGGCTTCCTACTGGCGTTGGGCTCTATTTCAATTAGGGTTACTTGCGATCTGCGTCTGGCTGCTTTACCTCGTTTCGCGAAACTTCTTCGCCTCGCTTCAGTGCTTTGTATTTCCTCCGGTGATAGGCGGGCTACTACTCGCAAATGACACAATATTTATTCTGACAGCGATCCTGGGTTGGGCTGTCTTGATGCTACGGAAGCAAGATCTTTGGGCCGGAATTGTCCTCGCGTTGGTAGTTCTCAAACCGCAGCTCGCTCTGCCCCTGGCGATACCGTTGCTGTTTGTTCGCCCGAAGGCTTTTGCTGGGTTTTGCCTCGGCGCCGGTGTGCTTACTCTCTACAGCCTGCTTATCGTCGGCATAGATGGTTTCGTAGGTATTATTGAAGTCACGAGATCGCTTGCACGAGGTGGGACTTTCGGTGGCGTCTCGCAGTCGATAATGTTTAATACGACGGGCATCCTTGCAAGACTCGGCATAAACATACTTTGGGCGTGGCCGATATACGCAACCGGAATTGCGGGTCTGAGCATTTACCTGAGAAAGCATGGCATCACGTTATCCTCGATATCCTTCGCTATTCTCATAACGGTTGTAATCTGCCCGCATCTGTTTGCCTACGACCTATCGTATCTCGTCCTTCCTTTGATCGTCGTACATCCGCTCGGAGTTTTTGTTGGATCATTGGTTACCATATTGCTGTGGATAGGCTCCCCCTGGTGGACCGTCTATCTCATGATGATTGTCATGGGTTACCTTCTTCTAAAACAAAAGCCAGGAGCTCGCAAAGCCTTATTGTCTTGAGACTCGTCGAAAGATGACTGCCTGATCATCTTCGTAAGCCTTGGACCATTGGTTATCATTCCTCAACGCAGTAGACAACGCGACATTGGGATCGATTATCACGGTCTGAATGCCGTAACGATCGAGTGGTTCTTTCCAGTTTCCCACACCGTCGTACACCTGCATGGTCTCGGTGAAGAAGGCATCCCCATAGACGTCTGCGCGTCCATCAATGTAGACGCGATATTCCGGATAAAGCTGATAAATCAAGTAGCCGCCCCAGCCGTAGCGGTTGTAAATCGGCCCCGGCAGACGTTGCGACTTGAGAAACTCAACCGCAGCAACCGGGTTTCTGATCGATTCGTAGTAGCGCTGGTGCGAAGCGAAGTCCCAGATACGCGTTACAGCCAAGACCACGGGCGCGAGCAGGACGAGGATGTTGATGAGTAATTTTAGGCCGGCGGGACGCACTTCTTCGCCGGTCAGCAATTTCTCCCAGCCACGATCTTTCGCCACAGCCCACAAATGTTTTGCGAGCACTGGCGTCGCGAATAGTGAAAAGATCGGAATGTGACGAACTGATCGCAGCGCGCCTAACGCCGTAATCAGCACGAGGAAGATCTCGCCGAGGCGCGGGCGTGTTGGTGATAACGCCATTGCAGCGAAAGTGCTGAGCAGGAGAATCGCGAGCGGCAGGTAAGTGGTTTGATGAAAGTTTGGTGACGCCCATTCCTCTATGAACGCTGCCATCGACGGCGAGGTGAGTGTTTCGTAAGGATAAGAGAACATGCGAAAGCCGTTCGGGTTGAGTGGCACGACTGCGGTGCAAACGATCAAAACCATAATGAGCGGGCGTATTTGATTCCACTCACCGTCGAGCACCGCGCGTACGATGTACAGTCCGATCAGCACGAGGCCCAGTGCGAATCCGGCGTGAAGATTGACCCAGAGCAGCATGAGTGGCACGAGCCACCACAGTCGGCGCCTGGCTAATTGTTCAAGGAGAGCGATGTAAATACTCGCGAGCAGTAGCGTGAGCATTTGCGGCCTCACACCAAACAATGGGAACGACGCTCCCGCTGCGAGTACGATTGCGATGCCGGCTGCGTATGGCCTGCCTGCGCAACGTCGATATGTAAGCCACAAGGCGATAACGATAATGAGTGAGAAGATCGTGACGAGACTGGTCAAACCGCCAACGCGGTAAATGCCGTCCATGATCACTTCTGAGAGCCATTCATGGGCCACCCACTCGCTGCCTTGTTTAGTGAACGAATAATCATCCGTGTGCGGAATGCTGCGCGTGTCAATGATCTGTTGACCAGCTTTGAGGTGCCACCACAGATCAGGATCGATCGATACCGATTGACGCACGGCGAGCACAAAGATCATCGTGAAAAGCACGATGGGAACGATGCGTCGAATGGTTAGTTTTGCCATGCGGTTTAGCCTGAGAAGCAGGCGTAAGCGTAAAGCCTGGGGCGCAAGCCCCAGGATCGTTGATTATCAAAATTCAGTTGGAGCCCGCGAAGCTGGCGAAAGCGTTTATGGTCCATGACGGGCTGTCGCCCGCTTCGCGGGCTTGGGACGCTCATTTTATTTGTCTTCCTGGGGCTTGCGCCCCAGGCTTTATGCTGCCGCCCGCTCTCGCGGGCTCCGTACTGAAAGGAAACCCGAACACGATACTTAAAAACACGAGCGCTGCGACCGAGCACCACAACGCCCAGCGATCGTTGCGCGTCCGTTGAAAGATAAGGCTCGGACTGTGGTCGAAGAATCCGAACGTAAAAAACGGTGTAGCCGCGTAGAGCGGCTGGTTGTCAGAACGCACCCACTTCGGATGAAATGTTTGTGCGATCAGCGTTGGCTTGGACTGTTCTGATGAAGGTATCTTCTTGCGATCAAGCGCGCTGCGGATTGCTTTCCACGTCTCACGAATCGAGCTTCCATCATAGTGCTCGGATGGCTCGATTGTTGTAATCCAATCACCAGGCGCTTCTCGCGGTCGCTCGATCACGAGCGCCTGCGGAATCTCTGATTTGATTCGACTAAAAAACGGCGCGTCGCTGGAAAGCAAAATCAACGTGTGATTTTGTGCGAAGTTTTTCAACTCGGCCAGTGCTTTCGCTTCGTCCTGATAGTCGTACGTGTCGAGTACCAACGCGCCAAACTGATCGAGTTGCAGCAGCAAATCAATCCTTCGTTCCGCAGATCGGACCAGCAGCACATCGAACCACGCATCATTAAACTGCTCTTCTGCTAAACGAATAAAATCGTACTGATTCCGGCGTCGCATCTTGACGGTGAAATCGCTCACCACCAGTGCCGGACGATACTGAAGCGTCCGCACCGGAGCGCCGCTCTGCTCTATCTCGAATATGGTCCAGTCGCCAATATCGTGACGCGCAACAATTCCACTTTCACGGCTCAACTCATCTTTGGTTTGCGGCGTCCCGATGACGAGATAGCGAACGCCGGCAAACTGTAGCTGTTTGATGTGTTGCGCAAACGGTTGATTGATGAAGTCGAGATCTGAGAGCAGCGCCGAGCTGATCCCGAAGTTTTCTCGATACACAGAGAACGCATTCAACTCAGCGTTGAAGAAACTCGAATTTGGCGATGCTTCACGATAAACGATACTGATTGTTTGATTACCCTGCGCACCGAGATATGCGTTGAGGGCGAGACTGTCAGAACGCACGAGCCCGCTAGCGGCGAAGTTAGGTAAGACCTCAACGAGATAGCGGCCGTCTTTTCTGGTTTTCGCAAAGTCCAGAACTTCCGAGATGCGCGGGTAAGTGTCAGCAGTGTAGAACGCAAACGCCTTCGTGAGTTTTTTCGAAGACATCGAGAGGCCAAGCGCGATTAGAAGCACCACACCGAGACCAGCGAAGACGAAACCCGCTTTGTTGGATTGGGCGGGCGAGCTCCAGCGTGCTCTTTTTTCGAGATAAAGTTGAACGACGTAGGCGAGTGCGATTCCGACTGGTACGCAAAGCAGGAAGTTGATCGTAGAGAAGAAACGGAAGACCTGTAGCGGAAACCACGCGGGCGCGAAAGTTCCCGAGAAGATCAGCAAGACGAGAAGAATTAGACACGCTAGCAGGTATGGTCCAAGCCTGCCAATTGGAGTTCGCCACCAGAGCACTGCTCCGATTGCGGCCAGCAGATACCAGCACCATAAAGGCGTCGTGATCATCTCGCTCAGCGGCCTGATCAATGGACGCGTGACGAGGTACTCGTAAGAGCTCAACATCGGAACCAGCCAGAAGGCAGACAGTGCGACCGCGAGCCACGGCGATAAAAAGTGAAAGAGAAAATTCGTTCGTTGCTGTCGGCGTTGGGCCGGATCGGAGCTGCGCAGCCATGCCACAAGGTCACAAGTCAGCACTGATGCGATAAAGATGATGGCGGTGATTGCGTTGAAGAAGTTTGCAAGCACCGTGAGGCTTAAGAGAACACTTGCGGCAGCGAATTGGCGAGCGCCTTGTCGCGGCAATAGGTAAACCAGAATCCATGCAAGCATCAACACGAATCCCAAAGGCTGCGTGTAAAACCCGTCGAGGAGGGTGCTCGACATGTCTAATCCGGTATTGGGTTGGAAGATCTCACCGAGTGAATAAAGCGTCGCGCTGGCGATTGCTGCCGCGAAAGCGATGTATGCGTTTTTACCTGACAGGACATACGCGACGGCCCAGAACGCGAGAGGCATGATGATGAGCGGCACGCCGACCACGAGCTTGAACGCAGCGCCGTATGAGAACAGACCCGTGTGATGAAGTAACGAAACAAGCCAGAAAAATAATGGTGGATAAAAATTCGGAAACGACATACCGCCGAAGTATGCGTTGGTCCAACCGAAGGTGTCCGGAAAGATCGATTGATCGTAGATCTGTCCGATCGCGAAGTGCCCCGAGCCATCGATCGCGCGCGACACAACACCGCGAATCACCTCGAGCCAGATGAAACTCGTCAGCGCCACTGGAAACAGAATAACCAGGGCAAGAGCGAAAGCACGCTTCATAAGGCTTTGCACCAAAAATTCCTATTCATGGATTTGTCTGTGCAACCTCTGAGTTCTCTGTCTCTCTGTGGTTATCTAATTTACAGGAATAACTAACCACGGAGACACAGAGAGAACACAGAGTTGCACAGAGAAGAGCTACTTGATTCTGAGAACCTCGAAGTTGTCGTCGCTGTAGATCGGTTCCAGGTATCGTTCCTTATAAAGTTCGAATGTGGACCAATTGCGCAAAAGCGGATACTCGGGAGTTCGCGGAACAGCGCCGTCTTCCGGTTTCGCAAGCAAACTCATTCCCCCCGTCCCCTCGAGGCCCATCTGAGCAGCAAAAGTAAACAGACCAGGACTATAGATGATGTGCGTGAACCCTTGTTGCTTGAGACTCTCATTCACCGCCTCGAGCGAATCGTTCGCAACCAGCAGACGCCGCCACTTGGTCACAAACCAACTCTCATCTGCGTGGTAAGGGCGATTCAGCCCGTAATTCATCTGGGCTCCAATCATCATCACTCGAGTTGTCGAGGGCAATTCCCGGTTAACAAACTCAAATGGTTGATAAAACGTGAGTCGAGTTAAAAACTCATGGTGAGAGACAATTCCGGTTAGGTATTCGATCGAGTGGAAATATCGAAGCGATGCAACGCAGGCTGTGATGACCGGGATAAACGCCAGAGCAACGGCGTACACCGGAATCCTGTTCGCGATTGCCAGCCTTGGACTTAACCGCCTTGACAACGCATCGAGTACATAAGCAGCAACGATCGTCAACGCAGGATACGCCGGAACGAGATACCGAGATATCCATGCCGTCGCGGTCACGCTAAACACAAACCCCAGACCAAGAATCAGCAACCACCAAATCCATCTGCCCGGCTTCAGGAAAACGATGAGGGGAATGACTAGAAACAAATAGTTTGGGAATTGATAGGGTTCTGCCATCAGGTAAGCCTGCGGCCTGAAGAAGAACTCCCACAACCTCATCGGGTGTCTCTCCACACGCGTGTTTGCTGCGCTCGCTAGCTCCCGTTCCTGCGCTGCAACAACATCGGGAATCGCTTTCCGGGCGGCTTCAAAATGCGCGTCGAGCTTTCGTTCATCTTCAGCATTGAAGTAGCGAACGCCATTCGGTCCAAACTCGGCGACCTCACCGGTAACAAATGGATAGATCGGATTGTGAAACCAGATCGCGTTCTTGATGTACCACGGTGACGCTACCGCCAATGCGAGGAATGTGTAAATAACGCCGTATTGTAAAACCTTACCGATCGATTCCCGGCTCCGAATCGTCTCGACGAGATAGAGTATGCCGGCGAGAAATATCCACAGCGCCGCAGTGTGCTTGATTCCCAAACTGAAACCAGCAAAGACTGCCGAAAACCACAACCATGCACGACTGCGACTGCTGAGATAGTTGATCATCGCGTAAGTACACGCGAAGAGCATTCCCGCGAGGGAAACATCGATGCGCGTAGTGATGGCAAGCTCCACGATCATGCCTGAAGCAAAAAAAGCAAACAGCGCAATCACACCGGCACGACGCGTGATAAATCTGCAGCAAAAAGCATAGAGCAGCACAGCGGTTGCTATTGCCAGGAACAGACTGAATAGTTTTGCAGCGATGTCCGATCCTGCCAACAAAAAAACTGCATAGATCATGTGGACCAGGAACGGCATGTTGCCTAGAGAGTTGTCATAAGACGGAAAGACGCGACCAGCCTGAACAAACTGAAGTGGCACAGGTAAGTGATAGATGAGCTCGTCCGCGACGTGGGGAGGCGTTAATGTCCGCACCACAAGCAAGACAAACAAACCGATAAATACGCCGGTGACGAGCTTCGTTTCAAATGCAGTCTGCGTCGCGCGAACCACGCTTTGCCATAACTGAGGAAGATCGCGCGCCGTCAATGCCAGCGCGACAACAAGCAGCGCCAGTATTGCCCAACCTCTAAGCAATCCCACCAATCCCATCAACAAAACCACGAGACCAACCACGCCCGTGCCGAGGAAAAAAGAGAAGGCCAGATGTTCTGCTGAGTTTATAAATTGAAGCGAGAATCTGTTCGTGAGGCTGTTGCCGGCAGCGAGTAATACGAATGAAAGTGTGACCGAAGCGACCAAATCAAACACGTGGTCCAAAACCGCGAGTGCTCCCGTGGCGTACTCACGCGCAGCACCGAGGTAAATGTGAGTTACCGTGGCCGCAATGCATAAAGCGGCACCTACAACTGCCGCAACTCTCGCCGTTTTGATAACTGCCGGAGACTGAGACATCAGGGTTTGTTTCTTCTCTGTGCAACCTCTGTGTTCTCTGTGTCTTTGTGGTTTTATCGACGAAGATCACCACCGAGGCACAGAGAACACAGAGATTGCACAGAGAAGCAGTTCACTCTACGCTTTCGGTTGGCATACCAGAATAAACTGGTATCCGAACAGCGTCTTTCTGAGTCTGGCCAAACCCCAATTCATAATGTGGAGAAAGCTTAAGATTCGACCTTTGCTGGTTGCCGGCAGGATTAAGGGAAGCGGTATCGGTGTAACACTTGTGCTGAGCACATCCAGACCCGAGTCGTTTGCAATTCGTTTGGAGCTGGCAAGCGTGAAGAAGCGAAGATGAGTTTCGTCAAGAATTCCCACGCGACTGTAATTGAACCGTCCGAAAAGCAAATTCAATCGCACCCAAATATTCGCCACGTTTGGCAAAGACATCAGCACTTTGCCGCCAGGCTTGAGCTGTTGGGCCATCCTCTTCAGAAACTGTTGCGGATTACGAAGGTGTTCGACAACATCTCCCAACACTATCGCGTCGTATTTTCCCAGACTCGAAAAATCCAACTGCTCGGCGTCGCCAACTATCATTCGCCGGCAATGCTGCTTAGCGATCTGCGCCATCTCGGGATCACTCTCGACACCAGTTACTACACAACCACGCTTTGTCATCTCAGCGCTGAGATAACCAGTGGCGGTTCCTACTTCCAACACCTCATCAGGTCGCTCACGCTCGATCCATTCCAGAATTTGTGAGTGACTGCTGTATGGATCGTCACGCTTGTAGGTGTAGTGCTCTCCGTCGGTATCGTATTTCCGCTCATACATCAGTTTGGCCTTGTGTAGCCTGTAAGTCAGCGCCGCTTTCACGCAGTTGAACGCATAGAAGATGCCGTTCACGTGACAAATTTCATCACCATAGTAAGTCGGAATCGGCCGTTCGCAAATACGCAGCCCCGCCTCATGAAACTGGATCAGAATGTCAGTATCGAAGTGCCACTCGTTCGAGTTTTGGCGAAACGGAACTTGCTTCAATGCCGCACAACTGTACAGGCGGTATCCTGAGTGGAATTCAGAGAGACGCATCCCCGTGATCCGGTTTTCCAGCCACGTCAGGATCTTGTTGCCGATGAATTTGTATTTCGGCATTCCGCCCGCGAGTGGATCGCCACCATCGGCCATGCGCGAGCCAAACACCATGTCAGCCTCGTCAGCTTCGAGCGGCGCGAGCAATTCGGGCAATACTTCGGGCGCGTACTGTCCGTCAGCATGAAGCATCACGACGATGTCGAGCCCACGGGCGATTGCATACTCGTAGCCGGCTTTTTGATTTCCACCGTAGCGAAGGTTCTTCGCGTTTCTGTGAATGGTGAGCTTCTCGACCGTCTTGGCGTGTTTGTATCCGATTGCGGCGTAGTAGGTGTTATCGGTCGAGCAGTCATCGAAGAGAAACACCTCGTCGACCTTGTCCCAAACCTCTTGAGGAATGCGATCGAGCGTCCAATCGAGTTTGTTAACGGCGTTGTACGCAATGACGAAAATGCCGATGCGCTTCTTGCTCACGAGACACCTCTTCTGACGAGATACACGTTTAGCTGGCAGATTTGAGCAACTGCTTCGCAAGCATTGTGCCGGGGGAAAAAGCCTAAATATTGGGGAAATTCGTGGATTCTGGGTGTGCGCTCAGACAACAACTGCTCGCCAGCGCGCAGTTCGAAGACGATTGAATGTGCTATTCGGAATACAACTGTAGGGGTGGCCCTCCGTGGCCACCCGTCTTCACGAATACGTGT
>DATFDT010000349.1:0-6480 GCA_035251975.1 Pyrinomonadaceae bacterium | reverse complement strand
TGATTCTTCAACGACAAAATCTGCCCACGAACGATCCTAGCCATCGTCAACCATGAAACCGACCCGATCGCTACAAACAGCAGGATCAACTGACCTCGCGGTGTTTGGCTGCGAAACATCGACAACAGAACGATCACAACGATGACGTACGGCAGTGAATACAGCACGTCAACGATGCGCATCATCACGTTGTCGACGCGCCCTCCAACGTAACCCGCAATCGCTCCATAACTGACGCCGATCAACAACGACACGAGCGTGGCGAGAATTCCGACAAAGAGCGAGATCTGTCCGCCCTGTAACACACGCGCAAATTGATCGCGCCCGGCGTTGTCAGTGCCCATCGGATGGGCCCACGAAAACTCGCCGTTCGGACCTGTAAAGGGTGGAAACGATTGCGTCAGTCTCG
Organism: Pyrinomonadaceae bacterium; assembly: GCA_035251975.1. GTDB lineage: Bacteria > Acidobacteriota > Blastocatellia > Pyrinomonadales > Pyrinomonadaceae > PSRF01. Next base: position 6,071 of record DATFDT010000349.1, on the reverse strand, counting down.
GATCGTTCGACGGAATGTAATCAGGTGTGAAACCGAAGACACGCTGGATCACTGTCGGTCCGATGATCGAAGAGATCGTAACGATGACTACGACGACGAGACCAAAAACCGCGAGCTTATTCTTGAGCAGACGACGCCACGCATCGCGCCACAGCGACGTGCCGTACACAAACCGGCCCACTTCACCGGGCATGAGGTCGGCTTCAGCCACAGCCATCTCCGGCCCGATGTGAATCAGCTCGTCTGGATCTGGTTTCTTTTCAGTAGCCATTCGCAATCAATTTAGTTAGACAGGATTTACAAGATGTCTCAGGATTTACATGTCAATCGTGAAAAATCTTGTAAATCCTGTCTAACTACTGGTATCGCACGCGCGGATCGAGATACGCGTACGCGATATCAACCAGCAGATTCATCAACAAGAGTGTTATCGCAATAAACGCGACGATGCCGATGATCAATGGCTCGTCGCGATTCAGTGAAGCCTGTATGAAGTAGTTTCCCAGACCCGGCAACGCAAAGATTCTCTCGACCACGACTGTCCCTGTTAACAGAAACGCGAGGGCCGGCCCGGTGTACGAAACCACCGGCATCAGACCACCGCGCAATGCATGACGAATCACGACGTCACGCTCGCTCAATCCCTTCGCGCGCGCCGTGCGGATGTAATCTGATCGGAGCACTTCGAGCATTCCCGCGCGCGTGAGTCTCGCGATGTAAGCCATGTAAAGCGCAGACAGAGTCAGCACAGGCAAGACGAGGTTTCGACTCGGAAAGCCGCCCCAGCGAGACGGCGGCAGCCAGTAGAGTCCGAGCGAAAAGATCAGGACCAGGATTGGACCAAGCACAAAGTTCGGCACAGAAATGCCGAGCATCGCGAGCGCCATCGAGCCATAGTCCCACTTCGAGTTTTGTTTCAACGCGGCAATGCAACCGATAGTGACGCCGACAACGAGGGCGAGCAGGTAGGCGAGCATGCCGATCGCGGCTGAAACAGGTAACGAGCGTTTGATGATTGTATTTACTGATTGGCCTTCGTATCGCAGCGACGTACCGAAGTCGAGATGGCGAACGATACCCCAGATCGTCTTCCCATACTGCTGGTACCACGGTTTATCGAGGCCGTATTTTTCGCGAATGATTTTCTCGACGGCGGGAGACAGGGGTTTCTCACCCGAATAGAAGTTTCCGGGGGCGAGCTTGATCAAGACCCAGGTGATCGAGATCACGACAAGGATCGTCGGAATCGTTATCAGGAGTCGTCTGACAATGAACCGAAACATTCGTTAATCACAGACCGCGTTCACCGCGCTACTCCGCAGTCAAACTCGGCGTGCCGTAATCCCACTTCGCCCGGTCGCGCTCGATGTAAACATATTTCCACGCGAACAAAGACGCTGGATTCGGATACATGCCTTTCACGTACGGTTTCTTCAGCCAATTCACAGACGGTGTGTCGATCGGAATGATCGGCTGGTTGTCGAGCATGTAAGCTTCTGCCTTGGCAAGCAACTCATAACGCTTTTTGTGATCGAGAGTGCGATTGGCTTCATCCAGCATCGCGACATATTTCGGATCGAGCCAGCCCGTGCCGCTCTCGTCTGCCGAGTAGAAGATACTCAAGAAGGTGAAGGGATCCATGAAATCGGCGCCCCATGCACCGCGCGCGAATCCTTTGTATTCAAGCTTGGCGCGCGACTCCAGAAAAGTCTTCCACTCCATGTTTCGCAGTCCAACAGTAACGCCGAGATTCTGTTTCCACTGCGCCTGCATCCATTCGGCTACAGATTTGTTTGCGGACTGGCTGTTATAGATAAATTCGACCTGGTCCACCGGAAACTTCGGACACGAAAAACTGCCGTCCGAGTTTTGCACTACCGGATAACCCGCTTCGCCGAGTAGTCTGCGCCCTTCCGCTGGATTGAAGGCCGCACCTTGGGGCTGTGGATATCCCGCAAACATTCCTGCGGGGGTAAATGCGGTGAGCGGTTTTACGATCCGGCGCCAGTTCGCATATGCCTCTTTATCGATCGCGAGATTGAACGCCTTTCTAACCTTCGGATTGTCCAGCGGAGGTTTAGTGGTGTTCATGATCAGGTAATCGATCGCGGCTTCAGCCCGGTCCATGTAGTCTTTCTTTTGTCTAATTACATGAAGCCACGGATTCGGCACTGCGTGGTTGTAGAGCGCATCGAGCTCGCCCACCTTGTAGAGATTCATGGCGGTAGCCTGGTCGACAATCGGAAAGAATTGCAGCTCGTCGAGCTTTACTGTCTTGGCGTCCCAGTACATCGGATCGCGTTCGAGCACGAGCCTGTCGTAAGGTATCCATTGCTTTACCTTGAATGGACCACAAGTGACGATGTGCTCGGGCAGCGTCCATTGCTCGCCCCATTGCTCGACCACTTTACGCGGAACCAGACGGAAGACCTGATGCGCGAGTAAGCCTAAGAAGAACGGCGCCTGTTGCGTTAGGTAGATCCGCACGGTGTACTTGTCGATAGCTTCAACACCAAGATCCTCAGCCTTCACCGGGACGAACTCTTTGCCGGCAACTGCTGCCTTGAGTTTTGGACTCGCATCGATTCGCTTTGTGCGTGCTTTCTCGTCGCCGGGAAGCGTCAAGCGCAAAGGGGAATGCATTTGGTGGTGAAAGGCCGTGTCCGGATCGGGCGTCGACTCATTCGGATCGGGAAGATACTCGCTCTTCGCCGGATCGAGCGGACTGTTGCCGATCGATTCCTCGGGCGGGTTTTCCTGAAAATCCCTCTCCAAAAGAAATTGGCCCGTTTTCGGATCGCGCACGAAGATGCGCTGCTCGTTCCACGCCTGAGCGTATTTCAGGTATGAAGCGAGGTAAGCGTTGCGCGATGCAGTCTTCTTATCAAGTGCCCGTCTGAAACTGTAAACAAAGTCATTTGCATCGATTGGATCGCCGTTGGACCAACGACCGTTTGTGCGTAAGTGAAAAGTAAATTCAGATGAGTCGTTGTTGATATGCCAGCGTTCTGCTAAAGCCGGTTCGGGCTCGAGAGTCTTCGGATTGTATTCGACGAGACCTTCGTAAAGCGCCATGTAGAGACGGGCTTCGGGCTGGCCGTTACCGAGAGCCGGGTCGAGTGACGCGGGTTCGTCGCCGGTGACATAACGAAAGATGTCGCGTGTGGGAGGAGTTGTTGTTCCGAAAAACTCTTCGCTACTGGATGCTACAGTGCATGAATATGTCGAGAATGCTAGCGATGCCAGCAAGACGAGTCCAACAATTTGTCTAAACTTGCCACTACTCATCGGTGCACCTCACTTTGTGTTCACGCGCGAGTTATGAGGAAACCCGCAAGAAGCGAGTGGAAGTTTGCCACAAAAAGGCACAAAAAGCACATAGTGAATTTTTGAACTGTACCGAGCTAATTCAGGATGTGCTTTTTGTGCCTTTTTGTGGCTATAGCTTGACTGCGTATCCGAGTCCGTCGCCGACAGGTAAGACTTCGGCAATCAATTGCGGATGGTTGATGAAGTATGGATTGAACTCTCGCAGCGCTACTGTCGAGCTTTCGGTATCGCCGGTCGCGACTTTTCCACCCCACAGCAGATTATCAACGATGACGACGCCACCACTGCGCAGACGTTGCAAACCGAGATCGAGGTATTGTGAGTATTCTTCCTTCAGCGCGTCGATAAACAACAGATCGAAAGTCTCTTCAAGATTCGGCATCACTTCCAGAGCCTTGCCGCGCTCGATCTCAACTCGATCCAGCACGCCGGCGCGTTTGAGATAGCCGGTCGCTGCGTTAATCATCTCATCGCTGGGATCGATCGTCACGACGCGGCCTTTCTCACCCATGCCACGCGCGAGATGGACCACCGTGTATCCGATCGCCATGCCGATCTCGAGCGCCTTGCGAGCACCTGAGATGCGCGCCGTGATCTCCACGAACCGAGCGACCTCACGATCAGCGATCGGCACGCGATGTTCGGCGGCATACGCCTCCATCTCGACGAGCAAAGGATCGCTCTGGGTTAGTAGTTGGTCCAGGTACTCAGCTTGTTCTCGTTGAATGATTGCGTCTACTCTTGCCTTCATATAATTCCGTCAACTGTCAGGATTATCTTGCGCGTCGCCCGAGACTGAGACGTAGCGGCGTCCGAGGCCGAGCTGTCTTAATTTATGTTGCAGCGACTGCCGGTGCATATCCAGAATCTCGGCCGCGCGGGTCACGTTTCCCTGAGTGTACTCGAGACACCGACTGATGTAACGACGCTCAAACTCGCGCCGGTCTTCCCGAAAATCCGCCGTGAATGGCACTCGCAAACCGTCGATTTCAGCATCACTGTTCTCGACAATGCCTTCTTTAGAGATGCCCGCAGTGATCTCGTCCGGCAGATCCTTCGGCGCGATCTCATTGCCATCGGCCATGATCACGGCGCGGTCGATCGTGTTTTTCAACTCACGCACGTTACCCGGCCAGTTGTACTCCATCAGACGTCGTAATGCACCCTGGCTCAACGAACGCTGCGGCAGCTCATAACGCTCGGCGGCCAGACGCGTGAAGGTTTCCACGAGCAGCGGAATGTCTTCGCGACGCTCGCGTAGCGGTGCAATATCGACGGTAACAACCCGCAAACGGTAGAAGAGATCCGCGCGGAAGTTGCCGTTAGTGATCTCCTGCTCGAGCGGGCGATGGGTGGCGCTCACGATTCTCACATCAACAGGAATTGACTCGTTTGCGCCGAGACGCTCGATGCGCCGTTCTTCCAACGCGCGCAGCAGTTTTGCCTGCACGTTTGAGCTCATATCGCCGATCTCGTCGAGGAACAATGTGCCGTGATCAGCCTGTTCAAACTTCCCTTCCCGGCGTGCTGCGGCGCCTGTAAACGCGCCTTTTTCGTGACCAAAGAGCTCCGATTCGATTAACTCGGAAGGCAGTGCGGCGCAATTAACAGCCACGAAAGACTCATTGCGACGCACGCTGTTGCGCTCGTGCAGCTCACGCGCAACCAACTCCTTGCCGGTGCCTGATTCACCACGCACGAGCACAGTCGCATCAGTCTCAGCGACCTTATCGATCATCGCGCGCACTTTCTGCATCGCGTCGGAGTTACCGATCAGTGCGCCACGCTGCGAACGCTCGACTTCGATCCGGCGTCGCAGTGAATAATTCTCGCGGCGAAGTTGAACTGTCTCGGCGGCGTTTTTGATTACGAGTCGCAGATCGTCGAGCTCGAAGGGTTTGGAAATATAATCGTGTGCGCCGGCTTTGACGGCTTCAACGGCCATGCGTTCGGAGCCGTGCGCGGTCACGATGATCACGAGCGGCGCATTGCCGTTTGCGCTCTTGAGCTCGCGAAGAAAATCGAGTCCGCTGAGTCCGGGAAGGTTTACATCGAGAAGGAGCAGGTCCGGCTCGTTTTGTTTGAGTAAGGCACGGGCGGCCTCGGCGGAACCTGCTTCAGTGATGTTATAGCCAAAGGTGGAGAGGGCGCGCCGCATGCCGTAGCGGGCAGCTTCCTCGTCGTCAACAATCATCAATCGCAACGCGTCTTTTCTCACTTCCTGAGTAGTTTAGGGCCGTGTGGCCCTAAACTCCTAGCGCGTTGCGTGCCACAGTTATTTTGGTGTTCGTTTCGCGGAGACGACGAGGATGATGGCGTCGCCGGATGGTCCAATGTTGAGTGTGCCGACGATTACCGGCTCGGATTCGCGCATGCTGATGTCGGTCGAGACTCCCGTTTGCTCGTAAGCGACGGTTGGAGCCACTTGGCCGTTCGCAGCGATCGCGCCGGGCGTTTGGATTGGAACACGAGCGCCGAAGTTGAAGCCGAGCATTTGCACGATCTGCTGGTTTTCAGCGTTGCGTAAGAGTTTTACTTGCCGCACTTTGAATTGACTGAAGCTCGGTGTGACGTTCGATGCGGCGCCGGTCGGCGATACGGATGCCAGTGGTCCACCGATCCAGCTCAGGTCCAAACGGCCTTCGTTTTTGACGCGATTGATTAGCGTGGCGGCGAGACGATAATTCTTGAATGGTAATGTTGAGCGCAACTGCTTTACTACAGGATCGAGTGACGCCGGC
>DATFDT010000348.1:0-35780 GCA_035251975.1 Pyrinomonadaceae bacterium | reverse complement strand
TGCACGTCGCCGCCGACGCTATCACTTAACTTCTTCTGCGCCACGCTGACGTTCTTCCAAACGGCTTCCTGCGACCGCTCTCGTTTAGCCGCGAGCTTGAGATCCTTCGTGGCGATCATGTTTTCAGAGCTGTTGAACGACGAATTTTCCTCGTTTCCGCGTTTGCTCCAACGTCCCGACTCGACACAAAACGCCGCGATCGGCATGCGGCCTGACTTCGGTGGCACGATGAAGTCGATCGAGATCATCCGGTCCTGATCGCCGCCGCGCACGATATCGCCGGCTTGAACGTAGATGTCCTGGTTCGAGAGATTTCTGATGGCAAGCTCATTCACGTCTCTGGTTTCATAAACCCTGACCTTCTTTTGCGCGAGAGCTTCCTGCAAAGTAAGGAAAGTCTTGTTGGTCAAGTCCTTTCCGTGCACGAGAAACACGGTGAGATTGCCGTGTGTGTATGGACCAGAGAGCCGGTAACTCGACTCGGCCGTGGCGTCCGGCTTTTGGGCCATGGCGTTGATGAACAGTCCTATAGAAGCGAGGAGGAGACAGAAAAAGGTTATTGTGGTTAGGTGCTTAGGCTTCATTGTCGTACTCCTAGTGAAGTGGATTGCCGGGGAGACAACCGCGGGGAGACTAGAGGAACGAAATTATGAAGACTTCTTGCGCGGTGAGACGACGTGGGACCGGATTTCGTTGCCAGACGGCTTTGCCCGAAAGTCGTTACAACATACTCTTCTCTGTGCACCTCTGCGTTCTCTGGGCCTCTGTGGTTGAAGATTGCTTAGGAAAAACAACCACAGAGACACAAAGAACGCAGAGGTTGCACAGAGCCAGACTTTTCGGGCAAAGCCTTGCCAGACAAGATCCGACTGAGATTAATCAGGATCGGCCGTCGGTGCATCGGCATGTGGCACGAAGCACATGCGGCAACGCGCTTCGTATTTGTCAGCAGCGCCGACCGCGACACGCTCTTCCGAGTCAAACGTGCGCTGTGAGTAGTTAGCCGGCTGGCCACACTTCATACAGATCGCATGAGTTTTAGTGATGTATTCGGCAATCGCTAAGAGTTGCGGCATCGGTTCCCAGGGTTTTCCGGTGTAGTCCTGGTCCAGGCCGGCAATGATTACTCGTACGCCGCGCCGCGCGAGAGTATTCGCTACGTTCACGAGCTCGTTGTCGAAGAACTGTCCCTCATCAATACCGACTACCTCAGTGTCAGGATCGATCTTCTCTAATATTTCCGCGGCGGAACGACTGTTGGCCGAGTCATGACGCATTTCGGAATGGGAAACAATCTGATTCTCTGAAAAGCGTGAATCGAGTTCCGGTTTGAAGACTTGCACTTTTTGACGCGCTATCTTTGCGCGGCGCAGACGCCGGATTAGCTCCTCTGATTTCCCAGAGAACATCGATCCCGCGATCACTTCCACCCAGCCTGCGTTCGGTCGCGAGTTTGGTGGGGGTTCATCATGATTCACTTGCGCTACCAGTTCGTCCATTCGTTTTCTATTGGTTGTAAAGTTTGGGATTATAAAAAGGCGCGAACGCTGCAATTAGTGCGAGCTCAAAACTCAGTGAACGCGTTACCAGATCACGCGATAAAACTCCCCACGCTCCCTGCTTGCTTCTGACGTCACGTTCTCCGGTGACGTTGTCGATTACTGTTCCCAGTTCACGGCGGCCTTCGACGACTTTCTTAACGATGTGTTCCGGAACCGAGATCGACGGCGCTGCCCCAAAGACGCCCTGCTGACCGTCTGTGGCGTAAGCCCAGCCGCGCAGAAACGTGTGCCATTCACCCTCGATCGAGATTGAATGAAAGCCGCCTTCGAGTCCGACGTAGATGTCTGCTTCCAGCCGTCGGCTCTTCAAAGAATCACGCGCAGCCAGAGCCCGTTCACGCGCTCCCTCCATTAACTGCCAATCTGTTAAAGGCATAGCGGGAACGCTGGTTTCCACGCGCCGCGCCACCACGTTCGCGTTGGCCCAGTCAGGGTCAATGGTCGCGATACGTGCGACGCACGCACGTACCGCCATGATTTTTGCTGCGCGATCGGATCCGAGAGCGATTGTCTTTACTGGCACAGATACTCGATTGACCCTGCCGCCGGGAAACGACTAGCACACAGGCAGGTTGATTGCGAGAGAAGCTACAACAGAGGAGAGCACTTCGTCAAAAGCGATCTTTCAGACGAGGAAATTTGATGATCTTCGAGACTGATTAGTCGTCAGCTCTCGGGCACACATTCTCTGTATTCGGTTATTGGGTGAGTGGCCCGGTATACAGCGTCCTCGCAATCAAGCAACACACCAACAGGATCATCAAAATCACGGAGCGCAGGAATTGTCGAGCTTCCCAGAATATCTCGGACCTGCGTTGGCGTGAGTGAAGGGTTGGCTTCCAGCATCAGAGCTACAGCTCCGCCAACTTTAGCCACCGCACCGGAAGTTCCTCCAAAGACGAGTGTATGACCACCGCTAGGCTGGCAGGTCAGATCATTCTGACGAGCACCTGGAGCGTATACTACAACCCTTGGACCCATGCTACTGTTGACGAAGTTATATTGAGGATCAAAATTTGTCGCGCCCACCAGAACAGAACACGTCACCGGAATGTCTTCTTGGTCATCGTCCTTGTTGGGATCACTCAGTGGATCATTCCCCGCCGGAACACACACCACGATATTGGCGGCAATGGCATCCCTGATGGCCTGGTTAATGAGCTCAATGCTTTCGACATTTCGTTTGGTCACTGTCTGGATCTCGAGAATTATCACCTTGCGTTGCGAAGCAGGCTCACTCCTTACAAAATCAATTCCGGCAGCCCAGCAACGGTGGTTTACAATTCCATCACGACCCGCTTGAATCGCCCACAGAATTGAATCCGGAGCAAATCCAACTATTCCGCAGTTGTTTAGTCGAGCTCCCGCGAGTCCCATGGACGCTGTACCATGCTTACGATTCCCATCTGAGACAAAGGAGTCGTTATTGTACATGTTCTTTCGCAACTCGATGTTTGGTCCATACTCTTTATGGGAATCGTCAAGTCCCCAATCGATCACAGCCACAATGACACCATCGCCGGTGGCTGTCTCTAATGCCTCGGGTAGTTTGCAACGGAATGCATACCATTGATGTTCCTCGTCTTGATCGCTTGTCCCCAAGAGCGGCTCGCTGATTGGAGCGGGAGGAGCCACTTTGGCAACAGGATTAGCACGTGTTACTTCAGGAAGAGACCGCAATTCTTTGGCGATTTTTGAAACATCAGCATCGTCGGGAAAGCGAAAAGTAACCAGCCTATCCCGGCCTGAGGTGGAGTAGAACTTGCGCGCCTGCTCTTCAGGTTCTCTGGACCAGGAATACCGAAGCGGGAATGATGGCCGCCACGAGACCAACCTACTTCTCGTGAGTATCTGTGACAGCTCTGGAGACCAGCGGTCGTGACGCTGAGTTCTTTCCAGAGGTCTGGAAAAGTCGAAATCAACAAGACCCGAATCGTTCGCTGATCGGAATTTCACTTCAACGAGTCCGGGCACCCACGGATTTATTCTTTCGTCGGGTTCGGGATCACTGTATTTTTGAGACATAACATTACCTCATCCGCCTCAACGGCACGTGCAATGAGTTTGCAAACTCCAGCCGCCATCGAAGAAGCATTTCTGGAGTTTGCAAGGAGTACTACTACCAACACATCCTATATCCCGCCTCCCCGTTCACCGAGAACTACCGCTCCGCATAACGCCGGATCTGGGGAGGGGGTCGGATCATCTTCGTCAGGTAGCAACTGGAACTCATCCTGCGGCGCGGTCCGCGGCCGCGGGGACTTAAAGAAGTGTGTGTAATACATCGAGAAGTGGCCGGTGCCAGCTTCATAAGGCTTCATCGCTGGTACATCCGGAGGAGCATTCGAAAACTCGTAAATCACGCCGTCTTCGTCCCCTTCATCAAACGTGAATTTGTGGTCGCTGCCAGCCTTAAGTTCCAAACTTCCCATTTCGAAAGCGATTTTGCAGCCAACAACTTCCGCGGCCCTTCCAAACCGTACTGCTTGAACTGGACCGTGAGCGTTCTGGCGAATTAGTTTTCTTGACAACTGATGCGTATAGAACTGGCCATGACGCACTCTCACGACCATTAAAAACTTAGACATGTCGAGTTCAGCAGTGAGATCTCTATGGTGGAGATCTTCGCCCTCCAGATCCGCAATCCACCGGAAGTCCTTCGCGAAAGGATGATGGATTCGATCAAACCTCTCTCCTTGCCGAAATCTGGTAGCCGTCGGTTGAATAGGGTTCGATACTTCGATTTCCCAGTCCCGCGGGGTGACCAGTGTCCCGTCTTCATCACGCAGATCGGTGATTGAGCTAATCACGCCATTTTTGGTCTTGATAATACGTGGGACATGCGGTGCGTGGCCTTCGCCACCCGGATGAGCCAGCGCATTTACTACGCCTATTTCCATATGATCATCCATGTAGTGGAAAACCAATAACCCTCTAAAAACTATTGTTGCCGACATAACAACTGCTCCTTTCGTCTTACGGGTGCAACGAACTTGTTATCCAAAGACTATGGCCAGCGACATAGAAAACGTTTCCCTGGAAAAAGGAGATTTAGGCTCAGCTTGGGTGAACCATGGTACGGCATATGGTCCATTAGTTTGGTTTGCCTTTAGAATTCTGCGTAGCCGCCGTTCAATGTGAATGCGGCCCAGTAGTAAGGACTTTGGAAACGTGTTTGGGAATCGTGAAGCATTGCGCGTTGTGCATTAGCAAGAGCGACGGCAGTGCTGGTTTGCCGGCGGTCCTGGTGGAAGAGAACCATCAACTTCTCGGTTGCCGTCGAATCAACCGGCCACAGACTCGCGACAACCAGGGGAACGCCGGCGCCAATAAAGGCGCGGGCCAAACTCGCCATTCCTTCACCATCATAGTAACGCTCCACGCCGGTCTGGCATGACGAGAGGACGACTAAACGCGTTCGCTCTAATCCGAGCCGGTAAACCTCATACGCATGAAGACTCGATTGGGATCCACTTTTTGCGAGTAAGAGGCTCGAGTTTAGCGGTAGATCGTTATCAAGCACCGAATGTAGGGCAAGATGCACCACATCCGACCTGGGCATTTCGCTCTTTACAGCTGCGACCGTCGCCTCTGCGTCGAACAGTGGCAAACCGTCCTTGTAGTTTGAAGCAATTTCTTGTGCTTCTTGTTTGGCATTCGGGAGATCTTCAAGATCCGGAAAAGCCGCACGATCAAAACGCGGATTTCCGACACTTAATACCCGTTCATTTTTAGCCTGCGCCTTCTGGGTTGCGTTCCGGGAGCAGTACAAAAAGACGCTGGGACTTTGCGAGGTAGTTACGACGTAGTCTTCAATCAAATACTTCTGAGATGCCGGCGATATTAGCGCAGAAAATGGAATGTAGCTAAGGTTTTTATCAGGGATAATGCAAATAATTTGTTTGTTGTCTAGTAGCGTTTCAATGGGTTGGATGAGGAATGTGTAGAGCTGCCGGGCGAGAGCGACTTCCTGTTCTCGATCGTTCGGAGGCTTCGAAATCACCGCCAGGTAACGCTGAATCGTCTCATTTAACACTCGACGCGATACGTTTGATTGTCTAAGTGCGATTTCGCGTTTGGAGATCACCCAGATCAACGTTTTGTCTTCCAGCACGGCGTACTGCACGAGCTGTACGCGATCGGGAAGTTTTTCTTTAATTTCCGCTGCTGATTCAGGCTGCGCAACTGAGTGAGAAATGATCTCCGGGTCCAGAGGGTCGTCCACGGCCTGGGCGTCGTTGTTCAGTAGATCAAGAAGTGAACGGGCGCGGGAATCTTGCAAGTACTGAAATGCTTTTTCCGGATTGTTCATCCGCGAGACTTCGAAGTCGATTACGGTGTCGTATACGCTCTGCTCGGTTTCGAAGAATGAATTTCGATTGTTTTCCTCGCTGATCTGCTTTCGATAATCATCAATGAGAGTAAGGATGGTGGCGATCTGCTGTTCAGCTCGCGCCGTATCGTCTTGCGAGATGTAACAAAGAAGCCTGCCCTTGTAGGCCTGGTATCGATGCGGGTACAACTTCAACTCGTCATAGAGCTCTATCGATCGCGTGTAATTATCTACGGCTTTTCCACAATCTCCCATAGCACGATAGATGCTGCCTTTTTGCAATAACGAGTAAGCCTCAACACTGGTGGCAGACGTCTTTTGCAGAACCTCATTTACATTCTGCAAAGCATCGTCGAAACGACCGCTTTTTCCATAAATCCCGGAGAGAAAAGCACGCTGGTATATGAGCCGGTCTTCAATACCGGCTCGCGCCGAAATACGTAGCGCTTGTTCCAGGTATTCTGCCGCAGCGTCGTAAAAACCGACTGACGCAAACGCATTTGCGGCGATCGAGTAGTGACGTGAACTCTGAATGGGATCCAAAGAAAGCGAAGTGACGATTGGTAGACTGCGTTCAAACTGAGCGAAAGACTTGTCGTAGTTGCCCATGACTCGATAAGACTCGACAAGCTGGGTGAGAAGATTCAATAAACCGACGGCATCGCCTGTCTTCTCAGCGATTTTGACGCCCTCACGTGCCGATGCAAGCGCCCTGGATTGTTGGTTCAATTTAAATTCGAGACCCGAACGCAGATACAAGCAACGAGTAGTAAGCCAGTGATACTTTCTCCGCGCTGACTCAGAAATTACCGGCTCCAACAGCTTTAGACTATCCGGATATTTCTCGACATTGAAAGTAGCAAAGCTTAACCAGTACTGAGCAAGCATCGCGCCAGCGACGTCACCAGCCTTCTTAAATGAATCGCTCGCCTCGCCAAACAGCCGAAGATTCTCCTGTTTATTTACACCCCAGAGCGCGTGGCTCGCCTTCATCAACTCTCGCGCTTCTTTCGCGGCGACGATCTGTTGCGGCGAAGCGCGCTGGTACGATTGGTAAACATCCGAATAAAAGTGATCGTCCGCTCGCTCGAGATACAACGCCGCAACCGCCGCCACTGGTTGCTGCTCACCTGCGTGCTGGCTATAAGTGCTGCCCCGCTCCACATAATCATCCAACAGACGATCTGCGACTGCATTGCCGCTGCGATGCTGACTGTCGCGGATCAACTTCCACGCTGACTCTCGGTCGCCCGCATTCCAATAGCTGGTGAACTCGTCAAAAGTGTCTTTGGGCGTCTGCGAAGTTTTCTTACGCGCATCTTCAATCGACTTGAGCCGTTCGTTCGCTTCATTTGTCCAATTCGAATTCGGATCTTTTTGGATATACAGGCGCCAATCCTGTTCGGCTTTCTCCGGTAAGCCGAGGTAACTGTAAAGCAGCGCACGATTGAAGAGTGCTTCGAGGCGGGAATTGTCGAGTTCGAGCGCCTTGTTCAGATGGGTGAGACTCTTCGCAAATAACTCGGCCGACTTCCCTCGATCGGTATCCGTCAGTTGAGTCTTGCCTTTTTCCAGCAGCGCCGTACCGAGGTCGCTGTGGATACTCGCATCGTTTGGCGACAACGCGAGGGCCGCCTCTAACTGATCGATCGCTTTGTCAAACTGTCGCTCGGCGAGATAAAACTGGCCCAACTGATGAAGCGCGGTAGCGTCGCGGTGTTCGTTCAATGCATTTTGCAGAATGCTCGCCGCGCGATCCCGCTGAACGTAATCGACCCTTGGCGTACCTCGTAATGACACAGCCGGAGCATAGCTCCAGCCATTAATGCGCGCTTCCAAAGGTCTCTGATCACGATAAGCCTGCTGCAGCGCCGTCATTCCGTCATTGCCCGGCGACTGACGGAGAAACTGACGCAAACCGATTAATACTCCAATAACGAGAATCATCGACGCAGCAATGCGTAGCTCAGTTGATGTCCACCATTTTCTACGACGTCCTTGTTGCGACTGATAGGTCTTCAGTGCCGCGGCATATTTCAGCTTCTTACGCCGCTGATCGGACTTCAAAAAGTATTTCTCGACACGCTCACGCTCTTCGCCTTTGATCTCACCCGCAACGTATTGATCCGTTATCTCGTCAACAACAAAGTCAAGCTGTTCACCGTAAACCGGGTCACTCAGCAATCGAATTTCGACCCGTTCCTCGTCTTCTTCCCTGAGTTTGCCGAGAAGATAGTTTTTTAGTTCAGTTTTTTCCGTCTGATCGATGATGAGAATGTCCCCCCACTAAAGTACCGCTACTGAATATGACGCGAATACTAACTTTCGTTTGCCTTCATTCGCTCAATACACTGCTGTATGCATTTTTCAAGGCTTCCGCGAACGTGGTGCGCTCGGCCTCGCAGCGCGCCGTCCGTGATCCCGAGCTCGTTCGCCATCCGCTTGTGCTGCTGGATCTTGTCACGGCCGTCGTAGGTGTAAAAGTCCAGGATCATCTCTCGCTTGTCCGCAGTCAGGAACTGCAGACACTTTAGTAAACAATCGTATTCGTCGGTGTGAACGTCCGGCTCAATAGGAACGATCGGCATCTCCTCGACTGTGACTTCCTTGCGTCGCATCATCTCGAGAATGATGAAACGCGCGATGCCGTAGAAATACCGGGCTTGCTCGCCGACATAAGTGTCGCGGATCTCAGGCAGCTTCTTCATCACGCGGTTGATCGTCTCGTCGGCAAGATCCTCCGCGTCGCTGAATCCTTTGGACACAAATATCCTGATCAAACCAGCGCGGATCACTTCATATTTTTGCCCGGCTACATCGCTGTCTGGATCAAGCCAGGCCAGTAAGGATGCGAACGATTCTTCGTTGATAGCTAACGGCTCCTAAGAGAAAGGCAAAGGCGAACGTAGTATAAGACAGATCCGCGTTTATATCCGCGTTCATCCGTGGCTTATACTACTGCCATGACAATCGACGAACTGGTTTATGACTGGAATAAAATCGAACCGTCTCTCACGGCGCCCAATCGCCACATCGGGATTGACGACGAAACATTGCGCGACGGTTTGCAGTCGCCGTCGGTTTGCGAACCGCCAGTCGAACAAAAACTCGAACTGCTTCACCTGATGGAAGCGCTCGGGATCGACACCGCTGACATCGGACTACCCGGCGCGGGCGGCACACACGCCGCCGGAGTTGAGCGACTGGCGCGCGAAATCGCCGATAACAAACTCAAGATCCGGCCCAACTGCGCCGCTCGCACACATCGCAACGACATCACACCAATCGTCGAGATCTCGCAACGCGCCGGAATTCCGATCGAAGCGTGCACGTTCATCGGTTCGTCTTCCGTGCGCTTTTTTGCTGAAGACTGGACCCTCGAAAAGCTTCTGCAGATGACTGAAGAGGCCGTCACTTTCGCTGTGAGCCAGGGCCTGCCGGTCATGTACGTCACCGAAGACACAACCCGCGCGAAGCCCGAAACAATCCGCGCGCTCTACACAACTGCGATTCGCTGCGGCGCCAAGGCTGTGTGTGTTTGCGACACTGTGGGACACTCGACGCCTGACGGCGCAGGAGCGGTCGTACGCTTCGTGAAGAACATTATCGAGGAACAGGGCGGCGGCATCCGTCTCGACTGGCACGGCCACCAGGATCGCGGACTCGGCGTGATTAATTCCCTCGCAGCGATCCAGGCCGGCGCCGATCAGGTGCATGGCTCGGCGCTCGGAATGGGCGAGCGTGTCGGCAACACGCCGCTGGACCAGTTACTCGTAAATCTGAAACTGCTGGGTTGGATCGATAACGATCTGTCGCGTCTCGGCGAGTATTGCCAAACAGCGGCGCGCGCGTGTCATTGGACTGTGCCGTTGAATTATCCGGTGTTTGGTCGTGACGCATTTCGCACGGCGACGGGCGTTCACGCTGCGGCAGTGATCAAGAGTTATAAGAAGGGCGACCAGCGACTAGCGGACATTGTTTACTCGGGAGTTCCGGCCGGTGAGTTTGGACTCGAGCAAGTGATCGAGATCGGACCGATGAGCGGCAAATCAAATGTTATTTATTGGCTCGAGAAGCGCGGCCTCGAACCGAACGAGAGTCGCGTCAATCGCATTTACGAGCATGCCAAAGCTGCGAGCGGTGTACTTGAAGAGAGCGAGATTTTGAGTTTGCTGTGATTCGTGTTCATCCGGGCAAATCTGTAGCACAGCTCATGGCGACGCCTCACGTCGCGCGGGCACTTCGTTTCTTCGAAACCAAAGCTGACGCAATCACTGAAGAGCACATTCGAATCTGCTCGATACCGGCGAGTCCGTTCGGCGAGCAGGAACGTGCTGAGTATCTGGGTCGAAAGTTTTCAGAGCTTGGGTTGACTGAGGTTGAGATCGATGAAGAAGGCAATTGTCTTGGACTACTGCGCGGGAGTTCGCGATCGCCTTTGATGGTTGTTAGTGCGCATCTCGACACAGTCTTTCCCGCAGACACGAACTTCAACGTTGTTCGTCGTAACGGTAAGTTGTACGCACCCGGCATTGCCGATGATGGCTGTGGTCTAGCAGCGCTGATCGCTCTGGTGCAAGCGATTCAGTCAGAGCGAATACCGATTGAAGGTTCGATTTTATTTGTGGGAACCGTTGGTGAAGAGGGTGAAGGGAATCTGCGTGGTGTTCGATATCTTTTTACGAAGGGCCGATGGGCCAAACACATCGACTCGTTTCTGAGTTTTGATGGTCCAGGCCTCGACCGAATCACAAACCGGGCACTAGGATCTCGTCGTTATCGCGTCGAGATAACTGGGCCCGGCGGACATTCGTGGGGCGATTTCGGTCTGCCGAATCCGGTACACGCGATCGGACGCGCGATTTCGAGACTGGCGGGGTTTCCGGCGCCGAAAGAGCCGCGCACGACGTTCAACGTCGGACGCGTTGAAGGTGGTCGCAGTGTCAATTCGATACCGAGTGAGGCGTCGATGGAAGTCGATCTGCGCTCTGCTGCTGAAGCGGAGTTGCAAAGGCTGGATGCGTTTTTCAGGCGAGCGACGAGGGATGCAGTTGATGAGGAGAATGCGACGCGGCGCGCCGGAGATCCGTTACTGAAACTGAAAGTTGATCTGATTGGCGAGAGACCGACGGGCGAGACTCCGGCGGATTCACCGCTCGTTGAGCTCGCGATGGAAGCGACTAAACTGCTCGGCGCCGACCCGCGTCTCGATCAATCGTCGACTGATTCAAACCTGCCGATATCGTTAGGCGTTCCGGCGATCACGCTCGGCGCTGGTGGAAGCTCGGCGTTCTCGCACAGTCTTGACGAATGGTACGACCCACGCGACCGCGACCTCGGATTGAAACGTGGATTGTTAGTGATTCTCGGAACGGTAGGAGTAGTCCTGTAAATTCTGCAAATCCGGAAATCTTGTCTAAATGTGAGACAGGATTTCAGGATTCACAGGATTTACAAGATGGTCTTAATTAATGGGAATCGAAACGGTCGCGGATCCGGCTTTTCCCGGTGGGAAGCGCTTCTGCCGCGCGATACGCAGTGCATTGGCATCACCACCAGACGCTTGCGTCACGCGTCCTGACTCGTCATAAGTCACCGTCACCACAACTCGCTTCGCACCAGGCTTCACTCCTTCAACCGTTGGCGCTGCAGCAGCCGTTTCAGCTTCAGCATTCTTCGCTTCACGAGCCTTGCGCTCTTTCTCACGCTGTTTTCTCAGTGCTGCCACCGCAGGATCTTCCACGGCCGGCGTCGCTTCCGTGCTTGTCGGTTGCGGCTGTGATGAGGTTTCAGCCGGAGTTGGCGCAGGAGCCTGGCTCACTGTTTCAGGCGTTGGCGGTGGCGCAGCTTTCTTGCTGTACCAACCAGCCGGCACGCCAATCACCGCCACACTCGCCACGACCGCTACCGCTATCGCACCGATGAAGAGCGGCTTGCGACGATTTCCGCTATCTTTCCCAAACGAAAGAAACGCCGGTGAAAACGACTTCTCAACATCCGATTGCGTTTCGACCGGGACCGACTTGCCTTCGAGCTCGTCCGGCTCGGGAACATAATCCGGAGGAAACGCGACGCTCGGTGCAATGCTCTCATCCAAACGTCGCAAACCTTCAAGCACAACCTGTGTCCACGGTTGATTGATGGTACGGCTCTTCGCTTCCACGTCGACACTGAATTCAAACTCTGCATTCGGAAGCGTCAGCGCGTAGTAAACCGCGTCGATTCCATGCAGCACGCCTATACGCGCATCAACGACTGAGCCCGCCTGTAAGTAAAAGTATCCTGCACCCTTCGGATACAAAACTTTGAGACGGCCGCTTTTGCGCTGGTTACAGAAAAACTCGATTAACTCAGAAAGTGAAAGATCACTGAGGTGTCCGGTTAATGCCATGAGAACTAGTCCCTTCTAAAAGAACGCTTGTTGGAAAAGGGGAGAATGGCGCGCCGAAGAGGTCCGGCGCGCCACCGAAAGGTAGGTTAGGGAACCAGCGCAAACTTGTAGTTAATCACGCCGGAAACCTTGACCGGTTGACCGGAAAGCTTCGTGGGAGAAAACCTCGCTTTGAGTGCCGCCTGCATAGCCGCGTCGCGCAGGATCGTTGGACCAGCCGTGGCATTCGCCGAAACTACTTTGCCGGCTTCGTCAAGGATCACTTCGACTGTAACCACGCCCTGCGTCCTCATGCGCTTCGCCGCTTCAGGATAAGTCGGTGGCGGCAGCGAGACTGCAGTGCCGTTGAGAACTCCACCAGACACGGGCTTCAGAATCGGCTTCGGTCCCGGACTCGGCGGTGGTTCATCAATACTGATAATCGGCAGCGGCTGGTTCGTGCTCACGGTCTGGACCTTTACATCAACTGGACCAGTCGCAAGCTTCGACGCCGAATTTGACGCTGAAGGTAACTCGGGAACCACAGGAGCTTTCTTGTTGTTGTTCTTGTTGGCCGGGGTTGGTCTCGTCTCAGCAGGCTTGCTGACTGGCGCCGGGGCTGGCGCCGTTGTGGCGCCTGGCGTAACCATTCGGACCATGTTCTCGTCGAGGTAATACATGATCGAGCGATAGGTCACTTCAGTCGGCTCGAAATTGATACCGCGAGAATCGACGACTGCGACCGAGGTGGTCATCTTGCTCCAGTTGCCGAGGAAGTCGAACTCGTACTTGTAGATCTCCTTGCTCAGCAACGTGCCATCGGGATTGAGCAGCGTCATCTCGCTGATATTTCCCTTTTCGTCGTACTTGTAGACTTCCTTACCGGTCAGCGTAGCGCCGGCGACGGGGAAATACTGATTCTCGATTTTGTTGCCCTTGATGTCGTAAGCGACGAGTTCGACGACCTGGTGCTTGCCTTCCTGCTGGCCGTCAGCAGACAAGAGCTTGGCGACTTCCGTGCGCACGCGCCGGACTGGGCCAATCAAACCGTCCCGGGATCTGTCGCTTTCGACCACGGGAGCGGTGGCGGGGGCACTACCGGCCTTGGCTGTCAGGTTTGTCTGAGCACTTGCCGCGGCGCTCAAACCTATCAGGCAAAGCGTAATCAAGCATAATCGGTTGAACATTCTGAACATTGTTTTCTCCATAATTCGCTGAGGCAGGCCAAATTTGGATAGATTTAGCGTGAGGCTGGGCAGGTCACGCGGCCCAAGCCATACTAACGAAGTTAAACGTTGTTGGCAATAGATATGTTTAGGGCATAACTGTAGGGGTGGCCCCACTGTGGCCACCCGTTCGTTGATTGCGCGGGCGGGTGGCCACAGAGGGCCACCCCTACAGTTGTTGACGAGTTTTTTGAAAAAGCTGGTCGGTGCGGTTGCTGGCGAGGAGTTCGTGGGCAACACGGTAGACGTCTGAGACTGGGATATTTGTTATTAAAGGCCCGCCAATAAAGCGGTTCTGCTCGCCGACGGGTGTGAAGCTGTTCAAGTGAGGCTGGTCGAGGATGACGACGACGGGCGTCCCGACAGCCGCCGCGATGTGCGCCGGGCCCGTATCGTTTGAGATAAATAGTGTCAAACGCGCCTGAGCTGACGCCAACTGGGGAATTGTTAGCCGGTCGAAAAAGATCGTGCCGGTGGGGAAAACTGCCCGCATCTGCGGCACGAACGCCCGTTCTTCAGGTCCCGCAAAAACAATCACACGCACCCGGTCGTTGCGAATCAGGTGATCGGCCACCTCGGCAAACTTCTCGAGCGGCCAAACGCGGCTGGCGTTTCCGGCGCCGGGAAACATGCCAACCAGCAGCTCACGCGACTGCGCCTTCTCTTTCTTCAACATCGCTTCGACCGCCGTGTCGTCAGACGCGCTCGTCTTCAACACCGGAATCCTCGGCACGTTCTCGATACCGAGCGGTTTGAGCATGTCGAGATAACGATCGACGAGGTGCGCGGCCGTGCTTTCTCGCGTGGGTTGCGGTTTGAAGTTGGCGAGGAAGTCGAGCGAGCGATTTTCACGGCGCGAGTAAAGCCGGTGAGGCGCGCCGGAAAGGAAACCGAGAATGTTTGTTTCGTAATAGCTGTGCAGGTCGATAACGAAGTCAAACTTCTGCTTACGGACCTGCGTTACGAACTTGGCGATACGTCCGATCGAGATCAGTGTTGGGCCATCGCGCAGTGAAACACGATCTACTTCGAGAACCTCGTTGGCATAACCGCAAAGATTCAGCAATTCCTTGCCGGGCTTTCCAACGGCGATCGTGATCTTTGCGTACGGAAACTTCTCGCGTATCGCCCGCAGCGCCGGCAGACTCATCACGACATCTCCGAGCTGCCCAAAATCGATGACGAGTATGTTGCGCGGATCGAACATCATCCGTGTAATCCGTGGCTAAAGTTCTCGTAGATCGCGACCCGTCATTTCAGTTGGTTTCTCGACGCCCAGCAAACCGAGCAGCGTCGGCGCAACATCTTCGAGCGCGCCACCGGTTCGCAGCTTCACGCCGATCGACTCTTCATCAATCAAATGAAATGGAACGGGGTTTATCGTGTGCGCGGTGTGCGGGCCACCAGTGGTCGGATCGATCATCTGCTCCGCGTTACCATGATCGGCGGTGATCAGCGTGATGCCATTCGCCGTGCGCATCCGCTTCGTGATCCAACCGAGACAGGTGTCTACGTACTGGCACGCTTCAATCGTCTTATCCAACTTGCCTGTATGGCCCACCATGTCAGGGTTCGCGAAGTTGATCACGAAAACATCCGTCTCGCCTTCATCAATCCCGCGCAGCACTTTGTCAGTGACTTTGAACGCCGACATCTCAGGCTGCAGATCGTAAGTCGCGATCTTCGGCGACGGCACGAGCAGTCGTTTCTCGCATGGATACTCTTTCTCGACACCGCCATTGAAGAAGTAAGTGACGTGCGCATATTTCTCCGTCTCTGCCAGACGATAATTGCGCACGCAGATTCCGCCCCACACTTCCGCCAGCACGTTGCGATGATGCCGCGGTGGAAATGCTACAGGCAGGTCGAACGAGTGGTCGTACATCGTGAAACAGACGAAGTGCACTCGCGGCCGATCGGAAACGTCAAACTCATTGAAGCCAGGAATCGTGAGAGCCCTTGTTAACTGTCGCGCGCGATCGGGACGGAAGTTGAAGAAGATGACTGAGTCGTCGTCTTTGATTGTCGCGACCGGAGCGCCGTCTTTGCGCACGATCGCAACGGGCTCGACAAACTCATCCGTGACGCCGCGTGCATATGACTCATTGATGGCCGTGATTGGATCGAGCGCTCGCTCGCCAATCGCCTTAGTTAATAGATCAAAGGCACGCTGCGTCCGTTCCCAACGCTTGTCGCGGTCCATCGCGTAATAACGACCGACAACCGTCGCGATCTCACCGGATCCGATCTCGTCCAGCTTTCGTTGCAACGTTGCGATGTACTGTGCGCCCGAAGAAGGTGGAGTGTCGCGCCCGTCCAGAAAACAATGAACGTAGACTTGTTCGAGCCCGCGATCTTTCGCCATCTTCAACAGCGCGTAGAGATGAGTAAGCGACGAGTGGACCTGACCGTCTGACATGAGCCCCATCAAGTGGAGCGCCTTGCCGCGTGTCTTCGCACCGTTAACCGCCTCAACGAGAACTTTGTTGCGGAAAAACTCGCCCGTCGCGATCTCGTGATCGACGAGCGACACGTCCATGCGAATGACACGGCCCGAGCCGATGTTCAAATGTCCGACTTCAGAATTTCCCATCACACCGGCAGGCAGACCGACGCGCGATCCGTGCGCTTCGAGCAGTGTTTGCGGGTATTTTTCACAGAGCTCGTCGTAGAAAGGTGTGGTGGCGAGTGCGATCGCGTTGCCTTCGCGCGACGCCGAATAGCCCCAGCCGTCGATAATGATCAGGGCCAGCGGCCCACGTTTTTTGGACATAGTTTTGAATAGGACCTATAGGGACCGATACGACCTATTTTCCCTGCTGAAGAAAAGCTTTGCGGCCGGGGAAGCGCGCAGCGCCGCGCAAATCTTCTTCGATGCGCAGGAGCTGGTTGTATTTGGCGATGCGATCCGTGCGCGACAGCGATCCGGTTTTGATCTGACCGGCATTAGTCGCCACTGCGAGATCGGCGATAAACGGATCCTCGGTTTCACCGGATCGATGCGAGATGACCGTCGTGCGGCGATTTCTTTGCGCGAGCTCGATGCAGTCAAGCGTTTCCGTGAGGGTGCCGATCTGATTGACTTTGATCAGGATCGAATTCGCCACACCAAGATCGATTCCCTTTTGCAGAAACACTGTGTTCGTGACGAAGAGATCATCACCGACAAGCTGCACTTTGTCACCGATCTTATCAGTCAGCAGTTTCCAACCCTTCCAGTCGTTTTCCGCCATGCCGTCTTCGATCGAGATGATCGGATACTGCTCGGTCCAACTCTTCCAATACGCCACCATCTCTTCACTCGACAACTTTCGCTCGTCACTCTTTTTGAAGACGTATTTCTTGCCGTCGTAAAACTCACTCGCCGCCGGATCGAGCGCGAGCAAACAATCAGCGCCAGGCTTGTAGCCCGCCTTAACGATCGATTCGAGAATCGTCTCGACCGCTTCTTCATTCGACTTCAAGTTCGGCGCGAATCCACCTTCGTCGCCAACGCTCGTCGCGTAACCTTTACTCTTCAACACCGACTTGAGCTGGTGAAAAATCTCCGCGCCCACACGTAACGCTTCACTGAAACTCGGAGCGCCACACGGGACCACCATGAACTCCTGAAAGTCGACATTATTATCAGCATGCGCACCGCCGTTAACGATGTTCATCATCGGCACTGGCAACGTGCGTGCGTTTGGACCACCAAGATAGCGATAGAGTGGAAGCTCGAGTTGTGTCGCCGCCGCACGTGCTGTGGCCATGGACACGGCGAGCAGCGCGTTGGCGCCGAGTTTCGATTTGTTTGCTGTGCCGTCGAGATCGAGAAGGGCGCGATCGACTTCCACCTGGTCCAGTGCATCGAATCCCTGCAACGCCGGCGCGATCACTTCATTGACGTTACGAACCGCCTTCAAAACTCCCTTCCCGCCGTATCGCTTCTTATCGCCATCACGCAACTCGACCGCTTCGTTCTCACCGGTTGAAGCGCCAGAAGGAACTGCGGCACGTCCAATCACACCATCTGCTAAAACCACTTCCGCTTCCACAGTCGGATTACCGCGCGAGTCCAGTATTTCACGCCCCTGAACGTGCTCGATCCAGCTCATCCTTTTCTTCCCCTTCTCCGTTGGTTTGTAAAATTTCGAGCTTAACGCGCATCACGCGTCGCTTCTCAACTCTTTCAACTTTGAAAACAAGACCATCACGCTGTACGACTTCTCCGGGCTTCAACACGTGACCGGCTTCGGTCATCAGAAACCCGCCGACAGTCGTGTATGCCTCTGACTCAGGCACAGACAATTTCAGTCGTCGATTCAGATCGCGAACCGCAAGTCCGCCCGCAAGCACGTAATTGCACTTATCGATCTCCGTGATCTGCTCGTTAACTTCCTCGTCGTGCTCGTCAGAAATCTCGCCGACGATCTCTTCGAGCAGGTCTTCGAGCGTGATGATGCCTTCGAGTCCGCCGTGCTCGTCGACTACAAACCCGAAATGCATCTTTGCTTTCTGCATCTGGCGCAGAACGTGTTCGAGGCGCGCCGTGTCGACAACGTACATCGGCGGTTGCAGCACGTCTTCCAGCTTGAACTTATCCGGGTGCAGGAGATACGGCATCACGTCTTTGCTGTGTATAAAGCCGCACACGTCATCGAACGACTCGCGATAAACCGGCAAACGCGAGTAACGATGCTGATCGAATGCCTTCGTGATTTCTTCGAGATTGCAGGTGTTCGGAATCGCGGCCATTTCCGTGCGCGGCACCATCGCTTCGCGCACGACCGTGTCAGAAAACTCAAACACGCGATGGATCAAACGTCGCTCTTCCGCGCGCAGGTGACCACTCTCACGCGATATGTCGACGAGTTTTCTCAACTCGTCTTCCGTGTAGGTTGACGCGTGTTCCGCAGTCGCTTCTATACCGACGAGATTAACGGTGCGAGCGCTGGCCCAATCGAGCGCGCGTATCGGTAAACTGAAGACGCGATAGAACAGTTGTAACGGCAGTGCGATGGCGAGGGCAACTCTTTCGGCCTTGGCGAGGCCCATTAACTTTGGCGCCTGTTCGCCGAGCACGATGTGCAATGAAGTAATGATCGAGAAGGCGACAGCGAAGGCGACAGCGTGCCGTGCAGTTTCTGACAAGCCTGACAAGGGACCTTCGAGCAGCCGTGCGACCGCGGGCTCGCCAATCCAACCCAGTGCGAGTGAAGCGAGTGTGATTCCGAGTTGGCAGGCAGACAGGTACGCGTTGAGGTTCTGGAGCAGACCCATCAGTCGCTTTGCCGAGCGATTGCCCGAAGCGGCCAGAGTCTCGATCCGCGACGAGCGCACGCCCACGAGAGCAAACTCAGCGGCCACAAAAAACCCGTTAGCTGCGACCAGCAAGAGAACAGCGAGCAGTTTTACCGCGATTGTCATGTGGGGCGGAAATCATATCACGGACGGAGTGCATCCACAGATTACACAGATAACGCAGATTCCATTAATGAATCTGTGTGATCTGTGCAATCTGTGGATGAATGTTATTTAGTGTCCGAGTGCGGCCCCGGCGGCGCGGGCGCGGGCAGGGCGACGGTCGTGCTTGGAGTGCGCACGCGCGAGTGCCTGATCGACGCGCGGTTCGATATTGCACTCGGGCTGGCGGCAAACTGCGGCCAACTCCGACACCACCAGATAGCGAGAACGTTCGAGCATCCGCTGTTCGCGGAAAGATAGTGGTTTGATGTTGCTGAGATAGGTCAAATGCTTGAGCACGTCGGCAACCTCGAAGATGTCGCCGGTGCGCATTTTTTCCGAGAATTCCTTAAAGCGGTCCTTCCAATCATTAGCGGGGGAAGAAAAATCATCTGATAGTGCTTTGAAAAGCATGTCACACTCGCCCGATGAGATTGGGGCGCGCAGGCCAACTTCAGAAGCATTGGATACGGGAACTAAGACCACGGAGTTATTAGCAGCAAGACGAAGCGTGTAAAAGGGCAGGAGTGTTGAGCCGATTTGCTTCTGTTCTATTTGCTCGATGGTCCCGATTCCATGATTCGGGTAAACGACTTTCTGGCCGACTTTGAAGCCCACCATGCACCTCCATCGAATTTGAAAATATCAGACGGCGCCGCACGCGCGTGTCTGTGGGAGTTTGTCCGGGACGCAGGATTGCGTCGAAGCCCTATTTGGTAAGTAGATGGAGTCTAGCAAGCTATCTTGCGAATGGTCAAGGTTCCGCTGCCGCGTTTCGGCGGAGCAAAAAACTTGTGAGGGTATAGGGCCTATATGTCCTAGGACTTATTGTTTCAATTGATACTCAGTGAGGTTTTGGCAGGGCTTTAGTTCGATCTCGTTCTTCTTTGTCTCAGCATTGCGGCGGACTTTGAGGCGCTCGGGCGCAGCTTCCGGTTGGCGGAACTTCTTCAAAGTGGTCGTCTGCGAGTCGAGATAAGTGAGGAAACGTCCGGGTGGCAGATTGTTGAATGTGAACGTCATGTCTTCGGCAACTTCGCTCACGAAGTAACGCAGAACATCATTCGTTTTGTCCGGTTCAGCAGGCACCAGATAAAGAGACATCGCCGATACTGGAGCGTCCTCCTGAACGACAACGCGCCCGCGAATCGACGCCGCTCCCTGCGCAAGCGTGATCGTGAGATTCGAAAGCTGCTCGCCTGACTTCACCGTCATCCAGTTAGCTGCGGCATCGAACTTCTGCGGCTTCGGTGTTCCGGTTGTCGTCGCGATTGACTCGACATACCAATAGCGCGCATAAAACCTCGGCTCGAACTGATATTTGCCAGGAACAAGATTGCGCAACTGAAACGCACCGTTTGCATCGGGTGACGCCGACGTCGCCAGGAACCTTAGCGTCAGCATATCTTCCTTGTCCTTTTCCGCTTCAGGTTTCTGAAGCCGGACCAGCATTTCAGCAAACAGCGGTGGACGCTTGCCCTGACACTCCGGCGCCTTCGACGGCTCGAGCGCGATCTTCCCGCTGATCGATGACAGCGGTTTTGTTGATATCTCGACTCCGGTAACGTCAGCACCTCTCAGGCTGATACGTTTCGGTTCAGACACTGAGAACGCGGGCGTGGTGGTAGAGTTCGGATTTGACGCCAGCTCCTGAGCAACGATGTCGTAGTCACCATCACCCAAACCAGTGAAAGTGAACCCGCGAGCGCCATCAGGTTGATATGTGTTTCCGACCGGAACGGCACTCCCGGCTTGCGCCAACGCTACCGAAGAGCCGTTAGTGCCTGCCACTTTTACCGTGCCGCTGATTACGTGGCCCGGCTCGCCACGATAACGAATGTCGATGGTCGAATCTTCACCGCTGCGCACAAGAACCTCCGCCGCGGTATCACGAGTCGAGGACGGCGCAAACGTCGGCAGGTCCTGATCATACGGATTGAACGCGTATGCGAAACCTGAACCGCCGGCGCTGACGATATAAGTGCCGGGCCGCAGTCCGTAGATTCGATAAATGCCGCGGTCGTCTGTAGGTTGTTCCGAAGTTATATACGCCAGTTGCTTTGCACCCTCGCCGCGCGCGTCGCGAATCATTGTTGCGCGCACACGAACCGCGACAACTGGCTCTCCCAGCGCATTCGTAACGGTTCCGGTAATAGCTCCGCCGCGAACCATCTCGATTCGCACCGTGTCGCCGAGGCGGTAGTAAGTCGGTGTAAAGGGGTCCGCGGAACTGACCACCATCGTATAGGCAGGTGCAACGGCCGACACGGTATAGAGCGCCGGTTCGAGGCTGCTCAAACGAAAGTTTCCCTCGCTGTCGGCGGTCGTCGTTCGTCCGCCTGCGCCGGAATTTGCTGCCCTGACAAACACCGTCGCTCCTGACATTGCCTGGCCACTATCGTTCACTACTCTTCCCTCGATGACACCGTTCGCTACCGGACCATCCATCTTCTTCGGCGTAGGCGCCGGCTGCTGCGCACACAAAACCGTGCACGAGGTTATGAGGAGAAATGACGCTGCGATGAGTTTCAGAATTCCCATGGTCGATTACGGCTTTGGAGTCTGTGGCACTTCGATCGTGATTGTTATGTCGGTTGTTACGCCGTCCTGAACACTAAAGTCGCGCTTTACAATTTTCGGCATTTGGGGAAGACCTGTAACCCCAGCCTGGATCTCGTACACGCCCGCCGGCAAATCTTCGATCAAAAAATGTCCGCGCGCGTCGACTTCCGGAGGCCGGAAGTTGCTGAGGAGTTGACCCGATTTATTCAAAATTCTGACAAAGAAGCGCGCGCCATTAGGCACCACACCATTCTCGAGATTCACGACTCCGCGCAGCTTCCCGCTCCCATAACCGAGCACAACGCGAACACCGGTTAACTGTTCACCGTCCTTGATCTCAATGCCGCGCTGCACGGGAACACCATCACGCTCGATTCGCGCGATGACGAATCCTCTTGATGAGTAAGGACCTTTCAGACTACCCACATTGAAGTTCAGCATTCCACCGGGTAGGCCTTGCAACAAAAAGCTTCCATCGGGAGCGATTGGCGATCCTGTTGACGATCCCAGGCCTCCACCTCCGCCGATCGGGTTCGCAACATATGCTCGCAACTGAAGCTCTGGAAATTTCGCGATGCCCGCTTTGTTATCATTTTCGACCACGACCACGCCACTCACGCTCGCACCCGGAACGAGTTTGAGAGTTAGTCCACTGACATCCTGATCGATGATGTCGAACGTGAGTGTTTCGAGTCGCAGACCACTATTCTGGTCTGGTAACAAGAAGATCCCATACTTACTCGGGATCAATCCTTCGACAACGAAATCGCCCTGGTTATTCGTTGACGGATACGAGTTAACAAACTCGGCACGCTGGCCCGAACTCCGTTGTAGACCAAGGCGGATGTTCGGCACGGGCGCACCTTTATCATCGACCACTCGACCGGAGACGCTGAAAGTCTGCAAAGCACGACCAAGCGTAACGTCGACATTATTTGCTTCGGTTCCTTCACCAACTTCGATCACAGTCGCCTTGGCTTGATCGGTTACGTCAGGATGGAAAACCTGTTGGTATGTCGAGCGCTGTGGGCCGCCGAATGATTGGTTCAAAAGCTCGTCGCTCCGACCGACCGCAACCTTGTAGCGTCCCGGTATCAGCCCGAACACGCGATAGATTCCGCGATCGTCGGTTTGGCCACCGGCGTTTGGAAAAGCCTGGCGTAGCTGTTGTCCCTGCCGCTGGTCAGGGACATCGGCGCGAAAAATATTGACCTGGTGCTGAATGACCGCGCGTCCATCTGCATCCGTGACTTTTCCAGTGATAACGCCGCCGCGGACGAGCGCGAAGTTGATGTTTTCGATGTTTTCATCTTCACCCACGAGAACGGTCTTGGTGCGTATCTCTTTCAGATCGGACGGTACAAAAGCAGGAGCCGAAGGTGTGACTTCATAATTGCCCGGCGGAATGTTCACGATGCGGTAGTTACCGTCCTGATCCGTCATGGCTCTCAGTGCCACCTCGAACGGGTCCCTTTGTTCGCTTTTACGCAGTGAGACCACAACTCCGATCGCAGGCTTTTCCTTGATCGTTACTCGACCGGAGATCGAGCCACGCGGCGCTTTGGTGGGTTGTTGTTTGGGCGCAGCCTGGGCCCACAGCGAAATTGGGAGACTCAAAACGGTGAGCAGGACCGCGGGTAGATAACGAGCGGAGAAACTCATTCGGGTTACTCCTTCTGGGTGCGAGGTTACGCGCGTCGCATAATAGCGGAAGACCAGTTATGAGAAAAGAGCCATCCACAGATTACGCAGATTCTATTTTCAGTCTGTGTAATCTGTGGATGGAGCTAGTTGTCAGCATCAATATCTACTGTTAGGATCGCGCCGCCATGGCTCATCTAAAAATCACCGATGCGAGCGGGCGCCAGTGGCAGTTTAGTTTTTTGCCCAACGTTGCTTGCACAATCGGTCGCGCACCCGACAACACCGTGGTGCTGGATGATCCGCGTGCCTCTCGTTATCACGCACACATCAATCATTCGGACAACGGAAATTTCACGATCGTCGACGGCGCGGTAATCAACGGCCAGCTACGTCGCAGCGCAAACAAAGTCTTCATCAACGGCGAGCCGCGTTTCGAGCAACAGCTCAAGAACGGCGACCGCATCACCATCGGTGCGAGTACGTTGCGTTTCGAGCAACCAATCGAAGAGCGCACCACTGACGTTCGTTACGACGATAAGCCGCTCGGTCACACGCAGTTGCTGATTTCAGCAAACGACGTGATGTCGACGGTGCTGCGTTCGAAAGAAGAAGTCTCAGCGCCACAGCAACGCGACAAAGTTCTCGAAGCGCTGCAACGCAAGGCAAACATCCTGAGCGCGCTTTACGAGATGAGTAAAACGCTCGGCTCAGTGTTTGATTTAAACGCCATTTTTGAAAAAGCGACCGATATTATTTTTCGCTCGACGCCGGCGGATCGTGTCGTCGCGTTACTCGCCGAACAGGACGGCTCGGAAAACCTGACACCGATCGCGATGCGCGCGCGCGATAACAAGCTCGAAGCTCACGCACGCAGGCTTTCCATCGGCCGTACGATCACGCGGAAAGTGATGAAGGATCGCGTCGCACTGCTTTCGCAGGACGCAGCGTCAGACGAGCAGTTTGCCGGAGTGGATTCGATCGTCTCGCAGGGTGTGCGATCGACGATCTGCGCACCGCTCGTCGCTGAGACGCGTGTTCACGGCGCCTTGTACGCCGATCGTCTCGATCCGTTTGCGGCGTTCAAGCCGGACGATCTCGAATTGATCAGCGCCGTGGCGGCGCAGACGGCGATCGCCGTCGAGAATGCGCGCGCGCACGAGCGTCTGGCGCGTGAAGAAGTAGCGCGCGCGAATTATAGTCGATTCCTGCCCGAAGTTGTTGTGAAGCAGATGCTCGAGAATCCTGACTCGTTCAAGCTCGGCGGCGTCAGTCAGACCATTACGATCTTGTTTGCCGACATTCGCGGCTTCACGCGCATCTCAGAACACGCGCCGCCTGAAAAGATTGTTAACCTGCTGAATCGTTATTTCACCGCGATGACTGAGATCATCTTTGCGCACGGTGGCACGCTTGATAAGTATCTCGGCGACGGTTTGATGGCTCTTTTCGGCGCGCCGACCGCCACGCCCGACGATGCATCCAACGCCCTGAACGCGGCCGTGGCGATGCAGCGGCGCATGCTGGGAATCAATCGCGAGCTACATGACGAAGGATTTCCAGAGATTGGCGTCGGCATGGGCCTTCACACCGGCGAAGTGGTCGTTGGATACATCGGCTCCGACCGGCGTTCGGAATACACAGCAATCGGCGATACTGTAAACACTTCATCGCGATTGGAGTCTAATGCCCAAGGCGGTGAGATTCTGGTCAGCGATGCGACTGCGAAGGCCGCGCACAGTCGCTACAAACTGAAGCCACGCGAGCCGATCATGGTTAAGAACCGCCAGCAACCTGTAAATCTTTGGGAAGTTGACTGGCAAAGAGCAAGCGGATCTTTTTAGTAGTAGGTCGTATGTCGTTCATCGGGAAAACTAAAACCCTCCTCGGCCTCAACGCCCTCCAGAACCTCGTCTCCGATTCGATGGCAATCGATATGGGTTCGGCGAGCACGATCATCGCCGTGCGCGGGCGTGGCATCGTCGTTGACGAGCCGTCGGTTGTCGCTATTAACAAGGTCACGGGCGAAGTCATCGCTGTCGGCGACGAAGCGCACAAGATGCAGGGACGCGAGGCGCGTGACGTCACGGTGATTGCACCGCTCGTTGACGGTGTCGTCGCCGATTTCGAAAGAACGCGGACCATGCTCGACTACTTCGTCAGGGCAGCACGCAGCGGACTTTCGCACTTCAGCCGTCGCGCGATCATGAGCGTGCTTTCGGAAGTAACGCAGGTCGAACAACGCGCGCTGCTGGCGGCGGCGGAAGAAGCGCGGATCAGCCGTGTTTACATGATTGAAGAAGGCCAGGCGGCTGCGATCGGCGCGGGCGTTCCGCTCAACGATCATCATGCGGCAGCAGTTGTCGATATCGGCGGCGGCACGACGAACGTCGCGGCGATTATTAGCGGGTCGATCATCGCTTCGCGAGCCGAGCGGATCGGTAGTTCGGATATTGATGTCGCCATCATGGACCGTTTACGGCGTCACCGGGGTCTAACAATCGGTGTGCAAACCGCGGAACGATTAAAACTCGAGCTCAGCACGGCGATCGAGCCTGAAGATCCGGACAAGAAGGTCAACGTGCGCGGTCGCGACGTGCAGACGGGTAGTCCGGGCGCCGTCGATCTCACGGCAGGTGAGGTTTACACGATCACGATGCCGGTAATTAAGAAAATTGCTGAAGAGGTGCGGTCGCTGCTCGGCGATCTATCGCCGGAAGTAGCGGGTGACATTTTCGATCGCGGGTTGATACTGACTGGCGGTGGCGCTTCGCTGGAAGGATTGCCGAGTTATCTCGAAAAGGAACTCAATCTCGACGTGCGAGTGGCTGACGATCCGCGATTCGCGATCGTGCGCGGATTGTCGCAACTATACGAAGAGCCGCTATTGCTGCGACGCGTCTCGCGCACCGAGCCACACCCATTAATCGACACCGAAGCCACCGCATTCGAAACGTAAGAAAGGATAGCCACAAAGAGGCACAAAAAACCAGTCTTACCCTTTGTGCTTTTTGTGCCTTTTTGTGGCTAAAAAATGAAGGTAGCGGAAATTTTCAAACGGCAGGTTACCGTGGCGCACATCTTCGGGATACCGGTACGTTTTGATTATCGTTGGTTCATAGTTTTTGTCTTGAGTGTTTGGCTCATCGCGATGAACCTCAGTCGCGTTGGCATGTGGGTCGGCTCATTCCAGATGAAGCCAGTGACTGTCACAGTCGCGTGGGTTCTCGCTGTGGTAACAACGGTTGGTCTGTTTCTTTCCGTGCTGGGCCACGAGCTCTCACACGCGCTGATGGGCCGTGCCGAAGGTATCGAGATCGAAGAGATCGTGCTACACCCGTTTGGCGGACTCGCACGGTTGCGAAACGAGCCGGAAAGCCCGCGTGCCGAGTTTCGCATTGCGGTTGCTGGTCCAGCGGCGAGTTTTCTGTTTGCAGCAATCAGTTTTGTACTGATGCTGCCGGCAATGATGTTGGAATACCCACAAGTGGGTGGCGTACTGTTGTTGCTATGCGCCGGCAATCTGCTGCTCGCAGTTTTCAATCTCTTTCCCGGTTACCCGCTTGATGGTGGTCGCGTGTTGCGCGCGCTGCTCTGGCGCCGCACCGGCGACATTCGTGAAGCAACACGCCTCGCCGGAATTTGCGGCATGTTGATCGCCGCGATCCTGATCATCTTCGGCGTCTACATGGCCATCGCGCCGACGTTCCGCTCGTACTTCATGGGCTTCTGGTCGGTGCTCGTTGGTCTATTTCTTTTTGACGCAGCTTACAGCGTCGTGAAGCAAGTTCGCAGACGAATCCGAAACGTCGTTAGCGAGGCGATGTCGGCCCCGGTTTCAGTCGAGCCTGATGCTCTCATCAGTCATTTGATCGACTCGGTCTTGCCCTTGCACCGGCAGGTCGCTTTTCCAGTCGCACAAAACCGGCGGCTGCACGGGATGTTGGCGCTCGAAGATCTGAAGACTCTGCCGCGCGAACGCTGGCACCTCACGCGCGCGCGCGACGTGATGCGACCCATCGCGCCGCGGTTTTTCGTCGAGCCAAATGCGACTCTCGCGTACGCGCAGGAGTTGATGAAGCGAAACGGAATCGGCTCGGTTGCGGTGGTGGGAAAAACCGGCGAGCTCGTTGGTTTTCTTCAGAGCGGCAAGTTCAAACGAATCAAACGTAAAAAATAAGTCACAGATTTACACGAATCACACAGATTGTTTTACAGAATCTGCGTGTTCTGTGTAATCTGTTGTTCATATGCTGGCCGTACTCGGCGCGCTCTTTGCCAACGGATTGATCGCGATACTGAAGCTGGTGGCGGCGGTGATCACAGGTTCCTCCGGCATGATGGCTGAGGCACTCCACTCGGTCGCCGATACGACAAACCAGATCTTTCTCTTGTTGGGTTTGCGGTTTTATAAGCGACCGGCCTCCGACAAGCACCCGTTCGGGTACGGCAAGGAACGGTTTTTCTGGTCTTTCATAGCGGCGATTTTTATTTTCGGCGTCGGTGCGACTTACGCGATCTACGAAGGCATCGAAAAACTCGCGCATCCACATCCGCCGACGAACTTGATATGGGCCTACAGTGTGCTCGCCATCTCCTTCGTGTTGGAGAGTGGCTCGATCGCACTGGCGTTGTACCAGGAAATTAAAGAGGCCCATCACGAAGGACTGTCGTTCGCACAGTATCTGCGCGAGTCGAAAGATCCGACGGCCAAGACAGTGATCTTTGAAGACTCAGCCGCGCTGATCGGTATCGTCATCGCGGCGATCGGACTTTTGCTGACCGATTATCAGGTCGGCGGCGCCGCTGGAGCATACTGGGATGGAGTCGCGTCGATCATCATCGGGCTCGTGCTCGCGGTTGTTGCTTTCGTTCTGGCGCGTTCAGCGCGCGGACTGCTGCTCGGCGAAGCGGCAAATCCAAATGTGCTGGCCGCGATCAAACAGGCAATCGAAAGTCATCCCAACGTGGAAAAGGTTGTCGAGCTTTTGACGATGCACCTGGCGCCGAAACAGATTTTGATTAACGCGCACGTGAAGCTGCGGCCGGATCTGAAAACCGGCGATATCGAGCAGTCGATCCTCGAGGTCGAGGATCGCGTCAAACGCGCTGAGCCCAAAGTCGAGATGATGTTTATCGAGGTCGCTCGCGGCGTGTTGGTTGACGACCCAGACCATATTGGTTGAAGAGTTGAAATGCGAAGCCCACGGATTTCACGGATGAATACTGCTCAGAGATGTTGTTGCTACTGCCATACACCGAGTATTTGAGACGGATGATCGAGCCGCGCAATGTCGCGGACATCTTGTTCGTCTTTTTGCTTGTGTATGGAGTCTTGAAACTCCTGCGGGGCACACGCGCTGCTCCAATGGCCGCCGGCATCATCGCCCTCGTTTTTCTCTACTGGCTTTCTGTCAAACAAGATCTCGCAACCTTGGAGTTCGTTCTCAGTAACGGGCTGCTGTACATCGGTATTGCGATCATCGTTTTGTTCCAGTCGGAAATTCGCCAGGCGTTGATTACGTTTGGAAATCGGTTTCGGGTGCCGTTTACGAGGCATCGCGGGCAGTTTGGCGAAGGCGTTTACGACGAGATCATTCTTGCGGCGACGACGCTCGCTTCGACTAAGACCGGCGCGCTGATCGT
Source organism: Pyrinomonadaceae bacterium (assembly GCA_035251975.1). Lineage (GTDB taxonomy): Bacteria > Acidobacteriota > Blastocatellia > Pyrinomonadales > Pyrinomonadaceae > PSRF01. Next base: position 6,995 of record DATFDT010000348.1, on the reverse strand, counting down.
TATCGAGCGAAATGTCGGGTTGAAGAATGTGGTCGACGGTGGCGTGCAGCTCGATGCTGAGCTGAGTTACGACTTGCTGGTGAGTATTTTCAACACGGCGAGCCCGTTGCACGATGGTGCGGTGGTTGTGCGACGACATCGAATTGCGGCGGCATCGTGCTTTCTGCCGCTGACGCTGAATCCGAGGCTTTCGAGAGATCTGGGCACGCGGCATCGCGCGGCGATTGGTGTGACTGAAGATACGGATGCGGTTGCGGTGGTTGTTTCCGAGGAAACCGGATTGATCTCGTTAGTGCAGCGTGGCGACATCCGCCGCGGCCTCGACGCAACAAAGCTGCGCAAGGCAATCTTCGAAGCGCTGGTAGCCGGACCAAAGAGAGAACCAAAGCACTCAGAAGCTGAGAGCGAGGCCAAGGAGATCGCCTCGATCTAGGGGGAATCAGCGGGGGCAAGCCCCTCTTCCTGACCTGTTCTATGTTGCGGTCCCTGAAGCTTTCACCAGAACTGAGATACGAAGAATAGAACAAGTCAGGAAGAGGGGCTTGCCCCCGCCGCAAATTGATGTAGTTGTAGAAGAGTATGCCATTTCAGGACGAAGACGAAGTCGCAACATCCGATCCACGGCCGGCGCCGAACCGCGTCGAGAAGCTGCTGCGCCGGATCTTCATCGAAGACTGGAGCCTGAAACTTCTCTCGCTCGCGATCGCGATCGTCTTGTGGCTGCTCGTCACCGGCCAAAACCAGCCCGTGACCGCGCACGTCAACGTCCAGCTCAACTTCATCCGCCCTCCAGCACTCGAAATCAGTAACGATCCACCGCGCACCGTCGACGTGATGCTCACCGGCAGTCGCAACAAACTCGACGATCTGACGTCGCTCGATCTCGTCGCGACCGTCGACATCAGCGATCAACGCGCGGGCGAAAGAGTTTTGCGTCTCGCCGACAAAGCACAGATCATCCTGCCACAAGGGATCAAAGTCGACGGTTTTCAGCCGAGCGCGATCCCGATTCGCCTCGAAGAGATTTTGGATCGGCAAGTCGAAGTCGAACCGAAACTCGAAGGCAAACCCGCCGACGGATTCGAGGTCTACTCCGTTTACCCAAGCAAAGGCAGCGTCGCCGTGCGCGGTCCCGCGAGCCGCGTGAACGCGCTTCAGAAAGTTGCGACTGAAAGCGTCTGGCTCGCCGGACACAACCAGAGCTTCACGGCGCCGAACGTTGCGCTTGACGTTCCCGATCCGAAGGTCGATCTGCTCGAGCCGATGGTGAATGTCGCTGTCGAGATCGGTGAACGACGTATCGAGAAGACTTTTGCAGACGTAGCAGTAACGACCGAGGACGGCGATAAAGTTGAGCCCGCGACGACTTCGATTACGTTATTGGGCGTCGCGAGTTTTCTCGAGTCGTTGAAGCCCGAGGAGATGAAGATCGTTTTGCAGGGCGATGCTCTCAAGCCTCGTCTGGACCTGCCCGACGCGTTGAAAGGAAAAGTCGTTTTGAAATCTGTCCACACTTCGAGGTTTATACCCGGCAAATGAAAGCTCTCTTTGGGACCGACGGTATACGAGGTGAAGCAGGACAGTTTCCACTCGATCCAGCGACTGTTAGCGCGATCGGGTTTTCACTCGCCTCACATCTCGCTGAACGCACTCCAGCGCCGCAAATCATCATCGGTCGCGACACGCGCGAATCCGGCGAGTCGATCGAGCGCGCACTCATCGCGGGCGCCACGCGCGCAGGCGCGAAGTGCATGTCTGCCGGTGTAATCACCACGCCGGGTGTCGCTTTTTTAACGCGCAAAATCCAGGCGTCAGCAGGCGTCGTGATCAGCGCCTCGCACAATCCTTACCAGGACAATGGCATCAAGATTTTCTCCCCGTCGGGCCGAAAGATGGACGACTCTGTCGAGCGTCAAATCGAACTGGACATTTTCGAAGACAAGCAGTCGATTGATGCTCAACCCGGTTCTGTCGAACGATCACCAGAGATCGAAGAACAACTTCATGAGGATTACTTGTCGTTCCTCGCGGACGACATCGCCAAAGACTTGACGCTCGATGGCCTGACAATCGTCATCGATTGCGCAAATGGCGCCAGCTCAGCGTTCGCGCCAATTCTATTCGAACGTCTCGGTGCGCGAGTCCTCGCGATCAATGCTTCGCCGGATGGTCGAAACATCAACCTCAACTGCGGCTCGCTTCATATCGATTCGCTGCGTGGGAAAGTCAAAAGCGAGCGCGCCGATCTCGGAGTTGCTTTCGACGGCGATGCTGACCGCTCACTCTTCATCGACAACAGCGGCAACTTCGTCGATGGTGACGCCACGCTCTGGGCGCTCGCCACTCACCTTCAGTCGCACGGTAACTTGAAAGACAACGTCGTGGTCGCGACCGTCATGAGCAACATCGGTCTCGAAATCGCCCTGCGCTCCGTCGGGATACGGCTCGCGCGAACTGACGTCGGCGACAAATACGTGTTGGAAGAACTGCTGCGACTGAGGGCGAGTCTCGGCGGTGAACAGTCAGGTCACGTCATCATGCCTGAGCTGAGTCTCGCGGGCGATGGCATGATCACTGCGCTATGTCTCTTGCGGGCGCTCCGCGAGTCGCGCAAAACCCTGGCTGAGATGACGGGGGGGTTCAGGCAGTATCCACAGATTCTCGTGAATGTGCGTGTGCGCGAGAAAGTGCCGTTCAGCGATTTGGCTTCGGTCCAGGCGGCGGCCGCAGAAGTTAGGGAACTGCTCTCGCAAAAGGGGCGGCTGCTGCTTCGTTACTCAGGGACGGAGAAGCTGGCTCGGGTCATGATCGAAGGTGAGAACCAGAATCAAATCGAGGAATACGCGGCGCGCATCGCCCGCGCCATCGAGGGTGAGATCGGCGCCTCATGAAATTTCTACACGCTCACCCGAGAAAAATCTACACGACTCACGACTAGCGAAGCGACCCATCGCAGAGTCGATGAGTGTTTACTAAGTAAACATCGGGGTCTCAAGGCAAAGACAAAAACCTACTTGCACGGCACAGGCGTTGCGGTGTATATTGCGGGGCAAGAGAGACGGTTGGTGGATCCTCCGTCTCAAGTGGTTGCTGGGGTGAGGACAGTAACCACGAATATGGATGGGCGCGACGCACTCCCACGTATGTCGCGCCCATTCGCTTTTAAAGCTAGAATCCCCGGTCGATGCACCGGCTCGACATCTCGCTAAATCAACAAGCCCGGAAGAGTGAAATCAACATCGGCGCCGGTATCAGGCGAAATCTCGGGCAATCAATACCAGTAAAAACCCCTCGTCGCGTTGGAATCATTTCCAATGAACGAGTTTCTCAACTGTATGGCCGGGAAGTTAAGCGTTCTTTGAAGTCTTCGGGATTCACAACGCTCGAATGGCTCATGCCTGAGGGCGAACGGTATAAATCGTTTCGTAGCCTGGAGAAAGCGGTGACGTTTCTTAGTGAAAACCGCTTCGAAAGAGACGATTTAGTTCTCGCACTTGGTGGTGGCGTCGTCGGCGATCTTGCTGGTTTCGCCGCTGCGATTTACCTGCGCGGACTACGGCTCATCCAGGTGCCGACAACGCTTTTGTCGCAGATCGACTCGTCAGTCGGCGGCAAAACCGGGATTAATCTCGCTACCGGAAAAAATCTCGTCGGCGCTTTTCACCAGCCGGCTTCGGTCTTTATCGACACGGAGACACTCGTCACTTTACCGCAGCGCGAGCTCGTCTCCGGCTTCTGTGAAATGGTGAAACAAGCGCTAATGTCTGACAGATCGCTATTTGAAATGACCGCCAGATGTCTTCAAAAACCGGATTTACTGTCGCCGGAGTTTGAAGAACTGATCGCGGCGCAGTGCGGTTTCAAAGCCTCAATCGTGGCGAACGATGAACGCGAGTCGACCAGCCGCACCGACACAAAATCACGGCGCGTGCTCAATTTTGGACACACAACGGCCCACGCGCTCGAGACGATCACGGACTATCGCTACTTCCGGCATGGCGAAGCGGTGGGTTATGGAATGTTAGTTGCCGGAGAACTTTCGAGAAACCTGGGTCTGATCGACTCCGGGACTCATGATTCGCTGCGCGATGCAATCAGACTTTGCGGACCACTGCCCCGCGCAGACCATCTCGAAACAAACCAGATCGCCGGCGCGCTCAAGCACGATAAGAAGAGTGTAGGTGGTCAGATCAATTGGGTGTTGCTCGAAGGGATAGGCCGGCCGAAGATAGTGGAAGGCTGGCTTATCAGCGCGAAGAATTTGCGGCTTTCGTTGCGAGCGGGATTACGGCAACAGGAGAGTTTCTAAGGATGCAGAGATCAGGCGAACGAGGGAGTGCGACCCTCAAGTTTGTCGTCGTGATGGCGATCATGTGCTCGGTCGGGTATGCGGGATATCTATACATTCCGGTGGCGTTTCAGGCAAAAACGTTCAAGGATTTGATGCAGCACTACGCGGACGTTGCGGTGGCCCAGGGTTATCCGCCGTCATGGACCGGGGAACAACTGAGGAAGAACGCACCTGAATACGAAGTGCCCGCTGACGCCAACATCACGGCTATGCAACGGGATAATCGTGTCGAGGTGAGTGTTCAGTTTGTTCGGGTGATTGAGTTTCCGGGGTATACGTATAACTACGAATTCAATGAAACCGTGAAGAGCACCGCGTTCTTAGCTTTCAAGTAATATTTAGCCGCGGATTCACGCGGATAAAACTATCTGGGGGCGCCGTCGAGGAAGGCTTTTAGTTTACGAGAGCGTGAGGGGTGGCGCAGTTTTCGGAGAGCCTTCGCTTCGATCTGGCGGATGCGTTCGCGCGTTACTGCGAAGTGCTGACCAACTTCTTCCAGCGTGTGCTCCGAACCAGTCGTCCCGAGCCCAAACCGCATCTTGATCACTTTCTCCTCGCGCGGCGTGAGCGTGGCTAAGACCTCATCCGTGATCTCGCGCAGGTTCGATGCAACAACAGCGTCCGCCGGATTCAGGATCGACTTGTCCTCTATGAAATCGCCAAGGTGCGAATCCTCTTCCTCGCCGATCGGCGTCTCCAAAGAAATTGGCTCCTGAGCAATCTTCAAAACCTTCCGCACTTTCGAGACCGGAATATCCATCTTCCGCGCGATCTCTTCGCTCGTCGGCTCACGGCCCAACTCCTGGACCAGCGATCGCGACGTCCGGATCAATTTATTGATCGTTTCGATCATGTGTACCGGGATGCGAATCGTGCGCGCCTGATCGGCAATCGCGCGCGTGATCGCCTGGCGAATCCACCACGTCGCGTACGTCGAAAACTTGTAGCCGCGCCGCCATTCAAATTTATCGACCGCCTTCATCAAACCGATGTTGCCTTCCTGGATCAGATCCAGAAACTGCAACCCACGATTCGTGTACTTCTTCGCGATCGACACAACTAGTCGCAAGTTTGCTTCAACCAGCTCGCGTTTCGCCTGGCCCGTCTGCTGCTCACCGATAATGATCGACTGTAACGATCGCTTTATCTCAATCGGGCTGACGTAGTTGTCGATCTCGATCTGCAGCAGCTTTTTCTTCGCCATCAAAATGCGCCGCTTGAGATCTCGCTGCTCCTCGGGCTTGAGCCGCTTTCGATTGTTTAACTTCTCGTTTGCACTATCGATCTCACGCTCGGCTTCGCGCACCGACTTCTGCACCGCTCGAATCGCATTGATCAATCGCTGGCGCGCACGCTCAGTTAAGTTGAGGCGTCCGATCTCCTGTGCGATCTCGAGTCGAATCCGCGCGACTCTTCTTTTGAGTTTCGCGAGCTTCTTGCTTTTCTTTCCGTGACACTCTTTCTGCTCGAGCTTCATCTTCTCGAGCTCTTTCAACCCGACTTTGCAATTCTTGTTGATGTTCTGGATTCCTTCCACCGTCCAGGTCCGATACTCTTCGGCCTTGTCTTCATCGCCGGTGAGCTCAGCCTGCTCGGAAAAGGTGACAGTGTCGCGAATGTTGATCCGTCCGTTCTCCAGGTCTTCACCAATCTTCAACACTTCGCGGACGGCGATCGGAGAACGCGCGATCGCTTTCTGAGCCTTGAGTTGACCACGCTCGATGCGCTTTGCGATCGCGACTTCGCCTTCGCGCGTGAGCAACGGCACAACGCCCATCTCGCGGAGGTAAAGTCGAACTGGATCGTTTGTCTTTTCGAGAGCGCCGGCGGAAAGGTCTAATTCGATGTCTTCGTCGAGGGCTTCTTCGTCTTCGTCAGCGACGGTCGCAGCCGCCTGTTCGAGCAGTCGTTCATCGGAATCCGCAACCGGAATATTCGAGCCTTCTAGCTTCTGAAGTACGTCTTCAATGTCGTCAGGAGATACGACATTATCCGGCAATTCGCGGTTGAGATCGTCAAACGTCAGGTATTTCTTGTCACCGCCCAGCTCGAGCAGTCGCTCCATCACGTCGTCACGATCTTTTTCTTCCATACTACTCACCGTTGTAGCTCCGAATTCCTATCTTTGCGGCTGCAACAACATCGACTGGCGCTGGGCAGAAAGCTGAATCTGCTCTGCCGAGAGTTTCGAAAGCCGATCCATGTCCTGATCACGCTCGGCGATCACCAGCTCTCTTCTCAACTCTTCGATCCGCTGGTCCACTTTCATCAATCTGAAGGTGGTAACGCACTCGGCGGCGATGTAATGCTCGTTTGAGGCGTGCAGTGATGAGTTCATCAGCACCATCGGGATCATCGCCGCGGCAGACTCGTCATCCTCGGTTTTGCGAATCAGACTGTCGTAATCAATCTCTGCGCCTTCACGCTCGAGATCAAACAATGCTTTGAAGAGCGGCGCGGTGGCCAGATCTTCGTAATCTTCTTCACGCAACATTTCGAGGACTTCGTGTCGCAGGTTTTCGTCTGCAAGAATCAAGCCAAGCAGACGCTGCTCTGCGGCGGTGGCCTCGGTTCGTCTTGTCAAAGCCTGAACGGTGGTGGAACGAAGCTTCTTGTTGTCCCGCACCATCTGCCACAACTCACG
>DATFDT010000347.1:0-6704 GCA_035251975.1 Pyrinomonadaceae bacterium | reverse complement strand
TGGGGCTTGCGCCCCAGGCTTTATGCTGTCACCCGCTTCGCGGGCTTATTCTTCGCCGTCTGTCTTGATGTCAAACTGCACGCGGCCGCGCATTACCTCCTCCAGCGCGATGCGCGTCGGCTTGTGCTTCTGCGGATCGATCTCAATTCTGGGTGATGCGCCACGCTGCAATTGCTTGCTGCGTTTCGCGGCGAGGATGATCAAACGGTACTTCGAATCAACTTCCGGCCCGTTACTTCCTTCAACGTCCGTCTCAACTAACTCTGTCGGTGTAGGCACTCGATGCTCCTTCAGTCTAATGAATCTATGATTGAATTGCTTTTAAATTTCTGGATGACGTCCCGCACCAGCGGCTCCTGGCGCATGCAACGTGCACGCTCGGCGTAAATGATCGAAGCAAGCTGCGCGGCCGCCCTGTCGATCTCATCGTTAATGATTACGTAATCAAACGCTGAATACTGTTTCAACTCTTCCGGCGCATTCCGCAAACGCACTTCCAACTGTTGCGGCGAATCTGTCCCACGCGCGATCAAGCGTTGTTTCAGTACGTCATACGAAGGCGGCAGGATAAAAATGCTGACCGAATCCATCAGCAACTTGCGCACACTCGCGGCGCCCTGCACGTCGACTTCGAGAATGATATCGGAGCCGGCGGCCGTCTCGCTAAGGATCTGCTCTTTCGACGTGCCGTAAAAATTTCCGTGTACGCAAGCGGACTCAAGAAACTCGCCCGCTGCCACCATCTCGTCGAAAGTTTCAAGGCTGACAAAAAAATACTCGCGGCCATCGACTTCACTCTGCCGTGGCGCACGAGTCGTGTACGAGACAGAATAGCTAAGATTATCCACACAATCCAGCACGTGTCGAATGATGGTGCCTTTGCCGCCGCCCGATGGTGAGCTGACGACGAAGAGAGTTCCTCTTGAAGGAGCGTGATTGACTGGTCCGGCCAGTTGCAGTTCTTTCACTTTACTCGACATTCTGAACCTGCTCGCGAAGTTTCTCCACTTCTGCTTTGATCGCCAAACCCGCCTCCTTGATCACGAGGTCCGTAGATTTCGAAAGTGTCGTGTTGGCCTCGCGATTAAGCTCCTGCAGGAGGAAATCGAGCATCTTTCCTGCCTCGCCGGGAGCATTGAGTGCTTCCTGAAACTGCGATAGATGGCTGCGCAACCGCACCATCTCTTCACTTACGTCACTACGATCTGCGAGATAAGCAACTTCCTGGGCCAGTCGCACCGGATCGATCTCGACGACCTGTCCACCACGGTTCAGCAGCTCACCGATTCGTTTTTGCAATCGCAGACGATATGCATCGGCAAGTCCAGCAGCAGACGACTCGATGATCGGCACGAGTGTTTCGATCTTCTGTACGCGTTCGCGTAGCTCGGTCTTGAGCGCTTCGCCTTCCTGTTCGCGCATTCGCTCGAGTTCGTCGAGTGCCTGGTCCATCGCACGCTCGAGCGCGGCGGTCATGCGCTCGTCGATGCCATTGCGAGCAGGCTGCAATGCGCCGGGGATACGTGCGATGACGTTGATGTCGAGCTCGCCGGCGATATCGAAATCCTGCTGAAGCTGCTTCAACGCACTGACGTAACCGGCGATGAGCGGTCGATTGATCTCGTAGGCGATTTGCGACACGCGTTCCATGCTGACGGTGACGTCGACGCGGCCGCGTGAGAGTCTCGAAGAGATGCGTTTTTTGATCGACGGTTCGAGAGAAGCAAGCTCGGATCCGACGCGAAGATGTATATCGAGAAATCGGTTGTTGACGGTCTTAAGATCGACAGAGACGGAAAAGTCGTCTCCCGCCACCATCGCCTTGCCGTATCCGGTCATTGATTTCATGGTTGTTTTATCCACAGATTCCACAGATTAAATCTGCGCCATCTGCGCAATCTGTGGATCCTCTTCCTCGTCCGCGAATTGCAGCTCGTAAAGCTTTTGATATTTCCCGCCCTTGGCAAGTAATTCGGCGTGTGTTCCCATCTCGATGATCCGGCCCGCTTCCATCACGACGATCACATCAGCACGCCGGACAGTCGATAAGCGGTGCGCGATCACGATCGTGGTGCGATTTCGGACCAGGTTGCTGATCGCGCTCTGGACCAGTCGCTCCGACTCAGCATCTAACGCTGACGTAGCTTCGTCCAGGATCAGAACTGGTGCATTTACCAGAATTGCACGGGCGATAGCGAGCCGTTGGCGCTGGCCGCCGGAAAGAAAGATGCCGCGCTCGCCGACAATCGTATCGTAACCATCAGGTAATTCGCGAATAAAGTCGTGCGCAAATGCGATCAGCGCCGCTTCTTCGACCTCGATATCAGTCGCTTCGGGCTTTCCGTAAGCGATGTTGTGACGAACGGTGTCGTTGAAGAGCACTGTCTCCTGAGTGACGAGCGCGATCTGTTTTCTCAAGCTCGAGATCGTCGCTTCGCGTATGTCTGTGCCGTCCCACAAAACTGCACCGGAGCTCGGATCGTGAAATCGAGGCAGAAGTTTTGTCAGTGTCGACTTGCCACCGCCTGACTGGCCCACGAGCGCCACCATCGTGCCTGCTTTGACTTTCAAACTCACATCACGCAGCACCGATTTCGTCTCATTCGAATAGCCGAATGAAACATTTCGCAGCTCGATCTCTTTCTTCAGCGCCGGCAGCTCCGTCGCTCCGGGTTTCTCCTTGATCGTGGAATGCTCGTCCATCACTTCCCATACGTGATGCGCAGCAGCGAGCGCTTGCTCCATACTGTTTTGCAGTCGCGAGAGCTTCCGCATCGGGTCGTAACTGCGGAACAGGAAAAAGAGGAAGGTGACGAACTGCGCCGTGTTCATCCGGTCGGCGATGATCTCGCGCTGTCCAAAGAACAACAGCAACACGACGAAGAGAATTCCGATCATCTCGATCGTCGGCGGTGAAGCACCGGCGATACTCGCGCTACGCAGATTAGCTCGCACGATCTTTTTCGCCACGTGAGTAAAGCGTTCTGACTCGCGTTTCTCCGCGCGATACGCTTTCACGATTCCCTGGTTGGCGAGTGCTTCCTGTGCAGTGTCAGTTAGTTGTTTGCTGCCTTCGAAACTCTCACGCGCCAGGTTCCGGAGTGCTCGTCCAAACTTCGCCGTCAACACTGCGATCACGGGGGCGATCAGAAGCGATCCGAGCGCGAGTCGCCAACTGTAATAAAAGGACGCGCTGAGAAAAAAGATTAGCGTGAACGTCTCGCGCAGCATGTCGCGGAGCGTGCTCGTGACCGCCGTCTCGATCGCCGCCGCGCTGGAGACGAGTCGCGAAACAAGGTAATTGGTCCGGTGTCGTTCGAAAAAGGTGGCCGATTGTTCCAGCAGGTGGCTATATAGATCCTGGCGCAACTTAAGCACCGCCGACTGGCCGATTCGTGCCATCAGGTAAGTAGAAAAGTACTCCGCGATACCCTTGGCGAGCGTGAAGACGATCAGCAGAATCGAGATCACTTTCCAGGCGCCGAGCGGGGCTTCGGGAATTAACCGTTGCAGGCCGAAAATCGTCGGGGTACGCTGGCCAACGCCTTGAACAAATGCCTGATCGAAGATTGGCACGATCAAACTGCCGGTGGCGGTTTCGAGTAAACCGACGAGCACCATTGCGAGAGTGGCCAGCGTGAAGATTGGCCAGTGAGGTCTCAAATACTTTAACAGGCGGCGAAGATCACGCATCTCTGGTTGCGGAAATCTCTGATCAGTTGCTATAAGGGAGGTAGAAAAATCGCCCCAAATCCGTAAGAAAGAACTATACTTACCCCCACTTATTTGCGTCAAGGCTGACTGATTTGCTCGATTTATTTCTGGGCGTGAATCATGCAAATCTTTTCCCCGCATGAGTCTGCCTCAATTTGGGTTATAATTCGTCCGCTAAAAACGCGGGTGATTAAGATCCCCTCCGACAGGATCAGACATTTGGCACAGCAAGCGACACCAAACACCAAGCACGCAGGTAAACGTCTTCTCATCGCAGATGACGATACCGATATGAGACTTCTTCTGGCCGAGTATTTCCGCCGGCTGGGCTTTCAAGTGGAAGAACGCGAAAGCGGCATGGCGGCACTCGAAGCCACCATCGCGGGACGATTCGATTGTTTCATCTTCGACGTATCGATGCCGGGTATGTCCGGCATTGAGTTACTCAAACGAGTTCGCGATCGCGGTATTCAAACACCCACGCTATTCCTGACTGCACATGACGCGCTATCAGACAAAGTCGCAGGCTTCGAAGCCGGAGCCGACGACTATCTCGCGAAACCGTTCAGTCCGCGCGAGCTGGAGTACAGAGTCGAGGCACTGTTACGACGCGGCGGCCAGGCGCCACAGGAGCCGGATGGCGAACGTATCGAAGTCGGCGATCTCGTGATCGATAAGCGTCGTCACGAAGTGATGCGAAACGGCTTTCGTGTCGATCTAACGCCGCTTGAGTTTCAGATTCTCGAGTTGCTCGCGTCTGAACCGGGTCGAGCGTGGTCCAGAAATGCGCTGCTCGATCGAGTTTGGAGCACAGACTACGAAGGCTACCAGCGCAACATTGACCCGCATATCAACCGGCTTCGTAAGAAGCTTGAGACCGATCCGAAAAATCCGCGATATGTTCTGACCGTTCGTGGCGTCGGTTACAAGCTGAACGAGATTCCCTGATGCTTTGGTGGGTCGGATCAGGGCTGATACTTGCCTGGCTAATCCTCCGGTTTGTCAAACCGATGGGCTGGATCCCGATGCTCCTGATTTCGGGAATCTCTGTCCTTATCATCCAGCTCGCCGCCTACCGCAAAACCAAATCCGTTAAATAATCCGTGCAATCCGCGGCTAATTCGTCTTGACCTCTCCTGACCATTCGGCAACAATGCCCGTGTTTACGGCATCAAGGAAATAGTAGATTTCTAGCCACTTTCCCAGATTTCAGCCAGGAGTTGTTTCGCTATGAATTTCAGCCGCGTCGTTTGTGCATTCAGTGCTTGTCTACTCGTTGTTTCCATCGCAGTTGCCCAACAGGACGTCGAACGTAAGACCGTAGCCATCACTTATCCTCTGGACGAAACGGTTACAGTCAAGTTTCGCGGGACTACTCTGTTGCCGCGCCTGAAAGGTGAGGCGAAGGTGAAACGCGCCGGGCGCCGCGGCACGCGAGTCGAATTAAGCATTGATGATCTGCCACGCGCGTCCGAGCTCGGCGGTATTTATACCACTTATGTTCTCTGGGCCATCTCGCCTGACGGGCACGTCGACAACCTCGGCGAGATCAAACGCGGCGGTAGTGTCTTTGTTGATTCCAAGATCGACGTTACTACACCGCTGCAAACGTTCGCGCTCATCGTCACCGCCGAGCCGCACTTCCTGATGAAGGTGCCGAGCCGGATGGTGGTGATGGAGAACCTGCCCCCGCAGAAACCGAATGGTAGTCAGGTCGAGACTGTCGATGTGCGCTACATCGGTAATTCGAGTGACTACTTCCGCACGGCGCGTGTTCCAGAGATTGCCGATGCTGACTATCGCCAAACCCCTGTGTCACTACTCGGCGCACGACAGGCAATCAGTCTCGCGAAGTATGCGGGCGCGTCAGGGGACGCACCGAATGAATTGCAGACTGCTGAAGATCATTTGCAGGCAGCGGAGAAAGCATGGCGACTGAATCAGTCGCTTGCTGAAGTTGATCTCGAAGCGCGCAAAGCAACTTCAGCGGGGCAACATGCTGAAGAAGTTGCCGCCGCGAGGAAGGCTGCACGAATCAATCGTGAAGAGATTCGCCGCCGTGATGAGGCAGTGCGAAGCGCGGAAGAGAGTGCTGAATCGTCACAGCGTGAAGTGGCAAGACTCCGCGCCGCACTCGATAAAGAGACACGAGCGCGTGAGCTCGCCGAGCGTGATGCAGGCACGGCGAACGATCAGCTACGTGAGAAGCGAGTCGAGATCGCGCAACTGCGTGATGAGATCGCAACCTTGCGCGCTGATAGTGACGCCGCGAAATTGAAACTCGCGCGGCTCGAAGGTGAGAAGCAGGCTGAGACTGCACGCGTCGAAGCTGAGCGACGGGCAGTAGAAAAACGAGCTGCGGAAGCGAACCTGAAGGAGACGCTCGCGAAGTACGGCACGTTAAAAGAGACGGCCACCGGTTTCCGATTGGTACTGCCGGAAACGATCTGGACCAGCACGCGCGCCGCAACCTTGTCGGCAGCGTCATCGGCAAAGCTTGAACCGCTCGCAGCGCTGCTCGCCAGCAATCCTGATTACCAAATCCTGATTGAGGCTTACACTGATAGCAAAGGCAACGAAGTGGCGCTCCAGCAGTTGACGCAGGAACGTGCGCGGGTGTTGTCAGATCGATTTCAGACGGCGGGTGTAGATCCGATGCGCATTCAGGCGAACGGCATGGGGGCGTCAAACCCACTCGCGCCAAACACGACGGTCGCCGGCCAGCGGAAGAACCGCCGCGTCGAGATCACGTTCACTTCGCCTCCTGGCAAGACCGCGGCGAATTAGTGATCAATATAGGTCCTATAGGAAATATAGGACCTATATTTCAGTTCGATGTCCCCACTTGATCCCCTCGAGATTCTTCAGGTCATCGGTTACAGCATCGGCGCGCTGCTGCCGCTCTGGATGCTGTTTCAGCTCGTCACGCATCGCAGCAAGCTGAGCAACATCGAGCGCCTCCTCGCCTTACTCGCCCTCACGATGGGCGG
>DATFDT010000346.1:0-7862 GCA_035251975.1 Pyrinomonadaceae bacterium | reverse complement strand
TGGTTTCCGGATCAAGTTTAACCACAGAGACACAGAGAACGCAGAGGTTGCACAGAGAAATCATATTGCTTTTGTCGCGCTCCTGGGCGGATGAGGCAAGGTACCCGCTTCGTTCTCGACGTCTGTTTCCTCGAGTCCGAGGCGAGCGATTCCGATTGACGTCAGCGAGATGTAGTCATTGCCCTCGGTAGTGTGACGCACCAGTAAGCGCTCTCTCTTTTCCAGATCTTCCAGCGCCCGGACGATGTCGGCGTTCGCGTAGACGGTCGTGCTGTCAAAAAGGTCCTTGGCGAGGATACGTGACCGCTGTAGTTCCTGGAAGAAGCTGATTACGTATCTCTCGATCTCGGCTAACCGGCGTTTGTCCATGATTCCCCCCGATTCTGAGCTGTTGGGGGAATGGATTGCGAGATTATGCGCCGAATTGTAGTAAGATGGCTACCTCACCGCCCCTGCCAAAAGGAGGATTGCCATGAAGAAGTTCCTCGTAGTGTGTCTGGAGGTATTGGTGCTTTCGACGGTTGCGTTGGCGGCTGAGGCTTTTACGGTCGCGGATCGCGTCGGTGAGCCGGGGGAACGTTCGTTCTTTCTGTTTACGACGTCGGCTGGAAACTACGTCGTGCGGCATGACGGGATGGGTGAGTTCAGCTCGCCGAAAGGGATGCGGCGGGTGTTTAGATTGAATGTGAAGGGACGAATCGACCAGGTTTATTTTCTCGAACATGAGGGCGATGTGTTCATTTGCTATGAGGTGAACGAGATGACGTTCGTCGTGCGGATGGAGCAGACTAAGCGGAAGATCAGATGGACCGCGCAGATTTCTGATAAAGGAGTGCCGACGATTGACGGAGATTCCGTGGTTGTGAATTCAGTTAAGATCCGCTTGGCTGATGGCAGTCAGTGAACAGGATTAACAAGATGTGAACAGGTTTACATGTTAATCCTGCAAAATCTTGTAATCCTGTCTAACGTACGGTTGGGTATTTGATCCCCAACTGCTCCAGATACGTGTCGTACTTCGAAGGATCGTAGTAAAACTTTCGCATGCGCTCGCGATAGGTATCCATCGTGCGTTGGTTCAGGTAAGTTGGCGGCTTGTCGTCGGCGCCGATGAGGGGCTGATACTTCGTATCCTTCGTCTGCACTTCGCGGAAATACTTCCACGATTCATTCACGAGCTCAGGTTTAGTTAACAGATCAATCATCGTCATCGCGACGACTTTCGCGCCCGCGGTCACGCCCTTGTGCGCTATCGGAGTTGCCATCGCGATCGCGTCGGTCCAGTTGTGACCCGGCAGTCCGGGAATGTTTGATGGATATCGCAGAGAGACTGTTGGCACGTTCCACGATACGTCACCGATATCGTCAGAACCGCCGCGCGTTTGTTGCTCAGCCGTCACTGGACCAGCCAGCGGCATTAGCTGCATGGCCAAACCCTGCTCGCGCGCTTTCAACTCTTTTTGCAACGCCTTTGCGAGTGTTTGATCGGCGTCGCTCCATTGCGGCAGACCGACCTGCTTGATGTTCTCGTACATCGCTTCGGCCACGGGCCTGTTGAAGTGTTGCGGCCATGCGGAGCCAAGCACGCGCGAACTGACAGTCGTGTTCGTCATTAGCGCCGCGCCCTGCGCCATTGAGTCGCCGATGTCGCGCATCTGTTTGATGTGTTCGTAATCGAGCTCGCGGAAGTAGTACCAGACGCTCGCGAGACGCGGCACGACGTTGGGCTGATCGCCGCCGTTGGTGATCACGTAATGCGATCTCTGCTGCAGTCGCAGGTGCTCGCGCCGGAAGTTCCAGCCGATGTCCATCAACTCAACAGCGTCGAGCGCACTGCGTCCCTGCCACGGCGCGCCGGCTGCGTGTGCGCTCTCACCTTTGAACGTGTACTCGACTGACACGAGACCTGTCGCAGACGACTGTCCCCACGAGGTATTGAGATTGTTGCCGACGTGCGTAAACAGGACCACATCGACGTCTTTGAAAACGCCTTCACGAACGAAGTAGGCCTTGCCGGCTACGAGCTCTTCCGCGACGCCCGGCCAGATCTTGATCGTGCCCGGGAGCTTCTCTTTTTGCATCAGGCGCTTCACGGCGATCGCCGCGGTGATGTTTAGCGGCACGCCTGAGTTGTGGCCTTCGCCGTGACCGGGAGCGCCTTCGACCAAAGGATCGTGATAGGCGACGCCGGGCTTTTGTGAGGCTTGTGGAATGCAATCGACGTCGGAGCCGAGCGCGATCACGGGATGGCCCGAGCCCCAGGTTGCGATCCACGCGGTGGGAATGCCGGCAATGCCTTGTTCGATCTTGAAGCCTTCTTTCTTGAGTATGGCGGTGAGATATTTCGAGGTCTCCACTTCCTGGAAGCCCAGCTCACCGAAGCTGAAGACCATGTCGACCATTACTTGCGACTGTTTCGCCATGGCGCTGACGTCAGCGACGACGGCTGCTTTGTAGTCGTTGATTGGCGTTGACGGTTGAGATGCAACTACCAACATCGAAACGCAGAGGATAAATGCAATCAGGCGCATGAGATGGGCTCCTCGTTTTTTAGCCACAGATTACACGGATAAAATCCGCGGATTAGTTTTTTGTCACCAGCGGCAGCTCGATAAAACTCGTGTTGTAGATCCGCTGTGTTGCTTTCCTGAAGTCTTCGGGTTTGGCCCAGAAGATACTCTTTACAAATGTCTGCGGGTTGCGATCGTAGAGTGGAAACCAGCTTGATTGGATCTGCACCATGATGCGATGGCCCGGCAGAAAGACGTGATTCGCTGTCGGCAACGCGAAACGATATTTCAGCGGTTCGTTGGCTGTGATCGCTTTCGCAAACTCCAGGCTCTCACGATAACGCCCGCGGAACACGTCGGCAGAAATCATCAACTGGTATCCACCCATGTTCGATTGTCCCGCAACCTGCGGCGGGTAAAGATCGATCAACTTTACGACCCAGTCAGAATCGGTACCGCTAGTCGAAGCAATCAAATTAGCAATGGGCTCGCCGCTGATTTTTACAGGCTCTTTTAAGACATCCGAGGTAAAAACAAGCACGTCCGGACGGCCTGACATCTCACGCTGATCGTCGACCAGCCAACGCGACCAACTACTCGCGTCGATCGGACGCGCGCGAAACGGAACAGGCTTCGCCGGATCCGAAACGTATTCTTCATAACCCTGCGACGATGATTGCGCTGTAAAGCCTGCGGTTAAGCCTTTATTGAGGTAGAGCGGCGTGGGTTTGATCGTGCAACCGTTGTCGCAGCCTTTCGGCCATGCTGACATTCGATACCACTTGTTCGTTCCCGTTTCAAAAGCCGTCACGGGCGCAACGTCAGCCTTTGGCGCGCCGTCCTTCAGATAATGATCGAGGAACGGGCGCAGGATTTCCTGTCGAAACGTCAGCGCGGTATCGCTGTTGAACTTGATCGCACCGAGCGAGCTGCCGTCGCGAATCGCCTGCCCGTGATGCCATGGACCAAGCACGAGAAACACCTTATCGTTGTTCGTATCCTTCGGCTCGATCGCTTTGTACACAGCGATGTCGCCGTAAATATCTTCCTGGTCCCACAGACTGTGCACGAGCATCACCGGAACTTTCAGCGGTTCCTTCGCGAGGATTTTGTCCACAGCCTGCTCGCGCCAGTAAGCGTCGTAACTCGGATGCGCGAGAATCTGGCGCCAGAAGCCGACCTGCTCGAGACCGCGAAGCCGGCCCAGCTCGCCCGCCGAGACTGCGTCCATGAACATGTCGTAATCGTCGTAGTGGCTGGTCCACCATTCGATGTCGTTTCCGCGCGTCGCTTCCTGATCGTAGATGTAGCTCATCCCCTGCTGGCGAAACGCGCCGTTGTGAAACCAGTCGTCGCCCATCCAGCCGTCGACCATCGGATTCATCGGCACCGAGACTTTCAACGCCGGATGCGGATTGATGAGCGCCATCAACGGCAGGAAACCATCGTACGAGATGCCGATGATGCCGACGCGGCCATTCGACTCGGGAACGTTCTTCACGAGCCAGTCGATGGTGTCGTAGGTATCGGTTGCATGGTCCACTTTGGTCGGGTTCAAAGGACCTTGCAGCGGGCGGTTCATTACGTAGTCGCCTTCGGAGCCGTACTTGCCGCGTACGTCCTGGACCACGCGAATGTAGCCGCCCTCAATGATCACGTCAGTGGCGTTGTCGTAGCCGCTCAGGTTTGGGCCGAGATCGGAGCTGTTCACGTGACTCGTTGTCTCAATAGCATTGTATGGCGTGCGCGTCATCAGGATCGGTGCGTTGCGCGCACCTTTCGGGACGAGGATGACGGTGTTTAGTTTGACGCCGTCGCGCATCGGGATCATGACGATGCGGCGCTCGTAGTTAAACCCGTGGTTGGTCGGTTCGAATTTCGATGGCGTCTCGCTCTGGGCCAATACCATCGGGCAGAGGAGTAGTAAGACAAGCAGGGTTTTCATATTGGAAGTCCTTTTAACCGCAGATTACACGGATTTGAAAACGGATTCAGTATTTTACAAATTCGAACTTCAAACGGATACTCCGCTCGGGGCTGTTGAAGAATGTGCCGAACTGCGGGCTCGCGATGTTGTTCTGGACGTCGCGCGGGTTCCAGTGGTTCGTGATGTTGAAGACCGTGAAGCCGGCGCGGCCTTTGTACTCCTTGCCACGGAAGCGGATCTTTAATGCTTTCATTACGAGCAGGTCCAATGTAAGTAGTCGCGGAAAGCGTCCGCCCTCGTTGCGTGGTCCAACGAAGTCCTGGTTTTCGTTCAGAAGAGAGAATGGGAAGCCGCTGTGCCAGTCGACGACGGGTGTCAGGACCATGTTGAACGGAACGGCGAAGTCGCCCCAGAAAAGTAGTCGATGCGGTGCGTCGAAAGGTTGGCGGCCGTACTCGTCGGGACGGATCACGGCGTGCTTTTGGTTTCCGAAGTAGGTGTTGAAGTCGTTTAGATTGCCGCGTGCCTGCGAGCGCACGTACGACAGAAAGATGTTGCGGCCTTCCTGAAAACGGAGGCGTGCGAGAGCTTGCAGTTCACGATAACGCGAGCGGCCGTTGTTTTGTAGCAGGAGTGTGTTATCGGTCGGTTCGAGGGTGAAGTCGTGACGTGTGTTGCGTTCTTCGTAGCCCAGGCGGAGTAGGAGGCGATCGTTTAGTTGGTGATCGAGTTGGAGGTTCCAGGCAATGGAGTACGGATTCTCGAACGACGGGCGGCCACGGAGGGCCGCCCCTACAGTTGTTGACGAGGCGTCCACAGTGTTCAGTAATAGACGTGGGGCGGCGATGGGGGTGAGGCCGTCGGGGGCGAAGGTTGTTATGAGAAGGCTTTGGTATTGTTCGAATGAGCCGACGTTCAATGGAATCTTGTCGTAGAAGAGGCCGACGCCGCCACGCACGATTGTGCGGTCGGAATTTGTTGGCGTGACCGCAAAGCCCAAACGTGGTGCAAGGTTGTTGTTTCTGCCAATGCCGTCGCGGTCGTAGCGCAGGCCCAGGTCGAACACGAGACGCGTGTTCACGATCCACTTGTCCTGCACAAAGGCCGAATACTCGGTCTGCGCCAGACTCAGATCGCCCGGGCCGGAGAAATCGATGAGTTGATGTCTCGTTCCATCTACGCGCAGGATGGTGACCGCAGTACTCCGATCAGTGCCGTCGAACGACGTGCGACTGATATTGACGCCGGTCTTGAAAGTATGTGAGCGCCACGGTGCGAAGTTGAAAATCTCCAGCAGCTCGTAACGACGACTCTCGCGATGTTGTCGATTAAACCAGCCACCAAAATTGCGATCCGGAGTGATCTCGTAAGGCGCACCACTGTTGCCGAAGATGTCGCCGTCAAACTGCTTCACGCTGAAACTCGATTGCAGCAACGCACCTGACTCGAACGCCGCCTGCTCGTTCAGCGCGACAAACCAGCCGCGTTGATGGAAGTTCGCGGTCGTGTCAGACGGGTTGAAAGTGTTCAGATTGAAGTAGTCAAACTTCTGTGGAAAGATCGAAAAGCTTCCCGTGAGCCGGTTGTTTTTATTCACCACCCAATCGAGACGCGTAAACGAATCGAAACTCTCGCGCTTGATGTCGCGCTGGTGCTCTTCGAGTGCTTCAAGACTCGGCACATTTGTCCGCACGAAACGATACTCGACGCTTTGAAAGAAGAAGAGCTTGTCTTTCTTGATCGGACCACCGGCAGCGATGCGCGGCGTTGCGGCGCCGATGCCGTAAATCTTGCCGTCGCGCCAGCGCGGTCGTGGCAACACGCCGAGAAACAGGTAACGAAGATCGTTACTTCCCGAGCGCGTCTCGATCGTCGTCACGGCGCCGGTGAACTTCCCAAACTCCGACGAGTACGGATTGGAATGCACTTGCACCGTGTCGACAGCTTCGAGCGGTAACTCGATCGCGGGCGCACCCGTAACCGGATCCGTCACATTCAAACTCGAAACCAGAATCCCGCTCTGACTCGGCCGCGTTCCTTTGATGTTCAGGTTTCCGTCCGGACCACGCAGAACGCCCGGCAATAAAGGCAGTGCGTCCTGAAACTTTTGATCGATGAGTGGCGCATCGCGCAGCGCGGCCTGTGTGATCACTGACGGTGTGGTCGACTCGGTTTTATCAGCATCGACTCGATTATCGGTGACCGTTACATTCTCAGCGATCGGAATCGGCTGCAGTAGGATATCGTGCTCGACAGTCGCCTCGATCTGCACACTCAGTTTCTTTTCATACTTCTTGAAACCCGAAAATTCGACGGTCACAATGTAATCACCGGCAACGAGACTGGGAAAGTCGTACTGCCCTTCCATGTCGCTGATGGTTTGAATTTGCTTGTCACCAAGGCGTTCTGAGCTTAAAGTAACCGTCACTCCCGACAGAGCCTTGCGCTGATCCGTAATATCAGCCACGACTTTGCCTTTAATGCTGCCGGTTTGCAGCATCTTCCCCCAAACAAGACCCGACGAACTGGCCAAAATTACGATGACCAGAAAGGGGATAAAAATACGCGTTAGTTTGTAGTGCTGATTTTTGTTCATTTGTCGTGTAGTGCGAATAGACTTTGCAAGACCAAAGTCCTCATACACCGACTTACCCGAAACCTTATCCACGAGGAGACCTCTCAATGAAGAACATTATAGGCGTATTCATTATGGCAGTGTTGGCTGTATGTATCGCCTTACCAAATTTGGTTTTCGCAGGCGCGGAGGGATCAACAGCTTCCGGTTCGTTCAAGTTTTCATTGGACGATGGCGAAACGAGATTCGTCGAATTCAAAGCCAACGAACTTACTGAAGGCGCGGGCGAAGGTGAGATGACACTGAGCGACCCTGCGGCTATCCCGGTTGCTGACCCGGATAATCCGGAGGAGAAAACGACCCCGGGCGTGCTGGTGAGAGCGAAGTTCGATTGTATGGATACCAGCAAAAACATGGCGATCATGGGAGGTGAGATTTTTGATTCAAATGTCCCAGCTAATATTGGACAGCGAATTCTACTGGTGATTGAAGACAACGGTGTCGAGGGTGAAAAGGACAGGCTTACGTACGGCATTTATCAGCAGCCAGCCAAAGGTTGGATCCCGGTTGACGCCGAGGATCCTGACGACAAAGGCGCCAGCCTGACGTGGTGGGCAACGGATGCTGAGCGTCGCGACGATGTTGGATTTCAGATGCCGCAGGGCAAGCTCGTGCAGTGCAAGTTCTTCCCCGGCTCCGCACATGATTTCTTTGAGTTCAAATACGGTGGTGGGGATTTACAGGTAACGTCGAGGTAAAGAACAGGTCAGGGAAAAGAACAAGTCAGGAAGAAGAACAAGTCAGGAAGAGGGGCTTGCCCCCGCTTGCCAAATCCAAGTAACAGCGGGGG